>JAKOEO010000082.1 GCA_022321325.1 Candidatus Magnetominusculus sp. LBB02 | reverse complement strand
CTGCCGTCGCCGGCTATATCTATGACGGTCTTATCGGGATATGCAACCTGCGCGCCAATTGCCGCCGGAAAGCCATAGCCCATCGTGCCAAGCCCGCCGGAGGTGAGAAACGTGCGCGGCTTGTCGAATTTTAAAAACTGCGCCGCCCACATCTGATTCTGCCCTACCTCGGTAGTGAATATGGCGTCGCCGCCAGTGGCCTCGTAGAGTTTCTCTAATACGTACTGGGGCTTAATCACCGTATCTGAATATGTATAGCTCATGGGCCTGAGCGCTTTCCACGCATCGAGCTGCTTTAGCCATGCCTTTCTTATCTCCGCCCACTGGGTCTTTTGCCCGGCTTTAACGATTTGGTTTAGCGTTGTAAGTGTATTTTTTGAATCCCCGACGATAGGGATATCCACATGGACATTTTTCCTTATCGAGGTGGGGTCAATGTCTATGTGTATGATAGTGGCATTGGGGGCAAAGGCCGAGAGCTTGCCCGTCACCCTGTCGTCAAATCTCATGCCTATGGCCACTATAAGGTCTGACTCCTGAATTGCCATATTGGCGTAGTATGTGCCGTGCATTCCCGGCATCCCCAAAGACAAGGGATGAGTCGAGGGGAAACAGCCTATGCCCATGAGCGTTGTGCTTACGGGTATCTGCGTAAGTTGTGCAAGCTCCCTAAGCTCATCAGAGGCATTGGAGAGAATTACGCCGCCGCCGGCAAGAATTATCGGCTTTTTAGATTTAGCCATCTCCTCGACGGCCTTTTCTATCATCTTTTTATTACCCTCTACGGTAGGATTGTAGCTGCGCATCTGAATTTTCTCAGGCCAGTTGAAGCTGCCCATTCCGGCTGAAATATCCTTCGGCAAGTCAATAAGCACCGGCCCCGGCCTGCCGGATGACGCAATATGGAACGCCTCTCTGATTGTAGGGGCCAGGTCGTCTATGTTTTTGACCAGATAGTTATACTTCGTACAGGGGCGCGTAATGCCTACGATGTCCGCCTCCTGAAAGGCGTCATTGCCGATAAGGGAGGTGGCAACCTGCCCTGTAAGCACGACGATAGGGATTGAGTCCATGGCGGCTGTGGCAATTCCGGTAACAGTGTTTGTTGCCCCTGGGCCGGATGTAACCAGAGCCACGCCGACCTTGCCGGTTGAGCGGGCGTAGCCGTCGGCCATGTGAGTGGCGCCTTGTTCGTGCCGCGTAAGTAGTAGTTGAATGTCCTTTGCGTCATAGAGGTAATCGAAGATGTTTAGCACAACGCCGCCGGGATAGCCGAATATATGCTTAACGCCCTCTCTTTTTAACGACTCTATGATAATCTCAGCACCGCTAACTTTCATAGTTCATGCTCCTTCATGCACGGCAGCCGCTGCCCAAATTGCCAACCGCACACAATATTATTTTTTCTCAAGCGCTACTATAACATATTCACATTTGCAGAGTAAACAATCCTGATTGCACCAATCCTGATTGCAATGTCAGGGCAAAGGTTACGGATTAATAACAGCCCTCCGGCGTTTTCCATGCAGCGCAGTGCCTCACCTGCTGTATGTGTAGCTTCTTAGGTAACCTCATGCTGAATCGTAAGACTTTCAGTGCGTCCTAATAAAGCAATACGTAATTGAGTAGCGTGTCCCCTTAATCGTCCATCAGTATTGATTGTGTCCCATTATCCGTCAATCTGAAGTATTAGCCGCGCGGTATGAAGCGAACGAATATGTAAAATATTTTACCTGCTGGCAGCAATTTATGACCGTGCTGTATGGTCAGCTGCGAGGTAAAGACAGTTTGCGCGGCATAGAGACATCGCTGATGTCGCAAAGCATCCGGTAGTATCATATCGGGGCTTAAAGACATTAAGAGCTCTACGCGTTCAAACGCAAACAATCGTGTGGACTATCGAATATACGAGGATGTTTTACTGAAGCAATGTAAAGAGGTAACGCCAAAGCACAAATTAAATTCATATCCATCTTACCTCATTTGAACCCTCTCTCTATCGGCTCAGCCGGCGCTCCAACATTGACATACTCAACATTGATAGGATAGTATACAACAATGAAAGCATTGATTAACAAGAAGAGCATATTCTACTGTGATGGTTTCTTTCATCAAAAACAATGCATTTTATCCATTTATGAAGAAAATGGCGATGGTTTAGAATGGAGCATGTAATGGCAGATGATAATATAAACATGGATTTTGACATAGAAGGTTATTTCCTTAATGAACAATTACCAACTTCTAAGTCGCTGATGCCTTTGTTTGAAGCCGTTGTCAATAGTATATATGCTGTTTCAGAGACTAATAACAATACGAAGCTCATCAAAATAACGATTAGAAGAGATATGCAACAAAATGATCTTTTAACTGATGCAGATACGCAACGTTCAAATAAGCCGATAATTGGTTTTATTGTAGAAGATAACGGGATTGGCTTTAATGAAACTAATTTCGAGTCGTTCAAAACCATATATAGTCTTTATAAAAAAAACGTAGGCGGTAAAGGTATTGGACGCTTCTCATGGCTTCATGCCTTTGATGAAATAAAGATAGAAAGCGTCTTTAATGAAACTGGACGATCATTTAAACGCACATTTGATTTTTCACTTGGACATAAAGGCATTGGCAATCATATGATTAATCAAATTGATAAAGTATCAACATATAGTATTGTTTACTTGAATGGTTATGTAGATAAATACTCATATTCATGTCCAAAAAAAACATCAACCATTGCTCAGAGTATTCTAGAGCATTGTCTATTTTCCTTTATTAATGGTAGTCAACCTGAAATTCAAATAATAGATGATGATGCAGATGAGACAATACACCTAAATAACTTATATAACGATCAAATTAGGCGTTTCGCTGTAGAAAATATTGCTATACTCAAAGGACAGGAGTTTTGCTTCACACATTTAAAGCTCTTCACTGCGGATCAGTCACATCAGCATACAATACACTTATGTGCTAACGACAGGGAAGTTAAAAAAATAACTGCTGATAAAAAGATACCTGCTCTCAGCAAAAAGATTGTTGACAGTGATGGTAGGTCATTTTATTATTTGTGCTATGTAAACAGCCGTTTTCTTGATGAGAACGTTAATTCAAAAAGGACAGGTTTTAATTTTAATAAAGATGATGATCTTCCTTTTGATAGTGATATTACAGATGAGAGTTTAACTGATTTCTTGATTGATGAGGTTAAAGCTCATCTAAAAGACACCATTGATAACCATAAGAGTATTATTATTAAGAGATTCGAAAAGTACGTAAATGAGGAGCGCCCCGAATATAGACGTGCTCTTAAATATGTTGGCGTTCATGCCGATACTCTTAAGACAAACGTTTCCAATGATGAGCTACTAAGAATATTAAATGAAATCCAGCTAAATATAGATGTAGATACAAGAAAAACGGCCGAGCAGTTGCTTACTGATGATGAATCTGCAGATCAATATAAAGTGCTGTATGACCATTATATCGAACAATTGGATGATGTCAATACAATGAATCTTTCAAAATACGTTATCCATAGGAAATCGGTTCTAAAGTTACTTGAAAAGTTTATGCAACTCAGAGAAAATGGAAAATATGAATTAGAAAAAAGTATCCATAATCTAATTTTTCCTATGGGTAAAACGTCTGATGAAATACCATATGAAAGATTTAATTTATGGATTATTGACGAGAAATTGACTTTTCATAAATACCTTGCATCAGATAAGCGTTTGCCGGAGAGCAAAAAAGAGCCTGATTTGTTCATAATTAATAATCCAGCTGCATTTTCGGACTCGGATGAAAATGATTACAGTTCAGTTGTTATCATTGAACTCAAACGGCCCGAAAATGATACTTATACTGATAAAGATAATCCAATTGATCAGATTATAAATTATATAGATAACATTAAACAAGATACGATTAGAGATTTCCGCGGTCGAACTATTAATGTATCTGCCAACGCGAAATTTTATTGTTATATAATGGCTGATTTAACTCCTAATCTAAAAAACATTGCTAAAAAAAGAAATTTCAAGCCATCTTTGGATAGTGCTGGATATTTCTTTTACCATGATGAAATGAATTCATACTTTGAGATTGTTTCGTTTGATAAATTGCTAAAGGATGCTAAGAAAAGAAACGATGCAATTTTTAGGCTACTTGGTTTATTGTAGAGCCAATTATATATGGTGCTTTTTTGAAAGTCGAACTAATACGTGATGCCGCACAACGTACGTGATACCGCACAACGTACGTGATGCCGCACAACGGGTGGAGGCTGAGCTTGCCGCAGGAAACTTCCCCACGCCGGAGGACGCCATTCGTTACGCGGTCAAATACACGAGAATGTCTAAACTTCGCTCAGAACTAGAAGACGCTGAGTCAGAAGGGGGCAGCTTTACATCGGACGATGTACGACGCTTTGCACTTGGGCACATTGCCCCCCGTTTTTTACTGCCCTCTGCCGCAGCATTTTTTGAATTTCTTGCCGCTTCCGCATGAGCAGGGGTCATTTCTGCCGGTCTTTTTGCCTTTTCTTACCACCTGGACGCTTTCAGAGTCGCCTCTGTTATAAGATACCGGCTGCTGTTTCTTAGAGGCTGCCGCCGCTGCCACCGCCTCACTCTCCCCTTGTATCACTATGTGGAACATGCGGCTTAAAAACTCCGACGTTATCCTGTATGTCATCTCGGCAAACATATCAAACGCCTCTTTCTTATACTCTACCAGCGGGTCCTTCTGCCCATAGCCGCGAAGCCCTATGCCCTCTTTCAGGTGGTCCATTGCAAGCAGGTGGTCCTTCCACTGCGTGTCAAGTATCTGCAAGAGCGTCATCTTCTCAAGGTAGCGTATGACGCCCTCAGACGACTTCTTCTCTTTCTCCTCATAGTGCCCTGCTGCCAGCTCAAGTAGTTTTTCCCTTATTACATTTAAATTCGCCGCTTCAGAAAGCGTCTCTTTCAGGAAGCTCCGCGGAATGTCAAACACGCCGTATGCCGAGTCCCAGAGGGCGTTCATATCCCACTCCTCCGCATATGTATCCTCAGGGCAGTGCGCCGCTATCAGGTCTTCAACCGTGTCCTTTATCATGTCTGATACCTTGTCTTTCAGTGACTCAGAACTCAGTATCTCCCTCCTGAACGAGTATATCTCCGTGCGCTGCTTGTTCATCACGTCGTCATATTCAATCAGGTGTTTTCTTATGTCAAAATTGTGCGCCTCTACCTTCCTCTGCGCGTTTGCTATCGCCTTTGAGACCATCGAGTTTTCAATCGGCACGTCCTCTTCCATTCCCAGGCGGCTCATCAGGCCGGCTATCTTGTCAGAGCCGAATATTCTCATCAGATCGTCCTCTAACGACAGGTAAAACTTAGACTCGCCCGGGTCTCCCTGCCTTCCCGAACGTCCCCTCAACTGATTGTCTATTCGTCTGGCCTCATGGCGCTCAGTACCCAGTATGTATAGGCCGCCCGCCTCTAAAACCTGCTCTTTTTCTTCGGCGCAGAGCCGTTCTGACCGCTCAAGGGCATCCTTAAATTGCTCCGGCGTGTAGTCTTTCGTGTCGCGCAGCATATCCTGGGCAATGCCTTTGGGATTTCCCCCAAGTACGATGTCCGTTCCACGCCCCGCCATGTTTGTCGCAATAGTTACGCCGCCCTTCCTGCCTGCCTGTGCGATTATCTCCGCCTCTTTTTCATGATACTTCGCATTTAAAACGCTATGGGGGATCTTTGCCTTCTTAAGCTCTCTTGAGAGAACCTCCGACTTCTCTATGGAAATCGTGCCAACCAGCACTGGCTGGCCCTTCTCATTGCATCTTTGTATGTCCGCCGTTACGGCGTTGAACTTGGCCTGCTCTGTCTTGTATATGGAGTCGGGCATATCAGCCCTCGCCATAGGTTTATTTGTTGGAATGACCATCACGTCAAGGTTGTATATCTTTCCAAACTCCTCTGCCTCGGTATCAGCCGTGCCGGTCATGCCGGCCAGTTTGTTATACATCCTGAAGTAGTTCTGAAAGGTTATTGTGGCAAGCGTCTGATTCTCGCTCTCAATCTTTACGCCCTCTTTTGCCTCGATAGCCTGGTGAAGCCCGTCAGACCAGCGCCGCCCCGGCATCAGACGCCCCGTAAACTCATCCACTATGAGCACCTCGCCGTCAGATATGACATAGTCAACATCTCTTTTATACAGATGATGGGCCTTGAGGCCCTGAAGCACATGATGCACAAGCTCAATATTTACCGGGTCAAAGAGATTATCTACGCCAAGCAGTTTCTCTGCCCGTTCGCCGCCTTCCTCGGTAAGTATCGCGTTTTTTGTCTTTTCGTCAATCGTAAAATCCACGTTTACAGCCAATTTGGGGATTATCCTGTTTATGTTGTAATACTTGTCAGTGGAGTCCTCTGACGCGCCTGAGATTATTAACGGCGTTCGCGCCTCGTCTATTAGTATGCTGTCAACCTCGTCAACGATGGCAAAGTTTAGCTCACGCTGGACATACTCCTGCAAATCATACTTCATATTGTCTCTGAGGTAGTCAAAGCCAAACTCATTATTTGTCCCATATGTGATGTCCGCTTGATATGCCTCCTGGCGCGTACATGGCCGCAGGTAATCGTTCTTGTCATACTCGGACTTATATGCAGGGTCATAGAGAAACGAATTGTCATGCTGAATTACCCCAACGCTCAGGCCAAGAAAATGATAAATCGGCCCCATCCACTGCGTATCCCTTCTGGCCAGATAGTCGTTGACCGTTACTACGTGAACGCCGTGGCCGCCCAGTGCGTTAAGATACGCGGCAAGCGTGGCAACAAGAGTCTTGCCCTCTCCTGTTTTCATCTCGGCAATAGTGCCGTGATGAAGCACCATGCCGCCGATAAGCTGCACGTCAAAATGTCTCATCGCAACCGTCCGGACAGACACCTCTCTGACAACCGCAAATGCCTCGTTCAGCATGTCGTCCAGCGTTTCGCCCTTGTCAAGACGGGCATTAAACTCTTTGGTCTTAGCCCTTAGCTCGTCGTCCGTCTTTGCGGCTGTCTCCGCTTCAAGGGCGTTTATCTCACCAACAATTGGAAATAGTTTCTTCAGTTCCCGTTCGTTCTTTGTGCCAAATATCTTGCTCAATATCGCGTTTAGCATCTATTTTTTCCCTCTTCAGAAAACATTCTATTATAGAAAACTCCTGATTATAGCATAATCCACTGTCTTTGCGGCATCAACTAATGAATTATAATCTATTGCGCCAAGAAAAGGCATGGCAGCAATCACCGGCACGCCGGCGAAGCGTCTGATTTGCTCAATATTGCTGTGTGCAGAGATGTCATAGTCACAGGCGCTGTTAAATATAATGCCTGCAACTGTGACGCCTTTATGTTTTAAATGCTCAAGCGATAACAGCGTATGATTTATTGTCCCAAGCCTGTTTGAAGACACAAGTATGGCGGGAAGCCCAACCTCCTTTATTAAATCGGAAATAAAGAAGTTCTTCGCAAGCGGGACAAGTACCCCCCCCACACCCTCGATGATTGCAACGCCGGAGATATTTTTTAAAGACGTAACTATCTCGTTAATGTCTATTGCCGTACCTTCTAATTCAGCCGCCACAAGCGGGGCAAGCGGATGTACAAGCCGCAGCGGCGTGATTATATCAAGGTCTTCGCCACTGCCTGTGATTGTCTTTAAGAAGAGGCCGTCATGGGGGACAAGCCCTTTGTCAACACAGCTACAGCCTGTCTCGATAGGCTTTCTCACAGTCACATCATAACCCTTTTCTTTGAGATGAATGGCAAGCATGGCGCTGACAATGGTCTTCCCTATGCCGGTGTCTGTGCCTGTGATAAAAAATCCTCTCATCAGAGTCTGCTGTCCAGCGTGAAGACCTGTCCGGTAACGGTCTTCGTATTAATAATAAAATAAATCAACTCGGCGGCCTCATCTGCGTCGGACAACGTATGCAGAACGCTCTCTGACTTGGCGCGCTTCAGGGCATTGGAATTAGACATCCCCATTGGAGTTGCCGCATAGCCCGGCATTACGGCGTTTACCCTGATGTTTTGCGGAGCCAGTTCCTGAGCCAGCGAAAATGTAAGGCCAAGCAGGGCGGCCTTTGAAGCGCTATAGGCGCACTGCCCTTGGCCGCCTCTTACGGCAATGCGCGAGGAAATGTTAACTATATGACCGCCATGACTCATTAAGGGAGTTATCGCCCTGATAATCCTGAAACTGCCACCGAGGTTAATGTCTATCACATTGTCCCAGCTCTCTTCCGGGTAGTTGATAAGCAGCCTGTCCTCGCTGATGCCTGCGGCGTTGATGACATAATCTATGTGGCCGTGATGGGTTTCTATCTGTTTTGCGAGGCGTTCAATGTCGTTTTTGTCTTTAAAATCAGCCCTTACGGCAGATATGGCCTTGGCATACACTGAAAAATCGTCCATAAATTTCTCGTCGGCGCTGTTATAGTGGGCTATAACATTAATATCATTTTGCAGTAGTTTCAGACAGACCGCCCTGCCAATGCCGCCTGATGCCCCGGTAACAAGGGCAATGCTCATCTGGCCGCCTCATACAGGGCATTGACAAGGTGCGTGACATCGCCTCTTTCATGGAATGCCGAGATGGATATCCTTATGCGCGGCGCCTTCACGGTCGGCGGCCTGATGGCGGGGGCATAAATTCCTTGTGCAAGCAGACGGGCAGACATTGTCAAGGTCTCTGCCGATGTGCTAAACATAACGGGGATAATGGGAGTTTCGTCAAGAGTGACAGGAAATCCTCTTGCTATGAGCAGCTTGCGGCATGTGGCGATATTGTCACGGAGTTTAACAATTAGCTCTGGGTGTGCCGCTATGTAATCAATTGCCGCTATAGACGCCGCCACAGCCGAGGCGGGCAGGGCGGTTGAGTATATCAGCGTTCTTGCCGTGTTACAGAGATAATCAATCACCTGTTTCTCTGCCGCTGCGAATCCTCCGACAGAGCCAAGCGCCTTGGAGTATGTGCCCATTTGGATGATATGGTTTTGCGGTACGATGTTAAAATGGGCAAGAGCGCCTCTGCCGCCTCCAATGACGCCCGTTGCGTGGGCATCGTCAATGTAGAGGGCTGCGCCAAATCTGGCGCACAACATGTTTAGATTACAAATATCTGCAACATCGCCGTCCATGCTGAATATGGACTCGGTGACGATAAGTTTATTTACTCTTTGGGATTTGCTTAAGAGCGCCTCAAGATGATTAAGGTCATTGTGTTTATAGATATGCCTTTCTGTGGCGGCGCTAAGCCTGCAGCCGTCAACAATGCTGGCGTGGTTTAGTTCGTCGCTGAAGATGGCGGTGTGGGCATCGGTTAGTGCGGGGATTGCCCCGGTGTTTGCGGCGTAGCCGGAGTTAAACAGGAGCGCCTTCTCAGTGCCTTTAAACGCGGCTGTCCTTATCTGAAGCGTGGCATGGAGGGTTGTGCCGCCACTTAGCAGGCGTGACGCCCCTGCACCGTGTCCGAAATCTATGAGGGCATTTTGCGCCGCTTCAATTATAGCGTGGTTTGAGGCAAGGCCGAGGTAGTCGTTCGATGAGAAGTTGAGAAGGTCGCGGCCTCCGATTTTAATAGTCCTGCCTGCGGGACAGTCTCTGTCTCTGACCGACCTAAGCAGGTCTTGCCGTCTGAGCTCGTCTAATTTGTCTTTATAGTTCATAGACCGTCACGAAGTTCAACATAACACGAAATTTCGGGATAAATCAATCTCTCAATGATAGGAATTCTACCGGGAAAATATATTATGAAGCGGTGGTACGCCGTGGCAGCCCCCTATTGATAAAACGCTTGACAGGGTGATATTTTATGTTATATAATACAATCATACAGGAAGATGGAGGTAGACAATGGCCGCGGTGGGTGCAGTGAACACTAATAATGTCATTAATGCCTTACAGAGCGTCTTCGGTACTCCGCCAGTTTCGTCGTCTGGTTGGGGCAGCGCCACACGCTCAAGCTCGGCTAGTTCCAGTGCCGCGTATAAACTAAACCTGTCTTCTCTGGCTCAAAGCCTTGCCAAAGGGATTGTATCCAGCAACCTTTCAGCGTCGCCTATGGATTCACTTGGTCAGAGTATGTCATTTCTCAATATGACGTCCGGCTCCAATATTAACCAGTCGTTTGCCAATTCATTTGTTAATCCCAGCACTATCAGCAGCATGAATCTCACATCCAGCCAGTCATTAACCGATGCGTTAAGCTCCATCGGCGGTTCGTTAAGCAATGCTAATGCGATGCAGCAGTCGGGGCTGTACAACACCAACCCCTCATTTGCCAACGCCATCAATGTGGGCACTAATGCCAATTCTAAAAGCATATCTACAAACAGTCTGCCAACCAGCGCACCGGCCTTCCAGTCATTCTCTAAGTCGGTTGTGAATCTGTTGTCAAGTCCAAACCCGATAGTCAGCCTGTTTGCGTAACGGCGCGCCATAGGCGGGCTGCGCATGTCGTCGCTGTCAAACACTTAGTGAATAAGAGCAAGGGCGCTTTTTTTGTTTCCGGCGGCGTCCGTATAGTCGGGCCTTATCGAAAGGGCCTTGTCGAACATTTCGATTGCCCCTCTGGGGTCTCCGCTGATGGCCTTGATCACACCTATGCCGTTATATGCCTCCGGCAGCTTCTCTATTTCCAAGGCGCTTTTATATTTCTCTATAGCCTCGCCTAGCCTGTATTGTTTAAACAGGACATTTGCATAAGCCACATAGACGACTGCGTATTCAGGCTTAAGTTGCAGCGCCTTTTTAAAATTTTCTATCGCCTCATCAGGACGGCCATTGTTTATCAGAGCTAAACCCATATTGTAATATGCGTCAACGATGTCAGGCTTTAATATCAAGGCCATTTCAAACTCTGATATGGCGTCGCTATACCGCCCCAGTTTTGCGTATTCATTGCCCAGATTATATCTGCCCCTTCCTATAAACGGGCTTTTTTTCACGACATCTTCCCATAGAGAGACAGGGCTTTGCCAGACCCTGTTCCTATTAATTGTCGCTGCGCATAAGACCACAATTACTGCAATCAATAAAATCGGCAATGCCTTCCCTGCACGAGAAAGGGTTTTCGTGCGAATCTTGCCCAATTCTAATATAGAAAGCGCTGAAATAAAAAAACCTATAGACGGCAGGTATAATCTGTGCTCAACAATCAAATCCAATAAAGGCACCAATCCCGACTGCACAGAAAGACCGATGTAATACCACAGAATACCAAAAGTAATAAGCTTGAGGTATAATTTTTCCGGCCCGTTTGATCTCTTTGCACGATAAAATGCATATATCGCTATTGCCATCGCAGCTATGGTAACGGCGAACCCAAATGCAACCTTGGGATGAAAAAAAGTGGTATAAAGTGGATAATCGTAATCAAGATTCTGATCCACGGGGAATAATAAGAGCCTGAAGTAAGTCAGCATAATGGCAAATTGCGTTATAATATACTGATATTGAGAAGTGTCTGCCCTTATGATCTTATGAGATATAAAGACTTTAGTTATATCCCAATTTACAATAGTCAGCGGAATTACCAGCAGCAATAAGAGTTTGGGCAGGATAAGGGCAAATCTGGTTCTGTCCTTTTTTTCAATAAATAAATAGTCAACCACAAATGCCATTATAGGAATTGTAAAGGCTATTTCTTTTGTTCTCATCGCTATAAATGTCAAAATCAGAGATGAAATATAATAAAGAATCCTTTTGGAAGAAAGCTCTGTACGCGCTTTTATGTAAGACATTATTGATAGCAGATAAAATGTTGTTGCAAGACTTTCAAATCTCTGAACAATATATGTTACCGCCTGAGTTTGAATGGGGTGGCTGATAAAAAGCGCCGAAGCAAAAAATGCCATGTTGCGCAGATGTCTATGGCCTTTAAAATCAGGGAAAAAACGTTTATTAGCTAACAGCATAATTGCCTCGTAGATCAAAAAAGCATTGCATATATGAATATAAAGATTAACTATATGATAGCCCCTGACACTTAGGCCGCCAAGCCAATAATTGAGAGCGAACGTCAAATACCCTACATATCTGTCCTTAAAACCATAATCCATCTCAGGCGAAAAATGTATAAAATATTTAAAATCTTTCACATATTTGTAATTTATAATATTTGGGTAGTCGTCATAGGTAAAAGGTACATTCATGCTATTGTAATATGAGGCAAGTCCTATAATAAACAGAATTAACAGATGAGCAAACGCAACGTATTGAGAATTAGACTCATTAGCGTACCCGCCGATGCTGCGCGGTGCAGAGATGGTCTCTATTCCCTCATTTGTGTTCATATACCACCCTTTTCTTGTATTGCTTACAAATCGCTTCTATCTTGACCTGACAGCACAACTTTCAGGGTTGCAAGCATAATGTACAAGTCAACTTTCAACGACATATTCTTGATATAATAGAAATCGTATTGTAATTTTTTCGGGACATCGCTCTCGTTGGCAGTGTACTTATATTCAACCTGCGCCAATCCGGTAATGCCGGGCTTGATGACATGTCTTATGGAGTATTTAGGCAGGCTGGCGTCTAATTGTTTTACAACTTCGACCTGTTCAGGCCTGGGACCTATTAAGCTCATATCGCCTTTAAGGACATTCCACAGTTGAGGCAGCTCATCCATCCTTATATTTCTGATAATTTTCCCTATCCTTGTCAGCCGTGGGTCATTCTTTTCAGTAAAAGGATTCGCATCCGCCTCCTGAGATGCCCTCATCGAACGAAACTTATATATTGTAAAGACTCTTCCAAAGAGGCCGACCCTCTTTTGCTTAAAAATTACCGGCCCAGCGGAATCCAGTTTTACCAGCAACGCTATCAGCAATAACAATGGAGATGCGCTGATAAACAAAAACAAGGCAAACACCTTATCATATAAAGGTTTTACAAATGACCTATAAAAACTTTCGCCGGGCAGCATCTCATCTGTAAACTCAAGGTAAGGCAGCTTCATGCCGCATTTAAGTGCCGCCTTGTCTTGTCCTTTATCCATTTACAAAGTCTCCGGTGTTCTATGCTTTAGTCATCGCCGCAGAGCCGGGCTGGCCCGCCGCCCTATGCCGATACCTGCATTTGCGGTAAGCGATAACACCGCAAATAAACTTAGAGCATACCATTTATTATCTCTTTTTGTAAAATATGCTGTCAGGCCTAAATCCACCATCAAAATCAGGCATGGCATCAATAGCCTTGGCCATCAGCTTGCGAAGATTGGCCGTTTGCATTTAGCCCCGACATTTTTGTATATTAAAAGTGGCTGTATCATCAGGCGTCACACATACTAAGGAGCCGCTTAATTAATGACAATTTCAAGGCTGCTGCAAAAGAAGGCGATAGACACCCTGCAGGAAGAGGCATTCGCTGACGGCGATAAAGAACCACGCCTTAGACGTACGCTCGGCCCTGTGGAGCTGACCGCAATCGGCGTTGGGGCAATTGTGGGGGCGGGGATTTTTGTCCTCACTGGACATGCCGCCGCTAGTTATGCCGGGCCTGCCATTGTGCTGTCGTTCCTGCTGGCCTTTGTCGCCTGTGGATTTGCCGGGCTTTGTTATGCCGAGCTGGCCTCGATGATTCCTATCTCAGGCAGCGCATATGTCTATGCCTATGCCGCTCTTGGAGAGATAATAGCGTGGATAATCGGCTGGGATTTAATTTTGGAGTATTTCCTTGGCGCATCCACTGTGGCTATTGGTTGGTCTGGCTATGTGGTCAGTTTCCTTGGAGATTTTGGAATTCATATTCCTAAGCATCTCTGCGGGCCGCCGTTTACGTATGACACAGCCCTTCACAAGTGGATTGTTACAGGGGAT
>JAKOEO010000081.1 GCA_022321325.1 Candidatus Magnetominusculus sp. LBB02 | reverse complement strand
CTACATTCTATGCGGGTCTTCGAAGATTTATTTGCCTATGACTGTCGAAGTTAAGATAGAAGTAGGGATATTTCAAAATTCTGTCATTCCGGCCTCATTTTGTCATTCCGGCTTGTCCGGAATCTGCCTATGCACATCATCCAGCCAAAGAAGATTCCGGACAAGCCGGAATGATGACAGGACAAGACAGGTGAAGACGAGGTTTTGGCTGTGAGCGATAATCTACTTATATGAATGTAACTTGGTATGACCTATAGCCGTCTCATCAAATCCAATGCTTGCAGTAGTATTCCTTCCATGTCTATGTTATAGGTATATGTGCCCAGTCGGCCTATGTTATAAATATTTGCGGGCATGGCGTCCATGTATTTTTTTGCAAGCTGCTTCGGGCCTGGAAACGGCAGAGGGTAGAGTTTTCCCTTAGAGGACACTACCTCCATCAGAATAAGCGTTGAGGGCGATTCGTAGAAGGTTAATTTCTTGTACTCCACAATTCTCAGATATTTCTCATCGTTTGGATAATAGACAAACTGCACGTCGTCAGGGAATATCTCCTTTACTGGAAGGACTACCTTTATAAAATCCCGGCCAAGATAGGGCAGCGGGCCATAACAGTTTCCCATCAACTCATCCGGCGATATGGTGTTTACAATGATGTCGCTCTTTACGGAACTGCCGTCAGCTATAATTTCTCTTTTATCTAAATCCACATTTTCGATATTGCAGGAAAGATGGACTGCGACATCCTCTGTACATTTAGTAAAATATTGGTCATAACCGTCATAGGCGTAGGGATAGCTGACTATGGCCTCTGAGTGCGTACTCTTGCCGCCGGTTTTAAGGGTATGTCCTTTCGGCGACCATTTGAACTCCTTTAGCTCGGTGTTAGACTCAAGCTGCCACATCTTCTTTGAATATTTGTCTATGAACTTGCCGTATAAGGTTGGGCCTATAGCAGAGAGCCAAAACTCCTCGAAATTCTCTGGCGGCGCAGCGCTGCCCTCTTTCAGCTCTTTTTCGATTATCCCGGCATCGGGCATCTTTGCAATATCGTCGGCGCTGATTGGATATGAGTAAAATTGCCCGTCGCGCTCTATATATGACAACATGTTGTGGTTTAACTTTCTCATAGGGATAATGCCGTTTAGATACTCAAACAGATGGGTCTGCCCCTCGTTTCGCGACATAAACGGCCTCGGCCCTAATGTATAAGGGTGGCCGCCACAATAAAACGTCTTAAACCCGCCGCCAAGAAACGCATTTCTCTCAAACAGCGATGTCTGCCAACCGGCCTTGGACAGAAGGTGCGCTATGCTTATGCCGGCAATGCCGCCGCCAATTACTGAGGCTCTTTTCATAGGCCGTCCTTATCAATGTATTTTAGAAAATCATAATCGAGTGGATTTTCCCCGCCGCCGCCTTCCATAAAGTTCGCGGCCATTAACGTCCCGCCTGCCTTCCCTGCATTATATAGGGGATTGTCTTTAACGACACTATTATATGCCTTTCTTACAACGCCTGAGAGTCTGTATACGCCGGGAATTCCAAGCGTTATCTGCTGACGCCCAAATTTTATAAGCGAGTAATCACAGGCATAGCGGGCGGGTTTGCTTGATTTTATAGTGAAACAAAAAAAACCGTCTCCAAGGATGGGGATAAATCCAAACTCCTCAAAGGCTGCCATAATCTCATCGAAGGTGTTTACTGTAAGCGCCCCCGGTCCTTCAAAGATGACAAGCCCTGTGCCTGAGCCTTCTAACATCTGCCTCGATGTCTTTAGTATATATCGCAGCGCCGATCTGGACAGCTCGCCAAGTATGCGGTTACAGACGACCACATCATAGCGCCGCCTGCCTAAGTATTCGTCCTTGTGAAAGCTGCTATATATCCACCATGGGATGTGGGATAGTTCAGGCGCATCTGGCGGCGGGTATGCCCCGGTTATGGCAAACTCCGCCAGCCTGCCTCCCGATACGAAATCAAATAACAGGCTCTGCCACAGGTAAAATGCCTGAGTATTGTCCATCGAGGCATAACTATATCCTGATTTGATTAAATAAGTCCCCAGATAGCCGCTTCCAGGGCCAAACTCAAAGACGCTGTCACATCCAAATGTCTTTTTAATATTTTGTATTATGCGCCATAGGAATATCGCCCCCAGAGGCGCGTTTATCGGCCGCGTTGCCCTGTCAAATTCCTGTTTTGTAAGTGCCGCGACATCGCCGCATACCTCGGCGCACATCTTACCCTCATCTTCAGAGTATGGCATTTTAAAATAATCGCTCATTTCCCAGTCATGCATGGTGTCAACGTATCTGACTAAATCATTGTGCGAATATACCCTTGCCGGGTAATTAACGGCATTAAAGTGCACCGGGGCAAACGCCTCTATTGCCCTGTTTGACAGCCGACAGAGCGACGCTCTCTCGCTGTCGTTATATTGTTCTACGGTGAGCGTCATACTGCATCCTCTCTTTTATCCACTGCGTTATCGCGTCTTGCGCCTTATATGGGACAAAACCATATTCCCGTTCAGCCTTTTTCGTTGAAATATTAAAAAACGCGGCCTTATCCTTCGAGATGGTAATTTCAGATGACGAACTGGTCAGCTCCCTCATCAACATGACAATCTCCATCAGGGTTAAATCCCCCGTTGAGGCGAGATTTACTATGTCGTGGTCGGTTTTTAGTTTGGCGTTTATGATGAGATGGGCAATGTTGGCGGTGGATACGAAGTTATTAAACGCCCTGTCAGGGTTTGTTATCACAATGGCCTCGTTATTTCTCAATTTCAAATAGAGACGTGACAGCAGATTGGTGGTATTTCTTAGCCCCAGTATCGCGGGAAGGCGAAGGCAGAGCGCGTTGATACCGGCTGATTTCAGATATTGTTCGCCCATGAGCTTTGTGAGGCCGTAAAACGACGGCATGTATGCTCTGCATGTCTCATCCACATCTTCCTTGTCAATGCCGCCATAGACCGAGGCTGCGGAGAAAAATATCAAGCCTTTCACCTCATTATTGCGGGCATAGCTCACGACCTCTTTCAGGTATAATATGTTTGAGTCAATCATCTGATCACAAGAACAAGGCGGGGATTTCGCCGCCATGTGCAGGACTATTGCACTGTCGGCCCTTAAATCGCCGCTATAGGCATGTACGGCCAGCCCGGCCTCATGCAGCATCGAAAACATCATACCTCCAATATCGCCGCCGCTTCCCGTAATTATAACATTGTTGAAGTTTATGACGCCCTCCATGGCCTTACTATGCCATTGAGGCCGCAGCCGCATATTTTATTATATATCTCATCCTGCACTATAAAATTATTGCTGCAAATAATCACGACACAGCTGCCGTTAAACTCTGTCAATCTGCGAAGCCCGTACTCCTGTTCATACGCCTGTAGATAGTTGTCATCGTAGAACATGCACTTCTGAAGGTTCAGAACAGGCGCAAGTTCCCTCATCAACATCTTATAATAATACGATACGCCGTAAAACACAAGCGTCTTGCCCTCTGCAGAGTCCCGGCATATTTTCTCTATTGCCTCCTGTCTGTTTGTCCTGTATCTGTGAAAGCGTTCTACGATAGATGGCGCAAATGAACTTTTCCTTTGAGATGCCGCCGCCCTTGCGTATACCGCCCTGATAAAGTCTTCGCTGTAAAGTTCAACAGGGCTAAAATCATCAAGCACACAGGACAACGTCTCCACTGTGAAATAATTAACGTGTTCTAATATGAAATCATCGAGACAATAGCCCAGCGTATTGTCCAGATTTGGAACCTCTATGTATATCACCCCCGTATCTGACAGTATATGCCTTATATCGGCGATGAGTTTCCGTGGGTTTTTAATGTGTTCAAAGACGTGCTGCAAAATTATCAAATCGAATTTATTCGACAACAGTCCATTGGCAAAGGCAGCTCTGATTGTTGGGACGCGGCAGTCAACCCCCGCCGGTTCAATACCAAGCACATTAACAGCCGGTCTGCGTTCTTTTATCATAAAGAGCATATCGCCTCTGTTTGAGCCTATCTCAAGGATGTTGAAACAGTGGTCGTTTGGGATGCGCTCAAGGAGGATTTCAAGGGTTTTAGCGTTTTGGGCAGAGCGGTTTGGAAATGGAAACAGTTGATATTTATTGTAATTGCTATAGCATTGCAAGAGCATATTGTCATAAGAGCCGCTATAGGCGCTTGATTGAAAGACAAAGCCGCACTGGCGGCACGCATTGGCGGCGAACTTTGAAGAGATATCGAGATTGGAAAAATAGGCCGCCTCTTTTTCATAAACGGCTATCTGGTCAAGGCTGCCGCAGGCGGGGCAGGGCGGGCTGTCCTCAGTATTAAACAAATCCCAAATGCCCCATATCTACGTTTAAATATTCCATAATCAGGCGGTTTTTCTCACTTGAGACGCAGTGGTGGTTGCAGTGGCAGGACGGGTCAATCTGAAAGAAGCGTCGCTTGTCAGAAAACCAGAACTCCTTAAAGCTCATATTAGAAATTGACCCAAGCAGGCCGCAATCCAGATTATACGCCTTGTCCTGACACGAATATACGTTTAAATCAGCGCCTACTACCGGCAATATCTGGCAATATGGACACCATGCGTAGTCTTTGGTGAATTTGTCATCGAGGGTATGGTATGAATCATAGATCTCAAACGATGAGTCTGCCGCTAAATCCTCAACCGCGCGTTTCGTCTGGTCTTTGACCAGCTTAAAAATCCCGCTGTGATAGAGATTGTTCTCAGCCCCGATGTTGCTGATAATACACGGTGAGATTTTAACGCTGTCAACGCCGGTATTTTTCAGCCTTCCTATGAAATCATAGACATGTTCGGCATTTTTTTGGTCAACTATAATCACGACGCCTAAGAGGCAGCGCCCTGAGAGTTTCTTAAACTGTTCGATATGACTCATTACCTTAGTGAACTCACCGTGTCTTACGCCTCTGTATAAAGAGTAGCTCTCGTCGTCCCAGCCGTCCATAGAGACCCTTAACCATGAGGCGTTGGCGGCGAAAATCTCTGCCAGTGCGCCGGTTAAATTTGCCCCGTTTGTCAAAGATGCAAATTTTACGTTGCTCTCTGACAATTTTCTTGCGGCGTCAATAAGATATGGATAGTTAAACGGGTCGCCGCCGCCGCTAAATGTAACGGTCTTTACGTCCATATCAATGATGTCGTCTATTATTTCCAACATCTTGTCTTTTGCAATGAAATCGGACTGGTTCATGTCCTTGCCAAGCTGCAAGGCGTCTGAACGATAGGCGCAGTAGCGGCAGTTATGGCCGCAGCGGTTTGTGGGCTTTATTCTTATCTGCACGGGGGGCAGTATCTTGTCAGAGTCAGGCGGCAGCGAGTCAATCTTGTCTTTGAAGTGAAAGATTTTCATCTTCGAGTACAATGCCTTATGCGCTGTCATCACAGTACTGATAATATAACGCAGAGCGTGCGATTGTCAATGAACGCTCTATTTCGTTAGTGTCCCAGTTTGGAAAAGTTACCTGAAACTTCTCGCAAATCTGCCAATTTCGGCCTGAAAACTGATTATTTCATGTAATTGATGTGGTGCTTTAGTAAGTTTATAGGAAGCGTTAGCACTTTTTTCCATACTAACCAAATTCCCTGCTTTCCCTGTAACAACATCTGCCTTTGACCAAATCCCAAAATATAGATTGTTGGGACTTACCCCTAAACATAAAAGTGCCTGATATGCCCGATGGTATCTGATGTGGTTAAACTGAAAATGATTATTCGTGTCTTCTGTGGCTGTTTTTAACTCAAACTCAATACCGTTTATTTTTATGTCCCACGGACTTTGAGCTAATCTATCCCCTCTTGCATTTAAAGGGAATGAACATGGGATAGATAATTGCCCGCATAATCTTTCTATGAAAAGTTGACCAACGCCTCCAACTTTGGTATTTGAAATTGTTTTAATTTTTCCCAGAATAGCACCATCCCATTTTGAATGGTCGTGAAATTCAGGTAGCACGGATGCGAATAATTTTACAGCATCAATCATCTACAAAGCCTGCATCTGTCAATACCTTTCTAATATGGCACATACTGATATGTCGACAATTATGGCTTGCCAGGTTGTTATACTTGCGCCAATCGGCATTTTTCAAAAGTTCGGTAATCTCACGCTTATTGCGCTTGATTACAATGCCGTAGCCGCATACATACCGGACTTTGTCGAAGCTGGTAACAAGTGTCGGCGGTTCATTATAGAAAGTGCGTTGTATAAAATAATCCGCCTCACTAAGTCTTTTTTGACCACATAATCGCTCCTTCCTCATATCAACTGTAAACAAATCAATATATTTATTGCATGTTTTCGGTACAGGGCTTGCCAGATCATCATCACGCGCCCATATCTGCCATAGCGCATTAACTTTAACACTTTTGCCATCAATATCAACAAAACTGTCGGATGGCAACGACGAAGTATAAACGAGTTTAAGTCCCTTCACCCTATCCTGAACATTACCTTTCCCTCTACTTTGAAAAGCCATTGGCACAATAAAACCAACATAATCTGCGAACAATGCTGCATGATTTACAAAAGCCAGAGCCAACCATGCCCTATAACCAAAAGGAGGGTTGCCGATAACTGCATAACTGCGACCGTTCTTTTCCGGCATCCATGATAGAAAATCAGTTAAAATAAAATCAGGACGATACTGGAAAATGTCAATTCCAATGCGGCAGCTTTCTGGTAGTAGGTCATAAAATGCACCAAGACCTGCTGATGGCTCTACAAATTTATAATGAGATAAATCTTCATTGGCTTTTTTTATATACGCACAGAGGGATTCAAAACATTCCTTTGCGATGGCAGGTCGTGTAAAAAACTGGTCTAATCCTACATTCTCGACATTAACCCATGTAGGTATATATTTACTATTCGCCCATGCGTTATTGCGAATCTCTAACGAAGAGCTATATATATCATTGACGGCGGAAGGCGTTAAAGCCTGTCGTGTACTAATAATTATGTTATTACTATAAAATAGGTCGGTCATGAACAATATTATCACATAAGAGATAGAATATTTTCAATTGCCCACACGGTTAGATGTTTCAGCCTCCATTGTCGGTGTTGCCAGTAAAGTTTTGTGATTCTTTCAGCGTTATAGTTCATGAAATGAAGAGCCACTGCTGTCTTGGTATCCAAGTTAGTCATACCCCTATTGCAATGAAATCATCGGCCTTATCTTGCAGGGCAGTTATAAAATCCGCCCTCGTAGATTTCTTTATATCCCGCGTCGCCAAGAATCTCCTTAGGGGTGCGCCTGAGGTTACTCTGTGCCTCTTTAAGTGCCGCGTTGTTATCTAAGTAGCCGTTTTTAATCAGATACTCCGCCGCAAGGTTGGCCATGAGATAGTGCGTCAGCGGGTTCCAGTGCCCCTCGCAGCGATACGCAAAATATGGCTCCGGCAGGTTAAACTCATCCCTGTAACGCCTGAAAAACGGTTCGGGATTGTAAAATACAATATTATTGCCCTGCGATATTTCCTGAAGTCTCCTCACCGGATACTCAGGGTCAAACCCCAGAGGGGCCTCAATGTTGAATGCCTTACGCAGCTCTGCCTTAAAATCCTTGACCATTCGTATGTGCTCTACAACCGGTATTACTATCAGCGTGGCGTTGTCCTTTTCTGTTTCCGTTTTAAGTTCTTTCAGGAAGTGTTCAGTCAGTGCCCATGCCTCAGGCCAGTCGCCCTTTGGCGGCATGTAAGAATAGTAATCCTCAGGCAGTACGTTTGACTTTTCTCTTGCGGCAGGGTCTACTCTATGCTGAAAAAACACGGTCTTTATAAACAGCGATGTCTTGTAATGCCTGTACAGGAAGTTGATAATGGACTTCATTGCCTTCTGGTCTTTCTTTTCGTCAATTACCACGCCGCCGTTTTCCATTTTGGCGCATGACAAGAGCGACCCGCCTCCCATCAGCTTGCAGGCGTTGCCGTTTACATCGTTAAATGTGCAGAAAAACAGCAGGACTATCTTAGGTCTATAATTTCTGACATCTCTGACATACTGCAGATACTCATGTATTGTGCCGTAGCCGCTTATGCCGAAATTCAGCACATCCTGCTTGAGCAGCCCCCGCAGGCGGGCGGCGAAATAGGCATTTTCACCGGCCTGCTTGCCCTCGACGAAGGAATCCCCAAGGACTGCTATCCTTACAGGGCCTGCTAAGTTATTCCATTCATAGCTCCTGTAGCCCTCAGCATTCACACTTACCAGCGGTATGCGGTAGCAGGCGTGCCTGTAGGGGGCTGCCTGATTTGGCTCAAGCGTCAGGATATGCTTGTCTTGTGTATAACGGTAAAAGATGTTATTGCCGTACTCTGTGTACCAGTTTGGCAGGAGCCGTAGGAGAATCTCTACAAAGAGAGCCGTAATAGTGACAACAATAAAAACGGCAAGCAGGACAAGGCGAAGTCTTTTCACATCTGGCCGCCCGTATCCGGTTTAAACAGGGGTTTATTGCACACGCCCTTTCTAAGCTGTTCGGCATATATGGCCATGTTCATGGCAAAATGCTCAGGATGTTTGGCGACATAGCCCTCAAGTATTGACACAAGCGTTTGCGTGTGTTCGTTAAGCGCAGCGGCCTCCTGCGACAGGCCGTCTGTAAATATAGGCTTTTCAAAGACCAGCCTGTGCGTATTGTCTTTCTGTCTGATAATAAATGTAGGCAGCACGGCAGCCCCAGTCTTAACGGCCAGCTTCATAATGCCTTGTGAAAAGTACGCGGCTCTGCCAAAAAAACTGCATTCTACCCATATGTCCCCGGCGCGGCCATCGAGGGCAATCGCCACAAGTTCGTTATTTTTCAGCGCCTGAAATACCGGCCTTATGCCCTTCTCAACGAGAATGAAATTTACAGGCAGCTTTGCGTTTTCTTTTTGTCTTGCCCGTAAGATCATTTTCTGTACGCCTTTGTTATACGGCGACGGCCCGACCATCTGGTTTACCTTGTAGTCTCTTCTGGCAAGGGCGGGAAGTATCATAAAGAATGAGCCAAAGTGGGATAACAATATGATTGTCCCCTTGCCGTATTCGATACAGGCGTTGAGATTTTCCATGCCCTCAAACGAGATTATACGGCTTATCGTCTCCTTTGACAGCGTCCCCAGAAGAAGCTCCTCGGCGCGTCTTTTTAAATCATGGACTATGGTCTCCTTTGACAGTCTGTCTAATTCCTGAGTATTATTTTTATCGGGAAAGATATATAGGAGCTGTTCTTTTATATTATCTTGCAGTTCTCTGTAGAAAATAGATATAAGTCTTGCTAAGAATGTGGTTATTGCGTAGGTCATCCATAGCGGCAGGCGCTTTAGTGCCGTACGCAGGGGAAACCAGAAAAACCACATCCCTGATGAGACGATAAGTTCTTTTAATCTCATTGTTCAGACATGCGCCCTTCTGCCCTTGAGCCTGTTTACAATGCGGAAGGCCGCCCTGCCCACCGGTTTTATGAAGCCGTCGGCTATGATGGCCATTGCGTCAAAGACAATGGTTGCGTACCACAGGCGTTTAGGCACGTAGAAGAGTTTTGATAAGTCCTCCTCCTTCTCTGGCAGCATGTCCATGCCTTCTGTGATTAAACCCTCTTTCAGCGCGGTATCATACACGGCGGTATGCGGTTCTATGCGTATCCAGCCCAGCCCCACCGAGGCCCTGGCAAATATGGCCAGCGGTATCTTAAAATACAGATATATTGTGCGCAGCACCGCCCGCATGTCCATGCCGGGATATGCGCAGAAGAAATTATACGTAGCCACAACGCCCTTAACCTTGCGCATCACCTCGATACTGTTTTTGACCTCTTTATAGGTAATTCCCTTTTGCAGATATTTAAGTCCCTCATCAGTAACCGCGTCTGGCGAAAACCCCGTGTGTACGCAGCCGGCCTCTCTCATCAGAAGCACTAAGTCAACTGTCAGCATTTTAGGGCTCAGCCATGCCCCCCATTTTACCTTCAGCCCCCGCCTTAATATCTCGTTACATATCTCTTTTGCGTGTCTCTCCGGGATATTAAACACACTGTCCACAAAGGCAAAGCTCTGAAGCCCATAGTTTGTAATCATGTGTTCTATCTCGTCAACCACTTCTATTGGCGGGCGAAGCCTGATATTGTCATTATTCAAAAACGGGTAGCTGCAGTATGTACATTTAAACACGCAGCCGCGCTTGCTCTGTACGCCAAGTATATTGTAGTAGTCGCCGATGTACTCTTTCATATCAATTACGGAGGGGTCTCTGCGCGGCATGGGAATCTTGCTGAAATCAGGGGTAGGACGCGCACCCGTAAATACCGCTTGAGCCGCCCCTGCCGAGCGATAGAATATGCCCTTTACAGTTTCTGGCCTGTCAAGATTATCAAGCAGCTCGACAATTGACTCATCGCCCTCTAAAAATACGCCAAAGTCAATTTCAGGATTTCTGTCCATTATTTCCCGCGCGTAAAGGGAAAAGCCTGACCCGCCCACAACTATCTTAGCCGGCGGGCAGGTCTGCCTGATAGCGGCAATGGTCGGCCCTACGGTCTTGTACTGGATATGCAGGTCGTGCCTCTGCGTGGTGTCGAGGTTTCTTATGGACAGCCCCACAATGTCGGGGTTGAATCTTACTATCTCTTTCTTCAATTCCTCTAAAGAGGCTGGATATTGAAAACTATTTGGATTAAATATCCTGACGTTGTGGGCACTAAGGGCAGCCGCGATATAGGAAAGCCCTATAGGATAAAGCGGTATGTGATACGCCCTGACGCCCTCGTCCTGCTGAACTAATAATACATTCATTGACACCCCTCTTTGGCGTTGATTGTATGATTTATACTGATTGCGTGTCAAGCCTCTTTTTCTTTAGTACGCCCTTCATAAAGCGCATCTCCTCAAAGGTGAATGACTTTATTATAAACAGGAAATATAGCGCAAGGGCAACAGGCAATAGGATAAACTTAGAGTAATCGCCGTCGGCAAAATAAATAAAACTAAACGCGCAAAGCCCCCCTGTCAAGGTCAACCATCCCTTCTGCAATAGTGCCGACAAGTCAACCAGCTTTGATATAAAGGTCAGATAGATGACTAAATAAACGACATTGGACAAAAACAAGGCAATGCTTGCCCCATAAGCCCCGCTAAATTTTACAAGCGGGTAATACAGCGCGGCAGACAGCACTACCAGTGTCAGGTTTAAAAAGAAGATGCTGCGCTGCTTATGCAGTATTATTAACAATGGGTCAAAGACGCATATGATAAATGTAAAGTTAATACCCATTACCATCATCCTGAAAAGGGGTACTGAGCCGCTGAACTTCGCGCCGAAAAACACCCTCACCAGCTCATCCGCCATGGCAAACCCTACAAGCGACATCGGAATCGCCGCTATCAGGATAAGCCGGCAGGCTGTTGTAATCATGGCGTCCACCTTTTCCTTCTGATAGATTCCTGCCGTTAGTGAGGCCAGCACAGGGTAGAGGGCTACGCTGAATGAGATGGGAAAGACATTAAGCCGGTTTACCACTCTGGCCGGGGCCTGAAAAATCCCAATATCGTAGTCGGTTGCAAATTTCTTTAAGAAAAATATCCCCAGATAGGCGTATATCTGAATTGTTATCTGGTTTACCGCAAGAAAGCCGCACTCTTTAATAAAATAATACATCCTGCCAAAGTCTAATTTCATAGCAGGGCGTACGCCTAATCTGGACATGATTAAAAGTGACACGCAAAATCCAACAAGATTAGACAACATAAAGGCCGCAAAGGTGGAGTTAAAGCCAAGGTTAAAATATACAGCCACAGCGATAAGAAGCATAGAGGTGGTTGAGGTGATAAACGATACCATGGTCTCATATTTTACCTTCTCAAAGGCAATAAACACAGAAGTACAAACGCTGTTTAACGCCGCAAAGGCAATGGCAAATACATTGATAGCAAGGGCGGGGAAATAGACAGTCTCAACCTTGAATAACATAAGAAGCAGCATGCCGCTAATAAGCAGAGGCGGCGCTATCAGGGCGATTAACGTAAGGCCGCCTCCAACAATCTCGGCGGCAGTGCCCCTGTCTACGGCAATATCCCTGACCAATATCCTTTGCAAAACAAGAAAAAGCGGCAGAATTGTCCAGCATGTTGCCATTAAAAAGGAATAAACCCCAAAGTCATTGACCCCTAAATACCGTGCGACAAGCGCTATCAACAGGAATGAGTTTACTACCTCAACTGTTCTTGAGGTAAAAAACCATACCGTATTTGATGCTATCGTCTTTACTCGTTTAGCGTTGTCCATCAGATGTGTCAGCGTCCCGAAAGATCAGATGTTATGGCGGGAATTGTGTCTTGTTGTATTTTTTTAACAGGCCGTCTATAAATCCCTTAAACAATAAAAAAAGTTTCATAGGGCTTTTGTCATAGACTATCGTCCCAACGGCCATTCTCAGAACTGTCGCAAAGAGCGATACATAGGCAAGCCTCGAAAACGTACCCAATTTCTTCAGATACTCAAATATGATAAACTGATTCCTTACCATATAGTAAAGCTCTTTGTCCCGGAGGCGGATGCTCTTTCTGCCAAGGACTACAAACCCGTCGGCTGGTCTTAGTTTCTTTATGATAAGCCCCTCTTTGACCATAATGATGTTCGTATAACGTGAGGCCATCAGGCCGTAGGCGAAATCGTCGCACCAGCAGTAAAACCGCCTGTCCGGATAGCCTATCTCCTTAACGATATTACGGCTTACCAACAGCCCCTCGAATGAGACGAAATTTTTTACTGAAAATGTCTGATGCTCTGCGAACACGCCGTCTTTCAGAAACTTCTGCCTTCCCGTGGAAAGGTCAATAAACTTGTTGTCCTCAAAGACATGCCCATTCTCGTAAACCCTCGAGGGCTGAATACACTCGCCCATATGGGAATAAGACAGCAGCGTTTCTAAGGCGTGGAGCTTTGGCTCTACATCGTCGTCCATTGTCCAAATCCAATCGAAGCCGCTGACGTATGCGCGTGATATGCCCTCGTGATAGCCCCATGTGCCGCCAGTGTTTGCGTTCATTCTTATATAATGGAGGACGGTGCCGCTTTCCTCATGTTTTTTAACAATCTCAAAAGGCTTATCAGGCGTGGCAGGAGGCAGTTCTGAAATATATCCCTGGGACAGGAGCTCATCAGGCGTGCCGTCAGAAGAGGCATTATCAATGAGCCAAATTGCGTCAAGACGCCTCGTCTGCCTCATCAGGGCGCTTAAACACTCACACAGCAATGCCTTTCTATTATACGTTACCACAACGGCACAGACCGTAAACTGCCCTGTGCCGCCGGAATTAATCTCACTCACATGTTGAAAATAACATATTGGCGGGGGTAACTTCAACACCATGCTTTAATCATGCCGAATATGTTAGTATTTCCTGTTGCGGCGATGCCGTTGAGGAGGCAGTATAGGTGGAGTTGCTAAGATATATCGAGATTTTTAACAGACGGAAGAGACTGTTTTATTATGTATTCGGCGCCACCGTAGTTTTAGCGCTTCTTTTTGTGATTCTTATCAGGCCGACATACAAGGCCGCCGCTAAGGTGTTGATTGCAAAGACAAACTATGCAAACGGGCTTCTTGCGACATGGGGGCTGACCTCGCAGCTTACAACCTCAAGCGACGACGTAAAGACTGATATAGAGCTGTCCAGAATAAAACCGCTGGCAGAGGCGGTTATCAGCGAGTACAAGCTCACGGGGCTGTTTGGTTTTCCTTTGAAGGCGGACGATTTTTTTGAGCCTACTATCTCGATGACACTGTTTTCGCTGCCCTATGCCGTTGTTAAGCAGCATAAAGAGGCAAACATGATAGAGATAAGCGTTATCTCTAATGACCCTGCGATGTCGGCTTCTATCGCCAATACACTGTCGGCTGCATACATTGAGAGTTCTGTCCGGAGGGTAAAGGGCGATTTCAAATCAGTAAGAGAGACCTTAGAGGTAAGACTCGATAAATACAGGGATGATTATTACAGGGCGCTTTCTCTGACCACTAATTTAAAACTCAAGGATATGGATGTTGATTTATCAACCGAGACGTCCAATATTATGAAGGCAATCACTACGCTAAAAACAGAGCTTGAGACAATGGAAAAGGAGGGT
>JAKOEO010000080.1 GCA_022321325.1 Candidatus Magnetominusculus sp. LBB02 | reverse complement strand
TCATCACGGCTGGTAAGCCCCATATGCCGCTCCTGCTGAAATGGACGCTCACCTCTTCTTAGCGCCCCAACTACAGGTATGCCCGCATAACGCTCCACCGCCTCTCTTATAACCTTTTCATGCCTGCCGTTAGAGATATAATTCAACACCACGCCCTTTATCATAAGCGCATCGGAAAATTCCACGATACCCTTTACTATTACCCCAATAGTCGCAGCCGCCTTCACGCAATCCACCACCAGTATAACGGGCGTCCTGCACAACTCTGCCAGTGCAGCCGTGCTGAAAGTGCCCTTAGCGTCAACGCCGTCAAATAATCCCCTGTTGCCCTCTATCAGAGCGGCATCGGCGTCATGGCAGTGGCTTACAAGGGAATTCACCAGCAGCTCCTCTCTGATTATGTATGAATCAAGATTATAACATGGCGACCCGGACGCCCCCGAAAGCCATGCGGCGTCAATGTAGTCAGGGCCTTTTTTGAATGGGATTATACTGCGGCCTTTGTTTTTCCACAGCCTTAGCAGACCCAGCGAAATGGTCGTTTTGCCTGAGCCTCCTTTGAGTCCGGCAATAATCACTCTCGGCTTATTTAATATCATAATGAGCTAACCCCGAAACAGTCTGATTTTATCGCGGGGGGACTGTAAGATAAAGACAATTATAAATCATAGGGGGGAGGCAGCTCTGAGGCTGCCTCCCCGCCATTTCGGCCTTATTTGGGTGGGATTTCTATAAAACTTCCGCCAAAATAGGTAAATATCAATGTTCCGGCGTCAACCAGGTCTCTAAGGGCAGCCTTCACCTCGTCTTTCTCTATGCCGTGGTCGGCTGAGACTTTCTTTAGAATATCGGACTGCTTCAGTTTTTTCTTGCCGGTTGAGGCCTCAACCAGCTCGTATATTATCTTCTTTACTTCCTCTTTTTCCATTTATAGCACCTCTGTCAAGATTTGTCTTTCAAAAGTAAAAATGGGGAGATTTTATAATCTCCCCATTCCCACTATATTCTTACGACCACTTAAACGTTGCCGCCATTCTGAACGTCTCGCGGGCAAACGTAAAGTCGTCTATGTGCTGATACTTGAACTCGAATCCGGTCTCTCTGAAGAAACCTTCCCAACCGATTCTGTCAATCCACTCGCCGACTCTTTCATGCTTCTTTGCACCGGCAACATAGGCCTTCAGGATCTTCTGTACGGCGTCGGTAACTTCCGGCCATCTCGGCGGGTTGTTAGGTATCCAGGGCACAACCAGCTTAGAAAACGTCGGGTCAGACCTAAGATTTGACACCTTGCCGCCGACCACTATCGCTATACCGTCATTCTTGGCGTCAGCTATAGGCATCGCAGGGCAAACAGAGTAGCAGTTGCCGCAGTACATGCACTTCTCAAGCTTGATCTTAACGGACTTCTTTGCCGGGTCAGGGCTTATTGCGCTTGTAGGACATGAAGAAATCGTCGAGGGTACCTCGCAGAAATTCTTCACGTTATTGTCGTCAATCCTTGGCGGGGTCTTGTGAACGCCGACAAGGGCGATGTCTGAACAGTGAACCGCGCCGCACATGTTAACGCAGCATGCAACCGCTATGCGTACCTTGTTTGGCAGCTCCTTGTCTGTAAAGTATTCGTGGACATCGTCCATTATTGCCTTTACAAGCCCTGAGGCATCAGTGGCCGCTGAGTGGCAGTGAACCCAGCCCTGCGTATGTACGACATTGCTGATTCTCGGGCCGATTCCGCCTACCATATATTTTTTGTCATTCAGCTCTTTTACAAGCGGGGCTACCTTGCTCTCGGCATCAACCATAAACTCCACATTGTTCCTCGATGTGAAGCGTAAATGCCCGCCGCAGTGCTTCTCGGCAATGGCGCAAAACTCCCTTATCCTGTCAGTTGACAATAGTCTGGGCGTAGCCGCCCTAACTGTATATACCTTCTCCCCGGACTCGGAAACATGCACCATAGTACCTGCGCTCAATACCTCGTGATACAGCCACTTGCCATAGTTCTTGGCAATGACAGGGGGTAAAAACTTACTATAATGCGGTGGGCCTATGTCGGTCTGTCTGTCTGGTAACGACATTATATATTCCTCCTTTGTTTAGTAATGTTTCTGTCTAATCTACAGTTCGCTGCCTCAGGCAGTAACTTATTTCTCGATATCTGACTCATCCCAGAAGAAGAATGGATCTCTCCTTGGCTCCTTAACCATCGCAGGATGCGGGTCAAGGCCGACATCTTTCAAGAATCTGGGGAATGAAAGCCTTTCTATCAGCTCTCCAATTCTCTCACGGTTTTTGCCGTGCTCATCCCACCATTCCCAAATCTTGTCAATGAGGTCGTAAAACTCTTCATACGGCGGTTCCATCTTGATAAACGGCACTATTACCCATGACATCAGAGCACCGGTTACGATAGGGGCCTTGCTGCCTAACAGAAGCGTTGCGCCCTGTTCTGTGCCAGGCCTCAGGGCCTTTGTCATCTTCGCTATGCAGTGCATGCACCTGTTGCAGTTGGCATTGTCTATCTTCATTGACTTGCCGTCAAACGCCATGCAGCCTGTGGGACACATGTCAATAATCTCTGCCTGAATGTTCATCTTTTTCGCATAGTTCTGAACCTCATCCTGATTAATCCGGATAGGTCCTTTCCATGTGCCTATTATTGACATATCCGCCCTCGCTATCGAGGCGATACAGTCAACCGGGCAGCCCGCTATCTTAAACTTGAACTTGTATGGGAATGCCGGCCTGTGCATCTCGTCCTGATAGTGCTGGGTGATGTCGTTGGTTATTGCCATCGTGTCTATATTCGCCCATTCGCATCTGGACTTGCCCAGACAGCAGCTTGGAGTCCTCAATGCCGATCCGGAGCCGCCGAGGTCCCATCCCCTTGAGGATATTTCGGCGAAAAATGGCTCTAAATGCTCTGTCTTCGTTCCCAGAAATACCAAGTCGCCCGTTGAACCATGCACGTTGGTCATGCCGCTTCCATATTGATCCCACAGGTCGCACATCTCTTTCAATGCTGCCGACGTGTAATAAAACCCCGATGGACAGTTCACCCTTACTGTGTGGAAATGCGCCACGCCGGGAAACTTATCCGGTATGTCGGAATACCTTCCAATAACGCCGCCGCCGTATCCTCTTACGCCGACGATACCGCCGTGCTTCCAGTGCGTTACCCTCTCCTTGTAACATAACTCTGTGTGGCCGAGCAGGTCGTTTGACATGTCCGAATGCTTAGCCGCCATCTTCATTTCTGTTACAAAGCTGGGAAACGGACCTTTCTCCAGCTCGTCCAATAATGGCGTATCATGCTTCTTACTCATAGACTAACCTCCTTTAAGATTTTATATTGAGAGATTCAAATAATAAAACCCCTTTCTTATTGTAGTGAAAGGATATTAAATGTGCTTTGAACTCGTCAAATAAAAAAATATTATCAACTGATAAATTAATTTTATTACCACGTTTTTTACAGGATATTCTTTAGGAAAATCAGGCATTTCCATGTCTATGAGGCCGATGAGACGTAACGCCTTTCCAGGTCGAGCAGTTTTTTCTTTATGCCAATGCCCCCCGTATAGCCCCCTAATGAGCCGTCTGCGGCAGTTACCCTGTGGCAGGGCATGATAATTGGTATCGGGTTTCGGGACATCGCCTGTCCAACCGCCCTTGCCGCATTCGGGCTTCCCGCCATTTTGGCAAGTTCCTTGTATGAACACACCGCGCCGTATGGGATTTCACATAGCGCCTTATATACGGCTGTGTAAAAGCCGCTCAGTCGGCCCGGGTTTATCGCTATGTCAAAGGCAAAACGCCCGCCACTGAAATATTCCTTGAGTTGCCGGGAAGCGCCGGTTTTGTCATTGCCTTCTGGAAAAGCAGGCCGTTCAAAGGCCACTTCTACTACAGAGGCGCCCTCTGAGACGATATAAAGCCGACCAAGCGGCGTCTCCAACTCTGAATAAATTAATTGGCTCACGGCCCTAGTATAACACGACGATGCCCGCGTAATAACAGCAGCACTGATGGTCAAGGTCATTGATAAAAGACCTTTCCTCGCCATCTTCAAAACTTATCCTGACAAAACAAGACCCTCCGGCAAGGACAGAGTGTCTTTCCTCGATGACCTCGCCTACCCCCCACGTAACACAGTGTTGGTGCATTACCTTATCGCCGGACTTTAAATATAGACGCATACATTGCTCCAATTAACGAAACAACATACCTCAATCTAAAATTAATCGGGGACGGCTGTCAAGTTTTCAGATTAACCCTGAAACACTGCAAGCAGGTTAATTATTTTCCTCAAACAACCGATATATATATTATGAGAGAGACAAGTCGGCATATTTTTTGCTATGTAGTTATATGATCTACACGAATGAATTGCATCTGTGCAAGAGCAGGAGGCTGCTATGTTAAAGCAATTGCAACCTAAGATTTTGAAAGAGGCCATGCTGGTATGCCTTGAGACAGAGGAACTCTATTTCTCGCACCCCCTTAAAGAGAGGATTAAGGTTGTCTTGTATATCTACAACCTGTGCAACAGATGCAAGATATCTGTATTAAAAATGCAACAGAGCGGCCCGGCGGCTGATGATTATAACTGTAACGCTCAACCCCTCTATTGACAAGACGCTGCTGCTAAAGGGGCTGCGTCTTAACTCCATAGCAAGGGCGGACGTGCTGAGCGTTTCGGCAGGCGGCAAGGGAATAAACGTATCGAGGGCTGTTAAAAGGCTTGGCGGCGGCACGCTGGCTCTGACATTCTTGGGCGGGACGGCAGGCAGGGAAATCGCAGGGCTGCTTAACCACGAAAATTTAGCATTTCAGCATACGCCGATTGCAGGGCAGTGCCGCACATGCCTTTCGCTAATTGATTCTTTAAAAAACACTGAGACGGTAATAAACGAAAACGGGCCTGTCGTTACGCGTGATGAGATAGTTGCGTTCAAGGCGATGTTTACGGCGGCAATAGGAGAAAAAGACGTTGTGGCGATATCAGGCAGCGCCGCTTCCGGCATTGAGAGCGGGATTTATTACGAACTTATTGAAACTGCACATAAAAAAGGGGCTTACGTTGTCCTTGACGCTAGCGGCGAAGCGCTAAAAGAAGGACTACTGGCGCTGCCCGACATACTAAAGATAAATAAACAGGAACTGCAGCGCCACGCCGGAGTTACTTTAAGAGGCCGCGGCGCTGTAATAGAACAGATGTCCAGGCTTGCAGAGGGCGGCATTGGGCGCGTGATAATAACCGACGGCGCTCATCAGGCGCTTGCCCTGGCAGGCAGTGACTTGTGGAGTGTGAGACCGCCGCACGTCAATGCCATAAGTTCGCTTGGGTCGGGGGATTGCGCATCTGCGGCAATTGCGCTGGGCATTTTCCGCCGTATGCCGTTTGAGGAAATTCTCGCCATGGCCGCAGCTGCCGGGGCACAGAATACGCTGTCATATGGGGCCGGCTTTATTGACAGGCAGGGCGTCAATAATCTTGCCGCACTAACCGCTATAAAGAAAATCTATTGACCTCATAGAGCCGTCTCTCAGTCATAGTCACATCATATTATCGAACTGCCACATTGCCCTGTCCAGAAGCGGCACGCCCCTCATGCGCTCTATGAGTTCGGAAGCGATAAAGCCCGGCGGCAGTTTAGGAGCGATTAGCCCCGCGTTTTGAAATAGCGAGGACTTAGACTGTTTATTTTTGCCTGCGAATACTACTGTATTGTTTGAGCCGAGGCAGTCCAATGTTGACACACCTCTGAAGCCTCTGTGGATAAGCATCAGGTTTTTTTTGAATAATGCCTGATTGCCGGTTATAATATTGACTGCGGCAACGCCTTTGTCTGAAAGAATACGCGTTACATCTGCATAAAACGCCTCTGAATAGATGGAGTTTGACAGGTGCTGCCCCGTATAGGCGTCAAGGATTATGATATCGTAAAGCATCTCTGATTCCTTGACAAACTCCGCGCCGTCGCCTGTGAAGAGCCTCATCCTGTCAGACGCGGCGAAGTTAAAAAACCTCTTTGCAACGCCGGCAACCGCCTCGTCTATCTCCACAACGTCAATTACCGCCTCTGAAGCGGCGGCAAGGGCTGTGGGGATAGTCCCCCCGCCAAGTCCTATTACAAGTATGCGCGAAGGCTGCGGCACAAAAAACAGGACGCTAAGGCAGTTCCTCGCATATTCAAGCATGGGCAGGCGGGGATTAGACAGGTCGGCCTCGCTCTGCCTCGTCTTCAGAGGACACCACAGGGTAACAAGGCTGCCGCGCCTCGTCACCATTAGGCTGTTAACATCTCTCCTTAGATAATATAAGACTTCCCTGTTAGGCATAGCCGACCGCTTCATAATATTACGCCAACGCACAGGTCTGCGTCAAATTTTATGCGCGTGCAATCACGGTAAATTTATTCTCAATCGTAGTAAGCGGTAGTTGCTTAGTTTGTTGTCATCCTTATCCCTTTCCAGTCATTCCGGCTTGTCCGGAATCGTCCCTTAAAACGGTTGTATCATGATGATTTAGCCTATTCTTGAGATATAAAGACTGATTCCGGACAAGCCGGAATGACAGACTAAGAAACGGATAGTTCAGAAATCATTACAACTTCCGATGAATACTGGTTTTATCCGTCAGAACAAATTTACCCTGCTCGTGCAATAGGGGCGGTGATATTTTTTTAAAAATTTGCGCCTCTAAAATTTTTGTTATACAAGTTGAGCCGATGTTGTATAATAAAAGTATGTTTAGATGCGCGCCATAAGATGAAGATGGCTGACATTGAGTTCGATGAGCTGGGAAATCCCTCGCCATACCAACTAATTGACATGGCAATAGAGGATTTCCACATGAGATTTGTTAAAGGGTTTAAAGACTCGTCAACAAGACGCGATGTTTATAAGGGTTATCTGTCGTATGTATCGGATTTTTATAATGAGATTGTAAATCAATGGGTTCAGTGGATTGATGGAAGTTTTATTACCAACAAGAGCAATCCCAATGATATTGATTTGGTCGGTTTTGTAGACGGAGGAGCGCTATCTGATAGGTATTCAGAGATTAATAAATTCCTTACAGAACATGGTTCCAACGACAGATATAAAGTTGATGGGTATTATGTGCCGGTGTACGCAGAAACAGATGAACGGCATAAAATAGTTACACATAAATATATGGAATATTGGGCAAAGTGGTTTGGGCAGGATATGGAGACAAATCCGAAGGGAATAGTTGAGCTCAATTATAATGCTGAAACTATAGACCGTTTACGTAAGACCGTGGAGGGGTGATGAGAAACTCTGGTTTAATAAGAGAAGAAATCAGAGATTTAGAAGATATCATAAACTCTTCCATAGAGTTGTTAACAAAATACCCTGATGATTTTGCCTTGAAGCTGTCTTTGGAGCAGGCACAGTTCAGGAAAAAAGGCTTGGCAGCTGAGTTGGAACAAAGCAATCAAAGTGTTTTAGAGAACCAGAGATATGTCAGGATATGATATAGAGGGGGCCTAGCATTAAGGCTATTCAGGGCAAAGACATGAAGGTGAATGAGGAGATAAAGGCTTGTCTTGGTTCATTGATAGAATACTCGGTCGGTTTGCGTCATAATTCAGGCAAAGGAGTAAGAAGGCATTCCTGATCTGTCATTGCCGTCTATGAACGGCACTCCAGGCTGCGAAATTTGTACTTGCCATGAAAAAAACTAAAAATTATCCTTCCATAAATGAATCCATTGTTGTATAATAGGGACATGTTTGAATTTAACAGGATAAAGAGACTGCCGCCCTATGTCTTTGCGATTGTAAATAATCTGAAGATGGAGGCGCGAAGGCGCGGCGAGGATATTGTAGATCTTGGGATGGGAAATCCAGATATGCCGACGCCTCATCACATCGTTGATAAGCTGCGCGAAGCGGCGAAAAACCAAAAAAACCATATGTACTCGGCCTCACGCGGCATTACGCAGCTTCGCCTGGCAATATGCGAGTGGTATGACAGGCGCTACGGCGTAAGCCTCAACCCTGACGAAAACGCCGTCGTTACGATAGGCTGCAAGGAGGGGCTAAGCCATCTGATACTTGCGATGATTGAGCCGCAGGATGTCGCCCTGACGCCTACCCCCGCATATCCCATACACCCGTATAGCGTCATAATCGCAGGCGGGCAGGTGAGAAACATTCCTATCGGCCCCGGCATTAATTTCTTTGAAGAAATGGAAAAGGCGTATAAAACCACATGGCCGCGCCCCAAGGTACTGATAATCAACTTCCCCCACAATCCTACTACTGAGGTGGTGGATTTGGATTTCTTTCAGAAGGTGGTGGACTTCGCAAAGGAAAACGACCTCATGGTAATCCATGATTTGGCCTATGCCGACTTAGTATATGACGATTATAAGGCGCCGAGCTTCCTGCAGGCAAAGGGGGCCATTGACGTAGGGGTTGAGTTTTTCTCGATGTCAAAGAGCTATTCGATGGCGGGATGGCGCGTTGGCTATTGCTGCGGCAACCGTGAGATAGTCGGTGCGCTGACGAAGATTAAGAGCTATCTTGATTACGGCATGTTTCAGCCTATTCAGATAGCCTCGATTGTGGCGCTAAGAGGTCCTCAGGATGTCGTAGAGGACATGCGCAAGGCTCATCAGGTCAGAAGAGACATTCTCATAGACGGCCTTAAAAACGCAGGGTGGAATGTACCTGCCCCTAAGGCTACGATGTTCGTATGGGCGGAGATTCCTGAGCAGTACAAGCCGCTTGGTTCGCTGGAGTTTTGCAAGCTGCTGATAAAAGAGGCCAAGGTGGCGGTGTCGCCGGGCATTGGGTTTGGAGAAAGCGGCGACGGCTATGTAAGATTTGCCCTTGTGGAAAACGAACACAGGATAAAACAGGCCCTAAAGGGCATCAAAAGGCTGCTGGCCTCAAAATGAGCAAGGCCGTCAACGTCGGCATCATAGGCTTTGGCACTGTAGGAAGCGGCACTGCGAGGATACTGCTTCAGAACGGTGCGCTGATAGAAAGGCGCACGGGCATAAAAATCAACCTGAAGAAAATCGCCGACCTCGATATAGACCGCACCCGCGGCGTTGCAATACCGCAAGGCGTTTTGACAACCGACGCGTACGAGCTCATCAACGACCCCGAAATAGACATCGTAGTTGAGCTTATCGGCGGCATTGAACCGGCGAAGAGATTCATGCTTGACGCGCTCAAACAGGGTAAGCATGTCGTTACAGCCAATAAGGCCCTGCTGGCTACGCACGGCACAGAGATATTTGAAGAGGCGCAGGCACGGCAAAAAAACATAGGCTTTGAGGCGGCGGTGGCCGGCGGCATTCCCATTATTAGGGTGATGCGCGAAGGACTTGCCGCAAATAACATCATGTCTATCTATGGAATAATCAATGGTACGTCTAATTATATACTGACGCGCATGACAAGAGAGGGCGCGCCGTTTGACGCGGTATTGCAGGACGCCCAGCGTCTTGGCTATGCAGAGGCTGACCCCACGTTTGACATCGAGGGCATAGACACCGCCCACAAGCTGACCTTGCTTGCGTCGTTGTCTTACGGCATACCGCTGTCTTTCGATAAGGTATACAAGGAGGGCATCACTGGGATAACGCCTGAGGATATTGCCTATGCCTCGGAGCTTGGCTATAAGATAAAGCTGCTTGCGATAGCGAAGGTTATAGACTCTGCGATTGAGCTGCGCGTACATCCTACGATGCTGCCTGAGGACAATCTTATATCTAAGGTAGATGATGTATTAAACGCAGTTTACGTTGTAGGGGACGCCGTAGGAGAGACGATGTACTATGGGCGTGGGGCGGGCGACATGCCAACGGGAAGTGCCGTAGTGAGTGATATAATTGACATTGCCGGTAGCGTCGGGTGCCGTTATCGCCAGTTTTTACAGGCAGGTTCTGACGGCTATAAGATAAAGGACATTTCGGACATAGAGACGATGTACTATTTCAGATTTACGGTCTTAGACAAGCCGGGCGTACTGTCGAAGATTTCCGGCGTGCTGGGGACGCACAATATCAGCATATCAGCCGTCATCCAAAAGGAAAGGAGAGAGGGAGAGGCCGTCCCGCTGGTAGTCCTTACTCACAGGGCGAAGGAGCGAGACATCTTAAACGCCGTAAAGGAGATAGACCAATTACAGCAGGTAGTTGCCGCTAAGACAAAATTCATTCGCGTAGAGGGCAAGGAGTATAATTAGCAGTTGACAGGAGGCATACCGCCGTGGAAGAGATAATACCTGACAAGAGAATAGATATAAGGGGGCTTAAATGCCCGTACACGTTTGTGAGGTCAAAATTGACGCTTGAGTCAATGAACGTAGGCGATGTGCTTGAAATACTGCTAAACTATCCTGAGGCGGCGGTGAGCATACCAAAGTCAATGCAGGACCACGGGCAGCGCGTACTTTCGGTAGAGAAGACAACAGATACCGAGTGGACAATACTGATAAGGAAAGAGAGGGATTAAGGGGGCGGTGGACTTTACAGACGAACAGATGGTGCGCTACAGCAGGCACATCATACTGCCGGAGGTAGGAGGCAAGGGACAGGCGAAGATTGCCGCGGCGAAGGTGTTTTTAATTGGTGCGGGGGGGCTGGGCTGCCCTATTAGTTATTATTTGGCCGCTGCCGGCGTTGGAAAGATAGCCATGGTGGATGATGACGTGGTGGATTTGAGCAACCTTCAACGCCAAATTCTACATAGCACAAAGACCGTGGGAGTGCCTAAGGTAGAATCGGCAAAGGCCGTGCTCGAAGCATTGAATCCTGACGTGGAAGTTGTGGCAATCAAGGAACGCCTTACGCCTTTAAACATCATTGACTACATAAAAGATTACGACATAGTGATAGACGGCAGCGATAATTTCCCTACGCGATACCTTGTCAATGACGCCTGCGTGCTGGCCAATAAGCCTCTATCAAGCGGCGCGGTGCTGCGATTTGAGGGGCAGGTGACGACGATAATCCCCGGCGAGGGGCACTGTTACCGATGCCTGTTCGAGGAGATGCCGCCTGAGGGGCTTGTGCCGTCGTGTCAGGAGGGCGGGGTGCTTGGCGTGCTGCCGGGAATAATAGGGACGCTTCAGGCGATGGAGGTATTAAAACTGATACTCGGCAAGGGCGAAGTCCTGAAGAACACGCTCCTGATATATGACGCCCTAAAGACAAATTTTAGAAAGGTAAAAGTGCCGAGAAACCCCGGCTGCCCGGTCTGCGGGGCAAACCCGACGATAAAGGAATTATCAGGCGGCTACGAGGCCAACTACTGCCGCGCGTAAAGTTGCTCCGTCTTAAACACCCGCATTCAAAAACCCCATATTACCTACGGTATTTGCATGAATTCGACAGAAGCGGTATAACAAGGATACGACGAAGGCGATAGAACAATATACCATGCTCAAGGATAAGCTCAAGAATGCCCATCGAGGCCATTGACGAGGTCTCAGAACAGGCTAAAAAAGAGGCCGCTACTAATACCAAGTTGCAATCATAGAGGTAAAGAGATTTCCATAGTCCGTCATTCCGGCTCGTCCGGAATCTGTCTCTGCACATCGTCAGGCCAAAGAAGATTCCGGACAAGCCGGAATGACGACAGGCGGGGGCGACAGGGTTTTGTCGGTGAGTGAAAATCTACTTGTATGATTGCAAATTGGTATAAGTCTCGGACATTGAAAACGCGAAGCTCGAATTAAGGGCAAAAATCGAAAGATCCAAGTCCGAGACATTAAAATGGATGTTTCTATTCGGGACCGGCCAGTTGATGGCAATATTTGCAATGTTCAAATCATTTCTCAAATAATACCCGTAACAGCGGCCATTGGTTGTTCATGTCAATTCTTCTCATCACCCGTATCCCATTTTATAGGCATATGTTTTTTATAAATCCGAAAAAGATGCGCCGCCTGTACAAAAGATGTAAAAAATACAACAATCAAAGCTGAGGAAACCCTATCAAGAAAACCGCTAATATTAGTTTTGGTTTCTGGATCAATGCCAATTGAAAAACCAGGGGCATCAGTTGGCTTGCATGTCGTTTTAGGGTAACAGCTGCCGTCGTAAGTATTACATGTAGTGTCACTTTCGCAATTTAAATTTACAGAATATTTTAAGCCAAACATACCTTTGGTGTTAGTCTCGGGATTAGCAGGAAGTTGACGAAAACAATTATATATAGACGAAACAATCTTTCTCCCAATATGCAAAGGGCTTTTCATGATTGATACAATTGGTTGCGCAATTGCGACACTCTGGTCATGGTAGAAAAAAAGCATCAAGGCAAAAAATAATGAAGTACTTACAATAATCGTCATCTCCAGGTGGAACGAGATCATTGCTTTCCATGGGCCGCGAAATATTTTTCCTGTTATCGTTGCATGATCATTGCCGGGCTCCATAACTTGAATGTGATTATCCAATTCTAAATAAAAGGGAACCGGCTTATGTTCCTTCTTATTTGATTTGACCCTTTTATTGTATGCATCAATCTTTGCGATTAGGTGTTTGCATGCCCATTTCGTCCTCTTAAACAACCCGCATTTTAATCTTATATGCAACTCTGTCTGATTAACAAGCGAAACGACAAAAAACACCTGCCCACTGAATAAGGTGCCTAACATAACCACACTTGATTGTTCATGAAATCTAATTCCATCCTTTTCTGGTGTTCCCTCAAACATATCATTTACTATATCTATGTATTGTTTAGGTTTGGCAGCACCCTGTTCGACGGTTATTTTCACATTGTTTTTGTACTTTATCTCACCTTTTATTTCATAGTGTTCTTCAGGGTGTTCTTCAGGCTTGGCATTTTTTGTATTAAGATCATCAGCCTCAGGGCTCAGCTTCTTCTTCCATTCCATTAATTTATTTTCTTCAATCAAATTATCGAACCCGATCTCTTCAAATAATTCTATAACAGCCTTCTGACGTTCATCATAAGCGAATTTATCATCACCCGCAGCATACCTGACTGCAAAAGAATCGCTTGGTTCTATCGGTTTTATTGAAGCCAACAATAATGCCCTCATCTGTCAAAATCTCCTTTTAATAATAGTATTTAAATTTACTGCAGACCATCCGCCTATTTCGCATCCCCTGCCCGCCCCGCTTATCACGACATTAATCTCACAAGCCATAACAACGGTGTATCATACATTACAATAATTAATATGTCAAGCATAATAATTATAATTATTCACTTATTCGGGATGTTACCATATGGTAACATTAACTATTATTACATTCATCCATGAGTTTGAATAATAGTTTTCTAAATCAACGAGATATGGCCATATGCAGTTGCGGTGGTATTCAGGCATTTAACAAAATGCATGTTTAGAGTTCCACGGCGGGCGGGTTTGCCCTGCAATTTTTCCCTGATTGCAGGCCAGTGCACCAAATAGGTATATGGATATGCTAAAACAACATAGGACGGGACAATGTATGAGTGAGATTATATTTATTGTTGAGAAAGATATCGTGGGTGGTCTGTGCGCCCACGCCCTAAATCACTCTATATTTACAGAGGCCGATGACTTGGCTCAACTGAAAATTAACATAAAGGACGCTATCGCCTGCCATTTAGCAGACAACGATGAGGAAACACCTGTATATCCGAATCATATCAATCGCTGCGATTTTCGGCAATTCGTTTACAACATTCAGGAATTTCAGCGGCGCGGATTATTTTATGAAGAATTTAAGCAGCGCTGCCACTGCGGCTATCTGCCCTACCCAAAAGAGGAACATCCACTTGATATTCTCCTTGCCTGATTTTTCTACTTCAGTGCGCACCTTCTCTATCTCAAGCCACACCTTCCCTATCTCAAGCCGCGTCTCCGTGCGTAGCTTCTCTATTTCAAGCCGTAAGTTGCCTGATTCCTCGACAAGCCGACCTTCAAATCCCGTGCGCAACTTCTCTATTTCAAGCCGTAATTTTCCTGATTCCTCGACAAGGCGGCGTTCAAACCGCTCCTCAGCTATGGCAATAGCGTCTTTCCTTGCCCCCAGGTCTATATCGTTAATAAGCCCGGCAAAGTCCTCGCTGGCCGCATCTCCAAGACGCTCTCTTATTGAACGCGGTATCGTTATTACGCTCATGTTTTTATCTTATCACATAAAAATAATCCTGTCAACGGCACATAATCATATACTATTCAGTTATACCGCAGACAGCATCATAGTAACATTCATACTATTGCAAGCGCCCATGAACCGGTGAAATAGTATTATAATTCAATGAGATATGAACATACATGATCTCGCTCGCTGAATTGATGAGTTACAGTTGCGGGGATTATTTTATGAAGAATTTAAGCAGCGCTGCCACTGCGGCTATCTGCCCTACC
>JAKOEO010000007.1:76355-77804 GCA_022321325.1 Candidatus Magnetominusculus sp. LBB02 | reverse complement strand
ACCCTAGCCCATACATGCCAACACCCCATGCGAGGCCAAAACGGGTATAAAGCAGCGCGGCAACAGGGAGGAAATATAATACCGAGTGCAGTTTTAAGTCCGCACATATTCCCGTACAAATGCCTGTGACAATGACCGCCCTCGCCCTGCTGCCGCCCGATGAGGCATACAATGCAAGGACTACGAAAAAGATGATGAAGGGGTCAGAACGCTGCCAAAACGTAACAACCGGAAAGTCCATGAATATTAATATTAGTAAAGCGGCGGCAATAAATGAGGTCTTAACGCCTGAAAATTTTCTGAATGAGAGAAACGACAATGCCACCGCCAATAACGCCGCCATAACGCCGCCCAGCTTTGACGTTAAAATTGAAGCCCCGAATGCCTTCATTATATAGCCGTTAATTATAAAGAGCACCGGTCCATAGACAAAGCTGTACCTGTCCGGCGATTCCAGTGCCGGATATACCGGTCTGCCCTTAGTAAAAATCCATGATATAGCGGCAATGCCAGGCTCGACATGGTCTGCATAGGCATAAGACGTCAGATATAAATAAAGCTCAACTACGTAACAAGCCGTCAAGCCTGCGGCAGTAACAAATGCCAATGTGCTGACGCCGCCGCTGCCGCCATAGCTTGCCGCATAGCGTAATATCAGATAAAATCCAAACGCGGCTGCCGCAAATATAACCCAGCTCGTAAGGACGCCGTTGATCACAGTGGCAGGGCCATAGAGAATATTAAGAAAAAAGTTATCCAGACTATCTGACATAAAAGCCGTCAATAATGAGCCGGTTTTATATTGCAAGTCGAAGTTTTATAGGGCAGGTTGCGCTGTTCATATGCCTGATTCATGTTGTATAGATTACATCATATAAACTAAAGGAAAATCAACCATCTGTTCGCAAACTGACATTATTTGTCAGTGTGCGACACATTATGTCACCGTACAGGCAGTGTCGTTCCTTACTCATGCCGCTGTCTTTAATTGTAATTCAGAGGGTATGAGACCGCTGTGATACCTCAAAAACGGCATGTTCCGGCGTTGTACATAATATGGCCAGCCCTTTATATTGGTTGGCGCGTATAAGGCTATAACATATAAAATGATGTGCAGGATTGGCAATAAATGGTATGGAAATTGCAACATATCTTCTGCGACGAACGACATTGTGGGTGGGAATGTGCGGTTTTCAACCGTTAAATATCCACCGAATGGTTTATTAAGGAGGTACTAACTTATGTACGAGACAATTTCAGGCATGAGGGCAAGGGATGAGAGAGGTTTTACGTTAATCGAGCTTTTGATAGTTATCGCTATCATAGGCATATTGACGGCAATCGCGGTACCGGCGTTTCTGGGTCAGAGGGAAAAGGCAAAGGTAAGGGCGACTGAATCAGGCGCAAAGGGTGCAGTATCTGATATGCAGGGCTATCTTGACGCCTATA
>JAKOEO010000007.1:68868-76145 GCA_022321325.1 Candidatus Magnetominusculus sp. LBB02 | reverse complement strand
CAGGTGCAGCAATGTTTGTAACATCAGCCCCGACAGACGGTCAGGTTCTTATATCCCCGACCGGAAGCCGCGCTGTCAATCTCCTCGCATATGCGTCAAACTCCACTTCGCCTATGCTTAGCCAGTTGATTACATCCCGATAGTTCAGCCAGATGGGCGGGAAAAAGGCTCTGTCCTTTCTCCCGCCTTTTTATTTATTATAGGCGCATGGGGTCTCTTTAAATGAATATGCTGAAGGAGCGGGCGGCGCTTAACGCCCTTTTCATGGCCTCTGTTGCGTTGGCAGCCTTTGCCGGGGCCAGCGCCTCGTTATCGAACGGTTTTGTGTGGGATGATATGCTTGTGGTAACAAATCCCGTACTTGTTGATGAGCACTCATTTGTCGGCTATTTCTTTACGAAGGGGTTATATTACCGTCCGTTTCTGCGGCTGTCGCTTGCCCTGGACTGGAGCCTCTGGCGGCTGTCTCCCGTAGGCTATCATCTGAATAATCTTATTATACACGCGGCCAACTCTGTGTTAGTGTTTGTTGTGGCCGGGCGTCTTATGGCAAAGGGGCAGGACGGTATGCTGCCGGCTTTTTTAGCGGCGCTGTTGTTTGCCCTTCATCCGGTGCATTCCGAGAGCATTGCATGGATTTCGGGCAGGACCGATTTGATGGCGACATTGTTTTTTCTGCTTGGATTTTTAGGCTTCCTTGTGTATCGTTGGCAGGATGATGTCAAGGGCATTGTTATTTGTGCGGTATTTTACCTGTTTTCGATGTTTTCAAAGGAAAATGGGATTACCCTTATAGCCGTTGTGGCGGCTTATGGTCTTCTGACGGGGATGACGTGGCGGCGGACGGCGCTCTCAACCGTTATACTGCTTGCGGTTGCCGCGCTATATTTCATACTGAGGCATGGCAGCGGCCTAAGCGATGTCATTACAAGGCCGGGGACGCACGGGGCATATCTATCTGCAGCTGCCACATCGGCGAAGTCGCTGAATCTGTTTGTCTATGGCAGCGCGTATTACATAGAGAAGCTGCTCTTGCCGGTAAATCTCAACCTGCTTCCAGCCATCCCACAGGGGGGCGGCTATGTGCTCATTTTTGTTGCCGCAGCTTGTGGCACTCTCTACTGCCTCATCAGGTGCGGCGGTCTGAACAGGTTTTTGATATTGTGGATTATTCTTACCATGCTGCCCTCGCTTTCAATATTGTTTTCGCAGGTGGCGGCGCCGCTTGGCGAGCGATACTTATATTTATCCAGTGTCGGCTTTTCTATCCTTACAGTAACCATCTTTGAAAAGGCGCTAAAGAGACGCGCCCTTACGGCCATATTATTATTAATCTCTTTGGGTTATTTTATAGCTGTCTATGAACGGGTAGGGCAGTGGCGTTCAGACCTTACGCTTTGGGGGGATACGGTCAAGAAATCCCCGCAGTCTGTAGTTGCCCATACGAACTATGCTATAGCGCTGATGCAGGAACAGGACATTGCCGGGGGGCAGAGGGAGCTGTTTACTGCTCTTGCACTTCCCGAAAAGTCCGGCGAACAGGCCGCCATCGTTTTAAACGCCCTGTCAACTGTTGAAATCTCCAGAAAGCGCTATGAAAAGGCAAAGTCATATCTGATGGAGGCGGTCAGAAACGACCCTGAGTGCACCTCCGCCTATAACAATCTCGGCTATGTTTACATGCAGATGTCCGGCGAACAGGGCGCTGATGAGCCGGGGCGGGCTGCTGGGTTAAGGACGGCCATTATGTACTTTGATAAGGCCGTTTCGCTATCTCCAAATCTATCGCAGACAAAGTTTAATCTGGGTCTCTGTTACTTTGAACTCAATGACCTCGATAAGGCGGAGCGGTATTTCAGCGAGACTGTTGACGCCGACCCTGTAAGCAAACTTGGCGAAAGGGCGGCCTCCCTGCTGGCCTCTGTGAAACTGCGAAAGACAGCCGGCCAGTACTTAGACCAAGGGTATTCTATGAGAAAAAACCTGAAAAAGTAGCCTTTTTTTGTTAAAATAGATATAATGCCTTGGGTTTGAAATAAACCGGCGTAGCCGGTGATACGGCGTGAGAATTATGACGAGGAGGATATAATGAATAATGCTATGGCAGGCGCGGTAAGCAATATGAGCAGCGGGGCAAAGGGCCAGAAGGGATTTACCCTTGTTGAACTTCTTATAGTGCTGCTAATAATAGGGATACTTTCAGCCATCGCCATCCCGATGTTTCTTGGACAAAGGGAAAAGGCTCAAAGGGCTGAGGCGCAGCAGAATCTCCAGTCGCTGCGGGCGCTGATGGAACAGTATAATAATGAAAACGGCAGCTATCCGACCGCGGCATCTCCTTATACGGGTTTAGCCGCTATACAGGGAGTTCTACCGGCATGGAAGCCCGGAAGCGGCCTGCTCTTTAACTATCGAATAGAGGCCACCGCCACGACCTATGTCATTGGGGCAGACTTGTCGCCAAATGCTGTCTCGGCAGGGGCCGCGTGCGCCAGTGGCGAGATGAAAATAGACAATAACAACAACAAGTGCGGCTTTCAATAGCAGCGTGTAACACGTTTGATTGCCGCAAGCCCCGGCGGACATTGGCGCGGTGCGTATATATCAGCCGCATTTGACACGGCCGGGGCGGCGTCTGTTGTAATTCTCATGTGATTGATGGTACAGTTATATATGGTAGAGTGTAATAGTAACCGCAGTTTTAAAGTCACGGCAGACCAACTATGACAACCACTGACAAGAGCAGGAAACATCTAATCAACTGTATATATGACATTCGACTGATAAGCGGCGTGTTGACAGCCGCCATAGTATTGTCAATCGTCACGGCCTCATGGACAAAAGACTGGAAAATAAGGCAAATCAATAATGACGCGGCAAAGCACTTAGAGTCCTATAACAGTTATTTGCACGACAAGTTGAGCGCCTATATGGTCTTTTCTAAAATCCTTGCGCATTGTCCTTACATCATAGGATATTTAAGGCATCCCGGCAGCCAAGACTCAATTAATGAATACTTGTTGGATTATAATGAATCTATTGGGGCCTCTATGACCTATATTATCGGCAAGGATGACACTGCGACTGCGTCAAGCAACTATAAAAGCCCCGAAAGTGCCGTCGGCCATAATTATCAATTCAGAGATTATTTTCAAAAAGCCATAAAAGGCACATCCACTGAGGACATCGCTATTGGCACGGTGTCAAAAAAACTTGGCTACTTCAGGTCATATCCTGTCAGTGACGGTGTCGGCGGCGAGATATTAGGAGTTGTCGTGATAAAATATGACGTAAATATCTTAACGCCTCAAAATACGGACGATAAAGACATATTGCTGATTACAGACGACCACGAGGTGGTCTTTTATAGTACCGACAAGCGCTATCTATATCATACAATTCGTAAGCTGTCTGAAGATACCTTGCAGCATCTCAAAAACCACAATGCATATAGCGGCCAACCCCTTCCGCCGCTTCCGTTTATAAAGGAATCAGAAAAAAATGGGTTTAAAATCGTTACGATGCTCCATTCTGACGACTCTAACTATAGCTCAAAACCGGTTGAGACAGAATATTTGATGTTAGGCGCTCAACATAATGATTCACTGTGGAATGTCTACCTGCTTGTTGAGCTTACCGACGTGGTGTACGAACAAAGAAAGAATGTATTGTTAGTATTGTTAGTGGTGTTGATTTTGTATATAGTTGGCGTGTTTATGAATTATAGGGCAATGTCGCGTCAGAGATTGCAGGAAAGTTATGACGATTTGCTGAGGCAAAAGGCATTGTTATTAGAGGAAAAGGCTAAAGCCGACAAACACATAGAAGAACAGGAGACAATGAACGTCGTTCTGAGGCATTCGCTGTCCTCTGAACCGCTTGAGACACATCTGCAGAGGAATTTGGATGTTATTTTTGAGCGTTTCGCCAAGTTTAATAACCAGAGAGGGTGTATTTTCATTTACGACGATAAAGAACGAACGCTGAAAATGGCGGTGAGTCGTGGTTGCAGCGCCAGGCTGCTTGCACATTGTGCAACAGTATCGCTTGGTACATGTCTCTGTGGCCTGGCGGCACAGACGAAGGAAGTGGTGTTTTCCATTAATTGCGGCGATGAACGGCATACCACTGCGTGCAATGGTATGGACGACCACGGTCATTTTTGTGTGCCGATTGTCTCCACTGACTATCAAACAGACAGGCTGCTTGGTGTAATCAACGTCTATCTGGATGAAACCTATGGATTGAATGTGGGAGAGGGATTGGTAAACAATGAGCAAGATGAGAACTTTATAAAGAACATTGCCGGCATTATTGCGGGCGTAATATTACGAAAAGAAGAGCTGCAGCACATAGAACACAGCGCCGCGGAGGGCCTGACGACGCTGTCTGCCGGCATAGCGCATGAGATTAACAACCCGCTGGCGTTTGTTAAGTCCTCTGTAGGGTCAATCGGGAAATATATTGCCAAGATTGAACAGTTTATGAAAGATTATCAGGTGCCGCAAGGGATGGATTCCGAACCGAAAAACTCTATGTTTGACGTCCTTACTATGATAAACACCAAGATAGAATCATCCAACAAAGGGATTGCAAGAATCATAGAAGTGGTAAACGGCCTAAGGTCGTTTTCGCGCCTGAACAAGATGGAAGTTGAGGATAAGGATATCAACAAATGTATAGACGAGGCGTTGGCCATGTTATCCAATGAAGTAGGCGGTGCGAAGGTTATAAAGGAGTATGCGGAGCTGCCGCTCCTTGCTTGTGAGCCGAGGGCGGTTAATCAGTGCTTTTATCATATTTTGCAAAACGCGTTTCATGCGGTCGCGGCTGCTGAAAACGATGGCGTAATACGAATAATGACCTCTAAGACAGGCATAGCCAGTGAATTAATGCAAATTGTGATAGAGGACAATGGCACAGGCATGTCGGAAGAGGCGGTCAGGCGCGCGTTTGTCCCATTTTATACGACAAAGGAGGTGGGTTTAGGCAAGGGCTTGGGGCTTTCCATAGTGGATGGCATAGTAAAGCGCCACGGCGGCAGTGTGCAATTAAAAAGCAAGCAAGGCTCAGGCACAACAGTAACAATACACCTGCCGATAGCGAATGAATTAAAATAATCTGACGGCAGGGGAAGCGGTTACTCGAATATATCCAATGAGTTAACGTCAAGGCCGCCGATGATTGCAGATGTAACCGTCCCCTCACCCTCGGCGTAGGACGATATCTTATATTTAGCGTTGTCGAGCGTCAGGACTTCGATAATTCTTAGATCTGGAATTACAATCCAGTACTCCGGTACGCCGTACTTTTCGTAAATCTCTTTCTTTGTATCAGTATCGAGGCGGAATGTATAGGTTGAGACGATCTCGCAAACCATGTCAGGCACGCCTCTTATCCAGTCCTGCTCTATCGCCATGTTTTCTTTACGTACAAAGAACAAATCCGGCTGAAAACGGTTCATGCCATCTTCAAATATCACATCAAGAGGAGAGTAATAAACCCGTCCCAAACCATTCTGTTCTACATACCTGTCTATTTTTCTAAAAAGATTAGCGCTGATTATCTGGTGTTTCCTGAATGGGCTTGGCGACATAACTTCCTCTCCATTAATAATCTCAGTAAGGTCAAGATCTTTCTCAGTTTCAACTGCAGCATTCATAGGGTTATTATATCACCTGCTTTAAGGTTTTGTCGAGATAACATTTTTCAAATGCGTTTGCCCTGCCACAGAAAATTGTTGACAAGCCCCATCGCTATATTTATACTACCTTGGAGGTCTTGGGAGGCGGCAATACTGCTAATTAATGAAATATGAAAGAGCAATCGGCACAGGGAATGCTTAATGCGCCCTCACGTTATGCCGGCATTGATTATCTAAGGGCATTTCTTTCAATTTGCGTTGTGGCATGGCATGGGCACACACTTAAAGAACCCTCGATAAACACTCCTCTTGAACTGGCTAAACATACGCTTAGCGCTGCCGATTTTATAAATTATCACATTCTCTTAGCCGCTGTGCCTTCATTTGCACTTGTCTCCTGCTTCTTATATGTTTCAAAAAACAGAACGGCGAAATATCTTACACGGCGGCTCTATTACCTTTGCCTGTCGGCCTTGTTCTGGACAATAATGTGGAAGGTCTATGAGTATGGCTACCACGCCTTATACTCTCCTGTGCCTAAATCTCTGAAAGAAGCGGCAGTAATGGTCTTGATGTCTGGGACAACGGTTTATTATTTTTTGATAAGTCTGTGCATTGTGACCTCGATAGCTCATTTTTCAAACAAACTATCTACGCCGCTAAATATAGCCCTGTGCATGGCCGCTATACTTATGACAGGGATATTGCCCATTATCGCAATAAAAACCAATTCGCCGGCGCTGGCTGTTTATTGGAACCCATTGAATTTCATTGCCTATCCATTTGCGGCGATAGTCATTTGCCGGTTGTACGGCAGGCTGCAAAAACTCATGCGGCTTCGTCAATTGGCTATATTCACATTGCTTTTGGCAGCGGCAGCGTTGTTTGCGATAGTTGAATGGAGATATTTTTTAAATCCGGTCTTTTTGTGCGGCCAGAAGATTGCACTGCCGGTATATGCCCGTCCATCTGTCGTCGTAACGGCGGCAATATTGTTATCGGCATTTTTACTGGTCAGACTTCCATCTCATCCAATTGTAAGTTTTATGTCAAAATATTCTTTTTCTCTATATTGTCTGCATATGTTTTGTTTTGATTTTATTTATAATGCGCCATTTGCGCCATTTGTAAATAAATCGCCGTGGATTGGCCTTACGCTGATGGTCGGGGGAAGTTATCTGGCAGCCGTTGTTTTAAAGGTATTTGTAAAAGACAAATATATTGTGGCAGCGGGCGGCATTAACTCGTCTTAGAATAAACACGGGAGGCGCAACTGTCGGCATCAGGCAGGTCTAAGCAAATTACCTATGCTTTTTTTGACTTTTTGGAAGCATAGCTGTTACAATTATCACACACGAAGTTTTCAACACGGCGGTTTAACCGCCTCAATTTTGTTTCATGTCTATTCAGGGGGTACGTATGAAGAATGTAGTCTATCTGTTGGCGTTGGCGTTGATTGTCGGCATGTGCTTTTCGGGCAATGTATATGCCACGGGGGCAATCGCAATATCCGACGAAGACGAGCTCTATGGTTTTTGCTCCGGCAAAGACGGTAAAGACGAGGCGAAGGCGTGTGCGCTGAAGGCGTGTAAAAACGGCGGCGGTTCAAATTGTAAGTTTCGCGTATGGTTTG
>JAKOEO010000007.1:36870-68768 GCA_022321325.1 Candidatus Magnetominusculus sp. LBB02 | reverse complement strand
CTGAAGGCGTGTAAAAACGGCGGCGGTTCAAATTGTAAGTTTCGCGTATGGTTTGAAGGCTGCGGCGCAGTGGCATGGAGCGCTAAGTATTTTGGAGTTGGCTGGGGCGAAGACTTAGAAACTGCGGAGTCAAAGGCCCTTGATGAGTGCGGCCATAACTGCAAGATTGTCGTATCAAAATGTGATGAGTAACATGTAGACTCAAATTCCCGTGCGGTTAACCGCACGGGAATTTTAATACCTCATTTATTTAAGCAGTAATTGTCAATCAGGCTCTTAAACTTTCTGGCCGCATCCGCTATTGAAAACGCCTTTGCCTTTTCGACGGCCTTCTGTCCGAGTGCTCTACATATTGGTATCGCCTTGTCTATATTATCTGCCAGTTCCTGTGGGTCTGTCATATCGTCAAGCAGCTGCCCATCTGTGCCGTCTTCGATTATCTCGGCAGCGCCGTTATTTCTCGATGTAATCACGGCAGCCCCTGAGGCCATTGCCTCAAGCGTGGCATTGCTAAACGGGTCATAGAGCGTGGGCAGGACAAACACATCTGAGGCGGCATAATATCTCTCTATGTCCTCTGCCGCACCGGCAAATACAATTCTATTGCTAAGCCCAAGCCTTCCTGCCAGAGCCTCATATCTGCCAGTCCTGCCGCGCCCGGCAACAAACAGTACGGCAGGGGATTTAATGCGCCCCATCGCCTCAACTAACACGCCAAGGCCCTTTCGCTCAAACCCCGAACCCACAAACAGGACTATCGCCACATCTTCTGTAACCCTGAACCTGCGTCTGAATTCCTCCGACAGCCGCGCCCTCTTGTCGTCATTAAAGCGCGCCAGGTCAACGCCGTTATAAAGCACATGAATCTTGTCTTCGTCCACGGCATAGTGGTCAATTATATTGCGCTTTACCATGTTTGAGTTGGCAACAATCACAGGCGTACTCTGAAAGAGTTCTTTTTCAATAGACAACAACGTACGGTGTAACATATTAAAATGAAACGAAAGACGCCTCAGCCTGCCCGCATGGCGGTTGATGAGCCACTGTCTGTGGCAGCCATCGCCCGCACGGTATATGTCCTGGCATGTGGTGCGCTCAAAACTGACTGTGCAGTCAGGGCCTATGCGCCGTATAAGCCTCTGTGCCCCACGGTTAAATTTTATGACAGACAGGGCAGGGCTTAGCGATGACGACTCTATCGTATGGCAGACGGCGCTCGGGGTTTCCTTCCAGCGGGCACTGAGCATGTGGATTTCATAGCCCTTCAAATTACTCATCAAACTATCTATGTAGTTTTCGGCCCCGCCAAATCTGTCATAAGTCTTTCTGATAAATGCAACTCTTTTCATTAAATCATGGGGGAGCTGTCAGCGGCTGCTGATCTCATCAAGTAATTTCGCCTCAAGCAGCCTGTTATATAACGCCTCAATCTTATCAAGCATAACCTTGGCCGAGTGGTTGTCTAAGATAAACTGCCTTGCCCTTTCAGACATCGCGGCAGACAGAGATTTCTCTTTCAGAACTCTTATCAGCCCAACGGCGAGGGCATCGTGGTCTGACGGGTTTACAAGCAGGCCGGTTTGCTCATGCTCTACGACCTCAGGCACGCCGCCCACGCGCGTTGCCACCACAGGGACGCCAGCGGCCATTGCCTGCATCACCGCCTGAGGAATTCCCTCCGAGTGCGAACTCAACACGGCGGCGTCGCTAAAGGCAAAGATTTCAGCGATTTCCGAGGCGGCGGCGACATGGCCGGTAAACACCACATGGCCGTCAATGCCAAGCGAAAGCGCCATACTCTGCAATCCCTTGAGCTTCGGACCATCGCCGACAAGCAGAAATACCGCATTTGGAAACTCCTCGATAACCTTTGGCACAGCCCGCAGCGTTACCTCGTGTCCCTTTACACCCCTTAGTATTCCCACATTTGTGATTATAGGGGTAGAGCCGGCACCGACATATTTCAGCCTGGCGGCAAGGTTCCTTTTAACATCGAAGAACTCCGCGTCAACTCCCGTAGGAATGCTCACTACATCGTCTGGCGGGAAGCCGCAGTCCTCAACCAAGGTCTTTCTCATATTTGTGCCGCACGTTATATAGACATCGGGCATGTAGTGGATGAAGTTAAAAATATTGCGCTTAATAGGGATATTCAGATGGCGCGTCCTGACAAGAAGCGCCACACCCGCAAACCTTGCGGCTATGCCTGCAATCCATGAATCCTTGCCGGAGTGAGTGTTCACCACGTCAAAGCGGTTTTCGCCTATGTATTTCGACAGCCTTGCAATACTGTCAATGTCGTATGCAGCTCTAAGAGGAAGCGTGTAGACCTCTATGCCGCGCCTTATGCATTCCTCGTAGAATCGAGTACCGCCGCGGCATACAATAGCGGTGTGATGTCCCCTGTTTGCAAGCCCTGTAACCTCGGCAAGGACGCGCCTCTCCTGCCCGCCCAAATCCCCCGACCACTCTGTGTGCAGAACGCGCATGGGGACTACTTAAAAATCCTCAGATAGAGCTTGCTTAATCCGTCATCGGAATGAATGAAGAGTTTCTTCCTGAATTTAACCACGCCTATGTCGCCTATGGCGATGCGTTTTATCTCCAACGGGCCAGTCTTTTGCGTGTTCGTACCCAGTTCGGTCGTAAAGAGAAGTTTATAGCCTGCCCTCAGGGCGTCGCTTATGTACTTGTCGTTATATATGCCCCAGGGCCAGCAGACGGCCTCGCACTTTTTGCTAAGCCTGCCCTCAATTAAACCTTTTGATGTTGTTATGTCCTGGTAGATGCCGTCTTCGTCTAACTTCTTGTGCGTATGCGTGTGGGATTGTATGTCTATAAGGCCGCTGTCCTCCATTTCCCTAAGCTGTTCCCATGACATAGCTGCCTCGATTAGTCGGCCCTCTGCAACCAATGCCTTACATTCTTTATGATATGGAAATGTACCTATTTCTGCCGTACCGTCGTGTATCCACGAAGTAACTACGAAAAAGACCGCCTTCAGGGCATATTTTCTCAGGACAGGATAGGCATAGTGCCAGTTATCCGCCCAGCCGTCGTCAAACGTTATCATAACAGTGTTGGAGGCGGCAGTGGCATTTCCATTTAGGATATCTGCAAGGTCTTCTGTGTTTATCGTCCTGTAGCCGCGGTCTTTGAGAAAGGCCATCTGCCTTTCAAAGTTCCTCAGCCCCACAGTTATAAACGACCCCGCCGTGTTGACATGGTGGTACATTAATACGGGTATGGCTTTCACAGTAAGGCTATTATAGCAGATTGAGGCAAATTGGAAACAGTATACCCCCCCCAATATAGTATAATAATAAACTATGATGAGCGGCTTCTGCACTAAATGAAATATACGATTAAGCAGACATATTTACACAGGGCGCTATGTCTTTTTACATCGCATTTCTGTTATAATTGCCGCAGTAAATAATAATCTTGGCGAGGTCTTGAAAATTATGATTTCTGAAAGAGCAAAGAAAGTTAAACCATCGGCCACACTTTCCATTGACACCAAGGCTAAGGAAATGAAGGCCGCCGGTATTAACGTTATCAGCTTCGCAGTCGGCGAACCGGACTTTGACACCCCGGACAACATCAAGGCCGCTGCCATTAAGGCTATTAACGATGGCTTTACCAAGTATACGCCCGTAGGCGGGATTCCCGAACTAAAAAACGCCATTGCAGGGAAACTCAAAAAAGACAATGCCTTAGACTATAAGCCAAACGAAATACTGGTCTCTGTTGGCGCTAAGCATTCGCTTTATAATGCGGCTCAAGCGCTTTATAGCGAGGGCGACGAGGTCATCATACCAGCCCCCTACTGGGTGTCTTATCCAGATCAGACACTTTTAAATGACGCGGTGCCGGTTATTGTAGAGACTAAGGAAGAGGATTCTTTTGTGTTGGCGCCGGAGCAGCTTGCAAAGGCCGTAACGAAAAAGACGAAGGCCATTGTGCTTAATTACCCATCAAATCCTACCGGTTTTACTTATGATAAAAAGGCGCTTGAGGCTATTGCCGAAATTGCTGTGAAGAACAATATTTATGTCATTTCTGACGAGATATATGAGATGCTTCTCTATGATGGGCGCAAGCATATCAGCATTGCCTCGATAGACCCTGAGATAAAGAAGCTCACTATTGTCATAAACGGCTTCTCGAAATCCCACGCGATGACAGGTTGGCGCATCGGCTACGCAGCGGGCGATGCGGCGGTTATCAAGGCAATGGAAAACATTCAGAGCCAGTCCACGTCAAATCCCGCTTCAATTTCCCAGAAGGCCGCCCTTGAGGCCGCCACCGGCCCGCAGGACTTCATTGCCGTCATGGTCAGGGAGTTTGACAAGCGGCGCAAGTACCTGGTTGAGGAATTAAACAAGATAGAAGGCGTATCTTGCCGTATGCCTCAGGGGGCGTTCTATGCCTTTGCCAACATAAAAGAATACATGGGTAAGAAGTCGGCAAAGATGACGGTTAAGGATTCCTCAGATATGGCGCTGTATCTTCTTGAAGAGGCGGCGGTCGCCCTCGTTCCCGGCAGCGCCTTCGGCGCAGAGGGCTACATCAGAATGTCCTATGCGACCTCTATGGCAAAGATAACCGAGGGCCTTAATAGAATTAAGACGGCCCTGGCAAAGCTGGCATAGGGTGGATACTACAACGTCCGCCGGTTTTCGTTCGGGGTTTGCGGCGATAATGGGGAAACCTAATGTCGGAAAGTCCACGCTTCTAAATATGATAACCGGCCAGAAGATTGCCATTGTTACGTCCAGGCCACAAACTACGCGAAACCGAATTATGGGCGTGAAAAATACACCTGAAGGGCAGATTGTCCTTTTTGATACGCCGGGGATTCACGCGCCCTTACACACGCTTGGGCGCTTTATTGTGAAGACCTCTATGGACACCGTCAGCGAGGTCGAATTGATTTATCTGGTTGTTAATCCTGCCCTGCCGGATGACGATGATCTGTCAGTCATAAATATGCTTAAGGGATTAAAAAAAGTTATCTTTCTTGTCGTCAATAAGATTGATGTAGTAAAGGATAAGCCGGCACTCCTGGTTATTATTGATGCCTACAGGAAACTGCTTGAATTTGCCGAGATTATCCCTGTGTCCGCTAAGACCGGCAGCGGCGTTGATGACCTTGTCAAAGAGACTTTAAGCTATTTACCTGAAGGGCCTAAGTATTATCCAGATGAGGTCGTAACCGATGTGTTTGAGAGATTTATGGCGTCTGAAATCATAAGGGAAAAGCTGATGGCCTATACTCACGACGAAATCCCCCATGCCGTGGCCGTAGATGTAGTGAAATGGCATGAAAAGAAGAGTGGACTTGTCTCGATAAGCGCAAATATTTTTGTCGAAAAGCCCACCCAAAAAGGTATAATAATTGGCAAAGACGGCAGGACGCTCAAGGCCGTCGGCACTAAGGCCAGACTGGAGATAGAGGCTGTCATTGGGGCAAGGGTGTATTTGGACTTGTTTATTAAGGTGAAGAAGAACTGGCGAAAAGACACGTCTGCGCTGAAAGAACTGGGGTTTAACTGACATGGTTATAAAGATGAAGGTTGACGGACTGTTGTTTGACCCTCGAAGCGGAATGTATATACTGCTTTTGAAGGCAGTAGAGGGTGAGGAGACGCTGCCTATTTGGATAGGCAAGCCTGAGGCAGACTCCATTGCCTTGGCGCTGGGTAAGGTGGTAACGCCACGCCCGCTTACCCATGATCTTGTCAAAAACATTATTGACGAGCTTTGCATGTCGGTCTCAAAGGTCGTCGTACATGAGATTATAGAAAATACGTATTACGCCACGCTCTATGTGGCTGACGGCAAAACAGAAAGGGCGATAGACTCTCGGCCCAGCGACGCCGTTGCCGTGGCTTTAAGGACAAACTCTCCAATCTTTGTCGAGGAGACCGTCATCGAACGTAAAAACACTGACGAACTCGAAGAATGGCTTAAAAACCTCAAACCTGAAGATTTCGGCAATATCATGTAATGCGCTTCAGAGCCGAGGGCATTGTCTTTAAAGGTCTCCCTTTCGGCGAGGCCGATATGATTATGACTATCTTTACACGCCAAAAGGGCTTTGTGCGCGCCTTCGCTAAAAGTCCAAGAAAGACTAAGAGCAGATTTGGCTCTGCCCTTGAACCGTTTACATATCTGAGGATTACTCTGTGGGGGAAGGAAAACGCAGAACTTCCAAAACTAATTCAGGCCGACATCGTCCATCCTTTCCAGAAACTGCGCGAAGGGCTTGAATGCTTTCTCAGAGTATCAGAGATATTTGAAATGACCTCTATGCTTATCCCTGAACATGACCAGCAGGAAAGGCTGTTTGATATTTTGCTGAACACACTGAAAATGCTTGAGGCCGATTGTATAAATTCAAAGGCAGCCCTGTGCTATAAGGTAAAGATGCTGGAGGCTGCCGGCTTTACGCCGAGGCTCGGCAGCTGCGGCCGCTGCGGGGCGATGGGCAGGAAGTTTTACTTTCGGGAAGGTTCTGTCTTGTGCGATGACTGCGGCGACCAAAATAACTACTTCGACCTGTCTTTAGGGGCTATAAGGCTGTTTGAGACGCTGCGCCTCTGGGATTGGAATAAGTTAAACCGTGTAGTGCCGACACACTCCCTGACAGAAGAACTGGGAAGGTTGATTGATTTGCATATCAAGTACAGGATAGAGAAAGGATTAAAAACGCGGGATTTTATTGAAAAGATAAGACCTTAACAAGTCCACAGCCCTATGCAAAAGTCAAACGCACCTTCTCTACTTCGCTGTGTACAATTCCTCTGACCTCTTCACGGTCAGGCTTTTGCGATATCTCTTTCTTGAGCGGCTCTATCTCCTGCTTCAGCATAAAGCGAACCTCTTCGCGATCAGGTTTCGTTGCCAGCTCATGTTCTATGGTGTCTAATCTCTTGTCTACGGTGTCTAATCTCTTGTCTATGCTGTCTAATCGCGATACAATCGGCCCCAATACATCGCCTAATACCTCTAACAAGTCTCGTTTCGTTAATGGCTGTTCTTCCATAGACATGCCCTCCTTATCTTTATTATACCTTATCTGCTAATATTTATCAACTACGCTACAACATTTCACGAATTATACTGCATATTATTTAAAATTGTAGTGTTTTCTTATGGGCTGCTTTATCTCCCATGTGCAGGACAGGCCCTTTGGGAATGTAACAAAGTCGCCCTTGCCAAATTCAACTTTCTTGCCGTCTTTTGTTGAGACCGTCACCTGGCCCTCCAAAATATAACACTCCTCTGTGTCGCCGTAGTGCCAGTCAAAAACAGATGCCTCCTTCTGCCAGATAGGCCAGCTATTAACGCCGCGAGTCTTCAGGTCTTCTTCATTTGGTTTTACTACTGATATTTCCATGATTTCCTCCGTTACTCTCCGCTACTCTCCTATTATGTTTACCACTATGCTTCTTTGACGCGGTCTGTTGTCAAAGTCAGCTAATACTATCTGCTGCCATGTGCCGAGGTATAAACTCCCATCTTCAAAAGGAATAGTCAGGCTGGGGCCTTGAAGGGCCGCCCGGACATGGCTAAAGCCGTTGGCATCCCCCCATGTTGCATCATGTGCGTAGTGTTTATTCACAGGGGCTAGTTTGTCATATAGTTCCGTCATGTCCTTTATCAGGCCAGGCTCATACTCAAATGTCGTAATGGCCGCCGTCGAGCCTACTACGAAAACCGTGAGAATCCCGTTACGAATACCAGAATCGGCCAATATGCCGCTGACCTGGCTCGTAACGTCTATAAGGTGGCCATTGCCTCTCGTACTGAACGTCAGGGTTTGGTTTATTACCATGTGACCTCTCTTATAACAGTGCGACCTCTCTATAACAGTGTTTTTGGCAGGATGCCTATCCCGCACTCGTCAATATGCAGCCTGAAACGGTCCTTGTTGCTGTCAACGCCAAGCGACTCGCCCTCATTTATTATGTTGTTCTTGTCTATAATGACCTTGTTGAGTTTTGCGCCCTTTTTAATGTGGACATACTCAAGGATAATCGAGTCGGTTATCTCAACGTCCTCTTCAATTACCACGCCGCTTCTGATTATGGAGTGTTTTATCGTGGCGCCCTTTATCCTGACGCCATTAGATATCGAACTGTTTTGAATATCGCCGCTGATAATCTTAGCCGGCGGCGTAAACGATATCGTCGGGTGGATTGGCCATTTTTGATTATAGATGTCAAAGATCGGCTCCTCATCAAGCATGTCCATGTTAGATTCCCAATAGGCTTTGATAGTTCCTACATCACGCCAGTATCCAACTTCCTCGTAGGACTGAGAGCCGGGGATTCTGTTTTGTGAAAAGTCGTAGGCAAACAGCCCACCTGTGCCGACCAGAGACGGCAGGACATAGCCTCCGAAATCGTGCTCGTTCTTTTTCTGGGCGTCTGCCAGTGAGGTCAGTAAAACGTCAGTGTCAAAGATATAATTGCCCATCGAGATAAACGCCTTTGTCGGGTCATCCGGCATGTGGGAGGGTTGTTTTGGTTTTTCCTCAAAGCGTTCGATTCGGCTGTCGGCAGAGGTCTTGATAACGCCAAATGCCGAGGCCTGCTCAATTGGCACCGGTATTGCCGCCACAGACACCTTGGCCTTGCGCTCAATATGAAAGTCAAGCATCTGCGCTATGTCCATGCGATAGATATGATCAGAGCCAAAGATTACCACATGCGAGGGGGCATGCTGCTGAATCAGATTGACGTTTTGAAGCACCGCGTCCGCAGTCCCCTGAAACCACTCCAGACCCTTGCGCATCTGCGGCGGCACAATTGTAATAAATTGGTCGCGCGATACCGATGTCTGGCTCCAGTTCTCCTGAATATGAGAAATTAGAGATTGAGATTTATACTGGACAAGCAGATAAATAGAGTAGATGCCTGAATTGATGATATTGCTTAGGACAAAGTCAACAATCCTGTACCGTCCACCAAACGGAACTGACGGCTTTGAACGCATTGCAGTAAGTGGAAAAAGCCTCCTGCCTTCACCGCCCGCAAGCACAAGCGCTAATACCTTCCTCTTCATAAGACCTCCTTGTTATGTGGCATATAATTTACAGTCAATGTATAGTCAATGTGACGTTTGGTACATGACCCGATTATACACGATAAATCATAGGTAATGCAATTGATAAATGGCAAACACAATAGACCATCAGGGCAAATGCAATGCACCGTAGGGCAGGCTATGAGTAATTACCTCCGGTAGACACCACAATGGAATAATAGGTCAAACATTTATATGTCTGCCTTAGCTCTACTTATAATGTTACCTTGTGGTAACATTGGCTATAAATGTAATATATAATATTATGTATTGACAAATATAATAATGATAGTTTAGTATGGCACATGATGAAAAGAGTTATTCTCATATTGTTGCCGATGGTATTGATGTTGCCTTATCAGCGGCTTTTTGCGGCTGACTCAGGCGTCGAAGCACTCAATAAGGCATTAAGGGCAGCTGTCACCACTGAAGGCATTGTTATAAACCCAACCGGCAATAATCTTAGAGTTAGAACAGCCCCTCCTAAAAGCACAGCTTTTTCATATGAGTTAGGAAAAGATACCCTTTGTTCTATTGGCGTTGGGACGACATTTTACTCGTTCCAATCAATAAATCTATATAATGGCGAGGTATGGTTTAGAATTAAGACGAAGAAAATACATCATGGCAGTGAAGGATGTAACAACGACAACGCCAGCGTTGAAGGATGGATTGTCGGCAGGCTTAGCAGAGGTTGGACAATCAGACTTGATGACCACAAATTAACCACCGAGGAAAAACAGCAGTTTGCTGAATCGCCGCCTGTCAAAGGAGCTGTCGAACAGGACGATAACCCTAACTACTGGTCTGTTTATTGCTGTGTTGTGCTTGGAACGCTGCTATGCATAATTTTTATAGACTTATTCAAACGTTTTAATTCACACAGAAAGACGGGCGAAATCACAATAAATAAATTGGTGTCTTGGTTCTCAGGCAAAATCCTTATTATGACCGCCTTTATTTCTCTGATAACCACATATCTTGTCTCGATAAGAATGACACTTCAATACGCGGATGCAATAAAAATTAACGAGATAAAATATTTTGACGAAATAATAGACGCAGTCAGAAGACCATTTGGCGTATCTGCACTGGGTTACATCCCGGTAGGCTTTGTGTTGGCCTATTTGGTTCTGAAGGTAATCACAAGCTCTGAAATCCTGAAGTGGGTAAAAGGCGAAGCGGAAAGGGAAGCTGAGGAGGCTGAGGCAGAGCCGTAAACGGCTATAACCGCCATCTCCACCACACTGATACTCTGACCTATTTTCACTTTTTGTAATCCAAATGACAAAAACGGCCCCATTTGTTGTAATCCAAATGACAGAAAGCGCAGCTCCATACAGGCTACAATAGTATCAGGATGAGAACACAACATAAGCATGAAGCGCTTTTCCCTTTGGGAAGAGATATTATCTTTATTGGGGGGTCTACCATGGAATGCAATAAGAAGGTAGCCTATTTCAGGAGTTGGGTAAAGTTAGTCAGTATTATTATGGTTTTAGTAGTATTACACGCAGGCACTATCTATGCGGAGCAACAGAGCCTCAGGGCGGTGTCGCTGAACTCGGCAATCGAGGCCGCAGGCGGTAAGTGGAAGGCGGGTGAGACGCCCGTGTCTCAATTATCTGAACAAAATCAGAAAAATCATTTAGGCCTTATCGAAACCATTATTGACTCCAAAAAGACGGCATTAGCACCGCTTCCCAAAGGGGCAACGCTGCCAACTAGTCTTGACTGGAGAAATAACAACGGCAACTGGGTTACCTCGGTGAAAGACCAGGGAAACTGCGGCTCTTGCTGGGCATTTTCCTCAACGGCAGGATTAGAGTCCTACACGCTGAGAAAGAACAACACCCCCGGCAAAGACAACAACACCCCTAATTCACTCGACTTGTCAGAGCAGGTGATGGTCTCGTGCAGCGGCGCAGGAAGCTGTAACGGCGGCTATATTAACTCGGCGGCAACATTCTTACAATCGTCAGGAGAGCCGGTTGAATCATGCTACCCATACACCGCCACTAACGGCTCATGCTCAAGCGCGTGTTCAACCCGCACATCGGCCGCTGACACAATCAAGTCATGGCAGTGGGTTACCACATCGGCCAGCGCCTCTAATGTTGACACATTACGGGCTGCCCTCAACACCTACGGCCCGATAGTAATTACGATGGCCGTTTACACCGATTTCTTCTACTATACCAGCGGTATATATAGCCACACAAGCGGCTCGCTTGCCGGCTACCATGCCATCCTGCTCGTGGGCTACAATGATGCAGAGCAGTCGTTCATCGTTAAAAACTCATGGGGCAGCAGCTGGGGCGAAAAAGGCTATTTCAGAATTGCATACTCAGAGACCTCAAGCGTAACGCAGTTCGGCTATCAGTCAATAGCATACCCGCAGGTTGGTATTGCGCTAACCCCCGGTTCACTAACTCTGCCAATCGGGACCTCAGGCACAGTAACAGTATCAGGCGGGCAGGCCCCGTACACAGCCACATCCGCTAATGCCGGTGTTGCAAGCGCCACACTAAGCGGCACAAATATTGCCGTTACCACCGTTTCAACCGGCACAACCAGCATCGCCGTAAAAGACGGCGCAGGCAACACCGCAACAGTCTCCGTAAGCGTTACCGCGGACACAGCGCCGGGTGCGCCGACATCTGTAACCGCCACGCCCGGCAACGCACAGGCAGCGGTATCTTTCACAGCCCCATCATCAAACGGCGGCAGCACAATCACAGGCTATAAGGTAACCTCAAACCCCGGCGGCGTAACTGCAGCCGGTACGTCGTCTCCTATCACAGTAAGCGGCCTGACAAACGGCACGGCCTATACATTTACCGTACAGGCAGCTAACGCCATTGGAACTGGTACGCCCTCAGCCGCATCAAACAGCGTAACGCCGGGCGTGGCACCCGGAGCGCCGACATCTGTAACCGCCACAGCAGGCAACGCACAGGCAGCGGTGTCTTTCACAGCCCCATCATCAAACGGCGGCAGCACAATCACAGGCTATAAGGTAACCTCAAACCCCGGCGGCATAACTGCAGCCGCCACGTCGTCTCCTGTATCAGTATTTGGCCTGACAAACGGCACTGCTTATACATTTACCGTACAGGCAGTTAACGCACTTGGAACAGGGGCAGCCTCCAGTGCGTCAAACAGCGTAACGCCTTCGGTATCGGTACCTGGTGCGCCTACGGCAGTAACCGCCACAGCAGGCAACGCACAGGCAACGGTATCCTTCGCTGCCCCGTCATCAAACGGCGGCGGCACGATAACCAGCTACACAGTAACATCCAGCCCCAGTGGGAAAACTGCTGCAGGTATATCGTCTCCTGTCACAGTAACCGGTCTGACAAACGGCACTGCCTATACATTTACGGTGAAGGCAGCCAACTCAGCCGGGACAGGCGCCGCCTCCAGCGCCTCTAACAGCGTAACGCCCGCCTCGACTATTGCACCTTTTAATGTTGCCGTAGCAGGCGGACTTTACCACACAGTGGCACTAAAGAACGATGGCTCTGTATGGGCATGGGGATATAACTATGCCGGGGCATTAGGAAACGGCACAACTACAGACAGCAGGGTGCCCGTACAGGTAAGCGGCCTTAGCGGCGTTGTCTCCATAGCGGCAGGGGCATACCACACGATAGCATTAAAGAGCGACGGCACCGTATGGACATGGGGATATAATGGTGCCGGTGAGTTATGTAACGGCTCGTACACAAGCAGCAGCACGCCTGTACAGATAAGCGGATTAAGCGGAGTTACCGCTATTGCCGGTGGATTTTACAACACAATAGCGCTAAAGAGCGATGGGACAGTATGGAGTTGTGGATATGGCAGCGACGGCGAACTGGGTAACGGCTCAAACTCATACACCGTCAACAAACCTGTACAGGTAAGCAATTTAACGGCAGTTGCCGCGATAGCCGGCGGGTCATATCACACATTGGCGCTCAAGGGCGACGGCTCTGTATGGAGCTGGGGATATAACGGCAGCGGCGAGTTAGGCAATGGCACTACCAAAAACAGCAATATCCCTGTGCTGGTAAACGGATTAAGCGGAGTTACCACAGTTGCCGGCGGTGCATACCACTCGGCGGCGATAAAGGGCAGCGGGAATATCTGGGCATGGGGAAATAACGGCAATGGCGAATTAGGCATTGGCAGCTATACAAACGCTACTACCCCCGTGCAGGTAAGCAATTTAACAGGCGTAACCGCCATTGCAGCAGGATATTACCACACGTTAGCGGTAAAGAGCGATGGAACTATCTGGGCGATGGGATATGGCGGCTATGGCGAAATAGGCAATGGCACCTATGGCACTTACAGCACGCCAACAAAGGTAAGCATGACAGGAGGCGTCTCTGTTGCCGCCGGCTGCGTCCACTCAATAGCGCTGAAGAGCGATTGGACTGTATGGGACTGGGGATACAATGGTTATGGCGCATTAGGTAACGGCTCAACCTCGGCATACAGCAACATTCCTGTGCAGGCGGCATTCGGCAATACCAAAAGTTACACGGTAACGCCGTCAGCCGGTGCCAATGGTTCAATCAGCCCGGCAAGTGCGTTTAGCGTTGTCTCCGGCAAGACAGCCAGCTTTACGGTAACGCCTAATGCCGGTTACACCGCCTCTGTTTCTGGCACATGCGGCGGCACGCTCTCAGGCAACGTATACACAACTAATGCTATAAAGGATAGCTGTACGGTAGTGGCAAGCTTTACTCTGACTAAGGTTACTGCAACGCCGTCAGTTTCAGGCGCCAATGGTTCAATCAGTCCTGCAGCGCCGTGGACGGTTGACTATGGTACAAAGCTAAGGTTCAGCGTAACGCCTAACAGCGGTTACACCGCCTCTGTTGCTGGAACTTGTGGCGGGACACTCTCAGGTACTGACTATACAACCAATGCCATTACATCTAACTGTACTGTAGTGGCGAGCTTTACAGCTTCCAAGACCAGCAGCTATACTGTAACGCCGTCAGCAGGGGCTAATGGTTCAATCAGCCCGGCTGCCGCTCAGAGCGTTGCCTCCGGCGCAACAAAGCAGTTTACTATAACGCCTGCCTCCGGTTATGTCGCAATGATGAGCGGCACATGTGGCGGGTCTCTGTCCGGAAATGTGTACACGACCAATGCCATTACCTCAAACTGTACAGTAGTGGCAAATTTCGTAGCCTCTACAGCTACATTTAATGTAATCCCGTCAGCCGGTGCACATGGTACGATTAGCCCGGCAACCACAGTAACTGTTACCGCCGGTAAGACAGCGTCATTCACCGTAACGCCGGACGCCGGATATTATGCCTCAGTTGGCGGCGGCTGTAATGGTACGCTCTCAGGCAACGTGTACACAACTAATCCGGTTGTGTATGGCAACTGCACTGTGACCGCGTATTTCTATCCAAAAAGCTCAGCGGCAGCAGCCAGCGCAAACTAAAAACTGGTAACATATAAGCAATAGCCAAATAGGGGGGCATGGCATTTGCCCCCCTTCTTAATTGGCACTATCTTTGTTAAGCTATGACACAATGGCATGGTCGCAGCGGCCAGGACAGTCCGGCAAGGAAGCGGGCAGTCTGACGTTGTGAAGTTGGCGAACAGGGGTGGCAGATGGCTGCCTCCTGAAGGTTAGTTTGACATTTACTGGTAAGATATTATATTATCAGCAGTGAGGCAGCCACAAAATTTAATCATTGCCTTGCAGCGAAGGGGCAGTGCCCTTAATGAGAAAGCGGGGGGTGAGACATAATATGCAATTCTGCGAGACATCTGTGACGACCCTGTTGTTTGACCCTGAAGACGACTAAAGAACACGCTTCCTGAAGGGAATGTGTTGTGCAGAACGGGCGCGGCCCGGAGGCAAGGCCTTTCTTGCCGTTTAATCGGCGGCCATAATCTCCTGAATGTGGTACCGATGTAAGTTGTCGCTTGTGAGTTTTAAAATTGCCTTGTTGTCTTTTTCGACTATAGACTTGCAGTATTCTTTAGCATCTTTTAGGGATTCGGCATCGGTACGTCCACTTTTCAAATAGGTCTGATAGCAAAACCACGCAAGCGTATCATATAGATTGCTTGAACAATCGTGTTTCAGCAATAGATTTTTAAGCTCATTATAATAACTCAGAGCTGTATCATAAACATCATCGCTTTTAGGCTCCACCTTACCCTTAGGTTTCGCCTTGTTATTAGATTTTACCTTTTTTTCAGACTCTTCTTTCTTATGTAGAATGATATATTTCTCCAGATAGAAATAACATAAAGAGTTAATCAGGCCGCGGTATTCTTTATCAGAAAATAAACCTCTATATTGCTTATATGAATCATATACACCTTTCGCCTCATTTATTTCCTGTATTGCAATATCAATATATTCCTGGCCCAATAGCCAATAAATCATTGACAGCTTTCTTTTAATTATATATATATTTTTATAGTTATCATAGCCTTTCTGTTTATTTGCATCGTTGGTATTTTTAATCAGTATATCTTCACCGGCGTCAAAACATTCCAGCGCCTTTTCAATTTCACCACGAATATAATAAATCTCCCCTAAACGAAAATGTTCGATATACCTGCCAGAATATGCCTTATTATCTCTTATTTGTTCATAAATACGCATAGCCTCATCAAGCTCCCCCTTACAGAAGAGCAAATATGCGGACTCTATACCCTGCCAATATTTGATATTTGATTTATCTTGAGCGTCACAACCCTTCTTAGAAAGCACCTCATGAGTTAATCGTTCCAGTTCTCCATATAATCGGGATGCTGTATTTAGCCACGCAACCTCACCTCCAGAAATTCTTTTCTTCATGTGGGTTTCATAATCCTGGTAAAGTTTTGCTGCCTTCGGATCACGCTCAAATATACTGGGCAAATTATCTGTCTCATGGCAAAGATAAAAATAAGGCCCTCTCGTTCTAATCGAAAACGATTCCAGTTTGTGTTCTTTCTCTTTTATCTCTTTAAGATTAAACATCAAATTATCTATGGTTCCAAGCTGCTCTGAAAGCATCCTAAAACTGCTTTTGATATGCTGGTGAATATTGCCCTGCTTATAAGACATATGATGCTCAAGCTCTCCCCATACATTTTGAACCAGTGTCCTTAATTGAATCTCAACAAAATGTTTTTCTTTTTTGCAATCCAGTATGTAATGAATAGATTTATAGCCGGATTCTCTTTCCTCAGGTTTAATTTCTATACCTCGTCTTTTACGGTTCTTAATTCTGTCGTAAAATGTTTTCCAATTAAATACCTTCATTTTGCATAATCGATATTTATTATCATTAGAAAATGTATCATACAAAAACTCATCAACCCTATAAATATCTTGTTCAAATAAACACAATATCCTATAACCTGCATAATCCTTGATTTTAGCCAGTTTAGCCCCGTCGCCGTCCTTTTTTATTTTTAGAAATGTGCTTTCCGGCGATTTTATTCTATGTTTTGTATGATATATTGGAATATCATTTTCCTTACGTGCCTTCTCTATTCTCTTATCAATAGAACGAATTATTTCTTTCAGGTCTTGCTCAACGCCTTCTATATATGCCCTAACAGCAGACAACCTCTCACTCATCAATCCCCTCCAATAGTTGTAACTCATTACATGCTTATGTATTTTACATACACAGACTATAAATGTCAACTTTTATTTTAGTTATTTATTTATTACCATATATTATAACTATACAACAACGGTGTGTTACCTTAAAGTAACACGCTCGCATAAAATTCCATGATATTATAAGACATTACATCCAGCGTCAATTGCAGCCTTGATTGGCGCTTGCATTATTTTACCGCTGGCTGCATAGCCCCGCAGCACGGCAGAATTTTTTCTATGAGAAATGGTACACTAAGCATATGCTGAGTCTAAGCAGTATTCCTAAACGATTACGTGCGGCGGCGGGTGTCATGCTTGCTATGCTTATGCTTTTGGCCGCCTCTGCCGAGGCAGGCAACATGGTGGTGAACGCCTCCATTGACGGCTACTCTGTAACGATGGTCGTGTTTGCCGATAATCTGCCCTCCCTTGGCGCCAACCCCGTCGTCTTTGAGCTGCGCGACTCATCCGGCAAAGAGGTACCCGATATCGCCGATGTCGGCGTTACTTACTCAGTCGCCGGTTTTATGCCAAGGGCCGTCATGCCGCTTTCTGTGGCCGGCAGCACCTACAAGGGCGTCTTAAATATTACTAAGGCCGCCGTCTGGGATTGCTTTTTCGTTTTTGAAAAACGCGGGGAAAAACAACGCTCCGTCCGATTTACCTTTCAAACCAGAGACGCTGCCCCAAGCGGACGCTAAATTATTGTCAGGCATATGCCATCAAAACTCAACACTAAGGCACGGTCGCTAAGCCGCAGGGAGTTCCTGATTAAACTCTCCACTGCTGCCGCTGCCTCCGCCGTATGCGGTGCCGCTGCCCTCGTCTTTCACTCCGATGAGCCGGTCAAACGCCAAAGCTCTAAAATCTATACGTTCAAAAACTACCGCGTCGAGGGCATATCGGCTGCCCTGCCTAAACTTGCCATCGTCCACGGCAAAGACGCAGCAAAAATGGTACGCGCAGCGGTTGATAAACTCGGCGGCATCAGCCAGTTCATTAAACCCTCAGACAGGGTGCTGATTAAGCCAAATTGCGGCTGGGACAGGCAGCCCGAACTCGCCGCCAATACCAATCCCGATGTGGTCGCCGCCCTTGTCCAGCTCTGCATCGAGGCAAAGGCCGCCTCCGTCTGGGTTACCGATGTCTCGATAAACGACCCCTACAGGAGCTTTGCCCGCTCTGGCATCGAAGCGGCTGTCACAAAGGCCGGCGGCAAGGTGAAATTCACTACCAATAACGACTTCCTCGATACCGACCTCAAAGGAGAAGCCCTGAAGGTCTGGCCCGTCTCGGCGTTCTTTCATCAGGTTGATAAGGTAATAAATGTACCCATCGCCAAACACCACTCGCTAAGCAAGTGTACGCTTTCGATGAAAAACCTATACGGTACGCTTGGCGGGCAGCGTAACCGCCTCCATCAGGACATCAACACCTCTATCGCCGACCTCGCCTTTGCCATCAGGGCAACGCTGACAGTAATGGACGCCACCCGCATTCTCAAGACAAACGGCCCCACAGGCGGCAGCATCTCTGACGTTGCCACGGGCGATACCATCATCGCCGGCACTGACGATGTCGCAATTGATACGTATACGATGTCATTTCTTGATCTTAAAGCCGCCGATGTGCCCTATATTCAAATGGCAGAACGACGCGGCGTAGGCATATCAGACTGGAAATCCCTCGCCCCTGCAGAGTTTACCGTATGAAATCAGAAAAAAGACTCATAACGCTGTTAAATACGCGGCGGGTGTACTCCGTCTTTTTTTTCGCCTTATTTTTGATATTGCTTTACATCACCGACTTCAGGCACCTGAAAGGATATGAGACACCTCTATTTTTAGAGCTTGACCCGCTGGTTGCCGCTGCGGCATTTCTCACAAGTTTTACCGTCTACAAGGGGCTTATACTTTCCCTGTTGATAATCGTGCCGACAATTGTCTTTGGACGCTTTTTCTGCTCATGGGTCTGCCCGTTTGGCATTTTAAACCAGTGGATAAGCCATCTCTTTAACAAACGCCGCGCGGTGGATGACTATAGGACAAACGCATACAGGGCAATATACCGCATCAAGTACTACATACTGGCGGTACTTGTCGTGTTGGCCGCCTGCGGCGCTTTACAGATTGGACTATTTGACCCGATTGCCCTTTTGACGCGTTCATTTTCTGTTGGTATTTACCCTGCGGCCAATTACATCTCAGGCGGGATATATATAAAACAGCCTCAGTTTTACGGCGGCGTGCTAGTGTCGCTTATTTTTTTGTTGATACTTGCGGCAAACAGGTTTATTACGCGGTTCTGGTGCCGCGTGCTCTGTCCTTTAGGGGCGCTGATGGGGATATTGTCTATGGCGTCGGTGCTTCGCATAAGGCGTGATGTTGATAAGTGCACTGACTGCCAGAGGTGTTTAAAATACTGTCACGGAGGCTGTGAACCACACGGGCAGCTTAGATACAGCGAATGCCACCTCTGCATGACGTGTATTGAGCAATGCCCGGAGGGGGCGCTTCACTATGGCCTGTCAGAAGCGGCAAGCTCTGTCCATCAACCGGTTGATGTAAACCGCAGGAGGCTGATTGAGTCGGCCATAGGGGCGGCCGTGCTGTTTCCTATGATGCGCAGCTCGGTAAATGGAAAAAATCTGCCGTTAAACGCCCTGATTCGCCCTCCGGGGTCAATCGAGGAACAGGATTTCCTCAGGCGCTGTATAAAATGTGGAGAGTGCATGAGGGTATGCCCGACAAATGTCCTTCAGCCAGCCCTGCTTGAAGGCGGCCTTGAGGGGCTGTGGAGTCCTGTTCTGATTAATAAGATAGGATATTGCGAACATAACTGTGTACTCTGCGGGCACGTCTGCCCAACTGGGGCAATTATGCCCCTTAGCGTGGAAAAGAAGATTGGCAGGAAGCCAGATATCAAACCAACTAAGATTGGTACGGCGTTTTATGACCACGGCAGGTGCCTTCCCTGGGCAATGAATGTTGACTGTATCGTATGCGAAGAGGTATGTCCTACGTCGCCCAAAGCGATATGGTTTAAAGAAGAGGAGCTGCTGCTTAGAGATGGGACAGTCAAAAAGTTCAAGCGCCCCATCGTAGATACACAGCTTTGTGTCGGCTGCGGCATCTGCGAAAACAAATGCCCCGTCCATGACAAACCTGCGATAAGGGTTACTCCAATCGGCGAGACCCGCTCAAAGACCAACCACATGATATTAAAGGGGTAGCGCCTCACCTTGTGCTAAATTAACCAAAAGATAATATTGCCGTAATAGCACTGTAATGTTCTTAATAATCATGTAATAATTATCTGATGTATTGCGCATGGCTAAGGTTTACAAGGCTGACTTGCATGTACATTCAAGCCATTCAAACAAGCCCTCTATCTGTGCGCTGAGGAAGTTTAGTTGTCCTGAGAGCTGCACAAGTCCCCTGTATGTTTACAATGCGGCGAGGAGCGCACCATTATTTCCCGGGCGCTTTTTGACACCATTCCTAAGTTCAGAAACAAGATTCGAATATTTACGCCGAGGACATCGCTATACTCGCTTATCAGGCAATATACCACTGATGCTGACTATGTCTACTCGTGCCGTGGCGGGGCTGCGCTTTACTTGAAGTGCGTTGAGTCATCATTTTCTTTAGAGCGTGAAATAGGAAATGCCGATGGCGGTTTTCAGTATGTCAGCTGGGAATGGAAGGCGCTGCGGCTGCCAAAGTCAGGAGATGTGCGCATGAGGGAGTGTAATGACCAGGCGCTGCAGCTGCTTATCGCCTTTGAAAGCGGCAAAGTGATTAGCTATGTCTGGGACTCAAACGCCCCCACGCCTTAAAGGCGTGAAAATACAGTCCAATACACAGTATAAGAAAGACACGGCAGAGGGTTTAGTCCGCAACATCTCCTTTAGCAGGGCGCTGCAAGCCAGCGCTAAATAATAGGCCTGGTTTCTATTTCTTAATCATCTCGACTTCCAGAGTTATCGAGACATCCTCTCCCACCATGACGCCGCCGGTCTCAAGAGCCTTGTTCCATGTCAGGCCAAAGTCTTTGCGGTTAATTTTAGCCGTTACCGAACACCCTCTGCGAATATTTCCCATTGGGTCTTTCACAGGGGCGGACAACCCTTCAACAGCAAGAGTAACCTCTTTAGTCGTCCCTTTAATTGTCAGGTCGCCCACTATCTTCAGGGCGTCTTTCCCTTCGGGGGTTACCTTTTTGGAGACAAAGGCCATAGTAGGGTACTTGGCCGCGTCAAAGAAATCTGCGCTTTTTAGGTGGGTATCTCGTTTTTCTATTTTAGTGTCAATGGATGCCGTCTCGATGGATGCCGTGAATGTGGACTTAGACATATCGGCGTCATCTAAGACGGCCTTAGCGGAAAACTTGTTGAATACGCCTTTGACGTTTGATATCATCATGTGCCTGACAGAAAAACCAATGGTGGTATGGTCGGGGTCAATCTCCCATGTTGCCGCCGATACAATTGATGGAAGTACAAGGGCCGCCGCCAGAATTAGCAGCCATAGTCTCTTAGTGACTTTTTCGTTAAACATGTTGATTTCCTCCTTGCGGTTATTGTTAATAAGGATAAACCGGCTGCTGGTAAGAGCGCCGATGCCTCTTCAATATTCCTGCCGCCCTGCCACATCATATAAATAATTTTAGAAGCAGCCCATGATGTATGCCTTTCAGAGTTTTTCGCCTATTTGATTATACAATAATTATATAGTCTCTTATCAAGCGCTTTTTCAACGATTAATAAAATAAGTTGCGGGAGATAATTTAAATGGACGGCACTATGCCCTGGTCTAACAAACTCGCCACTGTCTCAAGCGGGTTTGACTTGTCAAATGTCCTCTTAACAATGTATACGTTAGCGCCTGCTTCGATGAGGACGGCCTGTTCATGGCCGCCAATCTGCTGCCCATCTTGCCACCCTAACAGGTGTTGACATGGAATGTATGCTGTCTGTATAATGAGCGATATGAGCAGATGTTTTGAGGCGGCGCTCGAAAACTGCGAAGTAATCCGGAAGAATCTTAACAGGGCGTTTGAGCTGCTTAATAGCTTTAAGAAGGTCTCGGTTGACCAGTCACATCAGGAGAGACGAAGATTCTTTTAGTTAACGTTAGTTAACTTTATTATAACAACTGAGGTGTGATTATGAAATTCGACGCAAAAGCTGACAATGCAGGCTCTCTGAAATTTACTTATGCAAAGGAGAAAGATGTACTTGTCGTTACCCTTAGCGGCAGTATGGATAGTCTGACAGCCCCCGACTTTACCAAAGAGATAGATGAGAAGTTATCGGCAGGTGAAGAGTCTTTTATAGTTAATCTCAACGGTCTTGAGCACCTGAGCAGCGCCGGCCTGAGAAACATCCTGATAACCTTAAAGAAGATTGCAGGTTCAAAAAAGAAGATGTTATTTGTCTCATCAAACGAGGATGTAAACAGGATATTCAAGATGGCGGGGGTTCATAATACTATGATAAAGATATATGAATCGAATGATGCTGCATTGAGCGCTTAATCTTCATAGAGTGTTTCAAAATCTGCTTTAGTGGTCAAATGACATTGAGGCTTCGCACATTACGCCGGCTCAAAAGGTTAAGGCCGACCGAATAACGCCGTCGGCGGGACTTACGATTGCACAGTAACTACACAATCCGGCAAACGAACAGATTGTTCCGGCAAACGAACAGATTGTTCCGGCAAATGAACAGATTGTTCAACACTCGGAAACCCGCACATTCATTGGAGCGGGCGACGAGACTCGAACTCGCGACCCCAACCTTGGCAAGGTTGTGCTCTACCAACTGAGCTACGCCCGCATAACCACTACAATTCCAAAATAACGCCAAAATAACGCTTGTATCTTGCAGCGCTTTACCTGTATGATAGAAGCGTTGCAGTTACACGATATGTATGATATAGAGAAGCTATTTAATTTGTCAACATGAATTATCCAAATATAGAAGAATTTAAGGAAATGGCCGCAAAGGCTGACGCGGCAGGGCGCAGGTTTGACCTCATCCCCGTCTATAAGGAAATCCTTGCCGATGCCGAGACCCCTGTCTCCGCCTTTTATAAGATAAAGCAGGAGTATTCGTTCCTGCTTGAGAGCGTCATGGGCGGGGAGAAATGGGCGCGGTATTCCTTTTTAGGCGTAAGCCCGCTGAGAATATTTAAATCCACGGGAACTACGATAGAAACTATAGACATGCACCATGTACGCACTGAGGCTGTCAATGACCCTGTTGAGGCACTGCGCCAGGAACTTAAAAGATTTAGCGCCGCAACACTAAGCAGTCTGCCTCGTTTTTACGGCGGCCTTGTCGGCTTCATGGGCTATGAAAATGTGCAGTTTTTTGAGAGGCTTAACCTTGCCGATAAACCGTCGCTTGGCCTTCCCGATATGTTTTTTATGACAATGGACACGGTGCTTATCTTTGATAATCTCAAGCAGGTAATCAAGGTAGTGGCAAATGCCCGTCTATTTGACGGGCAGCCGCCTGAGAAGGCGTACAGGGAAGCCGTTGCCAAGATAGATGACATCATTGAGAAACTTGGCAAGTATGCCGCGCTGCCCATGCTTGACGTTAACTATGATTACCCCGATGTGGAGTATAAATCATCATTTGCTAAGGCTGATTATCTCTCTGCCGTTGAGAAGGCCAAGGAATACATAAGGGCGGGAGATTGCTTTCAGATAGTTGCAGCCCAGCGCTTTGAGACAAAGGAAGAGGTTGACCCGTTTAACATATACAGGGCGCTGCGGGTAATAAACCCGTCGCCGTATATGTTTTATCTGAACATCGGCGAGGCTGATATTGTCGGGTCATCCCCTGAAATACTGGTAAGGCTTGAGGGAGACAGGGTGATTTTAAGGCCGATTGCAGGCACAAGGCCGCGCGGTAAAAATGATGAGCAGGACCTGGCCATGGAAAAAGAGCTAAAGGCAGACCCAAAGGAACGGGCCGAGCATATAATGCTGGTTGATTTGGGCAGAAACGACGTAGGCAGGGTTGCTATACCCGGTACGGTGGAGGTTTCCGATTTGATGTGTGTGGAGCGCTATAGCCATGTCATGCACATCGTATCAAACGTTGAGGGGACGCTTCAGGACGGTCTTGACGCCTTTGACGTACTGAGGGCGTGTTTCCCCGCGGGAACTGTAACCGGCGCCCCAAAAGTGAGGGCAATGGAGATAATAGACGAGCTTGAGCCTGTGCAAAGAGGGCCGTATGCCGGGGCCGTCGGCTATTTCAGCTTTTCAGGGGCGATGGACATGTGTATCACTATAAGGACGCTGGTCATAAAAGACGGCACGGTTTATGTTGAGGCAGGGGCCGGCATTGTGGCCGATTCAACTGCCGAAGGCGAATACAATGAGACCGTAAACAAGGCCAAAGGGATGATGCGCGCCGTTAAAATGGCTAAAAACCTGAACAGGAGCAGATAATTATGCTTTTAATGATAGACAACTACGATTCATTTACCTATAATCTGGTGCAATATTTGGGCGAGCTTGGTCAGACTATAAAGGTCTATAGAAATGACCGCATAACGGCAGCTGAGATAAGGGCAATGGCGCCGGAGTCAATTGTTATCTCGCCAGGGCCGTGCACGCCAGCCCAGGCAGGGGTCTCGGTTGATGTGATAAAGGAGTTTTCAGGGGTTATCCCAATACTTGGCGTCTGCCTCGGCCATCAATCTATTGGGGCGGCCTTTGGGGCTGAGATAGTCAGGGCTGACAGGCTGATGCACGGCAAGACATCAGAGATTCACCACGACGGAAGGGGCATATACGCGGGGATTGAAAACCCGTTTACCGCCACACGGTATCATTCGCTGGTCATAAGGCCGGGTACGCTGCCGCCGGAGTTTGAGATAACCGCATGGACCTTGGACCATGAGATAATGGGCGTTCGCCATAGAGAATATCTCGTTGAGGGCGTACAGTTTCACCCTGAGTCCATTCTTACGACGGTTGGAAAGGACATATTAAAAAACTTCTTGCTCCTTGCAAAGGCGCCGCATGATTAAAGAGACAATAGACAAACTCACCAGCCGCATTGACCTTTCGATGGCCGAGATGGCCGCCGCTATGGACGAAATCATGGAGGGCCTGGCAACGCCCGCGCAAATCGCCTCATTTCTTACCGCATTTAAGATGAAGGGGCAGACGGTTGAAGAGATAACCGCCGCGGCGCGCGTGATGAGGGAAAAGTCCGCGGTAATAAACGCCCCCGACGGGGTGATTGATACATGCGGGACGGGCGGCGATATGTCAGCCACGTTTAATATCTCAACGACGGCGGCCATTGTGATAGCCGCCTGCGGGGTGCCGGTTGCCAAGCACGGCAATCGTTCTGTGTCGAGCGGCTGCGGAAGCGCCGACATACTTGAGCAGTTGGGCGTGAAGATAGATTTGGCTCCTCAGATGGTTGAGAGATGTATGCATGAGACAGGGTTTGGCTTTATGTTTGCGCCGGTCTTTCATCCAGCGATGAGACATGCCGCCCCTGTGCGGCGCGACCTGGGGGTGCGGACAATTTTCAACATACTTGGGCCGCTTACTAATCCAGCCGGGGCGAAGCGTCAGATAATGGGCGTCTTTGACAGGCGGCTTACAGAACCGCTTGCCGGTGTACTTGGAAATCTCGGCGTCACTGACGCAATGGTCTTTCACGGCGAGGACGGCCTCGATGAGATAACCATCACCGGAAGGACATTTGTATCGAGATTAATGGACGGCCATATTGCCAATATGGAATTGCTCCCGGAGGACTTTGGCTTTAATCGCGCAGAGAATAAACACCTCAAAGGAGGCGATATTAAAGAAAACGCGCGGATTGCGATGGGCATACTAAGTGGTGAAGACCAAGGCCCAGCCCGCGATATTGTCCTTATGAACTGTGCCGCAGGGCTAATGCTCTCAGGCAAAGGCTATCGCATTAAGGATGCTGTGGCCGCGGCGAAAGAGGCAGTAGATACCGGCAGGGCGCTTGAGAAACTCATGGAGATACGAAAGGTAACAAATAAGTTAACGTCCTGACAGACTTCGCTTAACATCCTCCAGTGTCAGACTTATCGTTAGCAGCCCTTTATTATCAACTGACATTTCTACTTTGGCTTGACAAATTAAGTAAGGTTCACTTGACATATTGGATTATATAGTTGTATGCTTCAGAGGTTGGGGCTTTTATCACCCCGATCAATCGGTTTTCTAAGACAGGAGGATGCCGTGAACGAAAATTTTCTGAAGGATTTGGCAGCCTTATACAGCAATCCCCTTGTTAAGTCCATGTTTGTGGATTATTTTACAAGGTTGCAGCAGGAAGGGGCGCAGGCGGCGGCAAAGTTTTTTACAACGCCTGCCGCAAAGCAGGATACAATGTTCGGCATAGGGCCGGATGTCTTTGAAAAAATGGCCGAGTTTTACACAGGGTTCGGTTTTGTATCTCAAAAGAAGTACGATGAGCTGGCCAAAGAAAACGAGTCTTTGAAAAAGGAAAACGCCTTTTTGAAAGAGGTTGTGCAGCAGATGAACCTCAAGATGTTTGAGGAAGGCAGCAAAGGCATTCAGGAAGCATGGCAGGAGGGGCTTGCAAAGCAGCTTGAGATGAGCAAGGATATGGCCAAGACATTTTTCGAGCTTTTCAAAGACATGAAAAAGTAATTGCAGTGAGGCGGCTTGCGGCCTATAAATTTACTATAAAACTTACGAGGAGGATTTACCGATGGAGGGAACCACGTCTTTCTTCGAGTCGCTGTTGAAAGTACAGAAGGAATTTATAAGCAACTGGGTACAGACAGCAACCGACATGTCGAAGAACTTTCAGGCAATGGCAATGCCCAAAGACAGTACAGGCGGCAACGTGATGGATTTATACAATGTATGGTTTAAAACAGTGGGCGGTTCGGTTGACGAAATGATGAGAAGATACCCGTCCGGTTTGGGCAAAGACACGGTAACGAAGGTGTTTCAGGGATTTGATTCATACATGAAGGTATACGAGTTCTGGCAGCCCGTCATTTCAGCCATTCAGGATAATGCCTCAAACCCTGACTATATAAAAGATATGGTAGACCCTGTAAAGCTAAAGGGCCTCATTGACAAACTCTTCGGATTTACAAGTCCAGAGTCGGCCTCTGAGATGTTCGGCCAGTCTACAAAGGTGATTGAGACCTGGGGGGCGGCGGCGCAGAATTTTGCCAGCCCATGGTTTAACGCCGTCCAAAAGAGCATGAGCGGGTTTTTAGACCAGTCAGCGGCAAAAGACCCCAATGCCGCAATAGGCGTCTTCAATAATTTCTACAACGCGTTTGAACAGACATTTGGAAAGGTGTTTAAATCCCCGCAGGTTGGCAAAGACAGAGAAAAACAGGAGCTTATGCTCAGAACTATGGACTTATACTCTGTGTACATTGCTAAGAACGCCGAATTCCAGCACAAGATATACGTGGCCGGCGAGAAAGGCTCAAAGAAGGTAGTTGAAGCCCTTGCCGATAAAATCAAGGCAGGCGAAGAAATCAAGAGTTACAACGATTTCTATAAGATGTGGACTGATATCAACGAGGCCGAGTACTTCCAACTGTTTAATACCGATGAGTTTTCCGTTATACAGGGAGCGCTGCTTGAGTCAGCCCTTGATTTCAGGAAACATTTCCACAAACTGCTGGAACTTTATCTTTCAGACTTCCCGATACCTGTGCGCTCCGAAATGGACGACATGTATAAGACGCTCTATGAGCTGAAGAGAAAAGTCCGCGTACTTGAGAAAAAACTAAACGTGAAACAGGACAAGGAGGTTGCACAATGAAAACGCCTTTTATAGCATTTGATACTAAAAGCCTGGTAAAAGAGATAGCCGACACCAGCACCAAGGTAGTCAAAGGCGTTGAGACTATCACGCAGATTGAAGACATTGACGTAGGTACCTCGCAGAAAGAGCTGGTCTTTCAGCAAGACAAAATGAAGCTCTACCACTACAAAAGCGACAAGGTAACGTGCAGCGTGCCTGTGCTTATAATCTACGCTCTGGTCAATAAGGAGTACATGCTTGACCTGCAGCCTGACAGAAGCATTGTAAAGAATCTGCTTGACCACGGCATAGACCTCTACATAATAGACTGGGGTTACCCCTCGCGCGCAGACAGATACCTGACCCTTGACGATTATATCAACGTATATATGAACGACGCCGTTGACTACATCAGAGAATCGGCCAACATAGATAAGGTAAACCTGATGGGTATCTGCCAGGGCGGTACCTTCTGCACCATATTCTCATCCATCTATCCGGAGAAGGTAAAGAACCTGATTACTCTGGTAACGCCGATAGACTTCTCAATTAAGAAGGGTCTGCTGTTTAATTGGTCAAGAAATATGAACGCAGATGCCTTAGTTGACGCCTATGGCATAGTACCGGGTGATTTCCTTAATTCAGGGTTTCTCATGCTTATGCCTATAACGCTTAATGTCGGCAAGTACATAGGAATGCTTGACGTGGTTGAGGATAAGGAAAAGCTGCTGAACTTCCTCCGAATGGAGAAGTGGATATTCGACAGCCCCGACCAGGCCGGCGAAACGATAAGGCAGTTTATCAAGGACATGTACCAGGGCAATAAGCTGGTCAAGGGCACTCTGATGATTGGCGATAAATCGGTAAATCTCAAAAACCTTACCATGCCCCTTCTGAACATATATGCCACTGGCGACCATATCGTACCACCCGATGCGACAAAACCACTGAACGACCTCGTAGGAAGTACCGACAAGGAACTATATGAGTTTAAGGGCGGGCACATCGGCGTGTTTGTAGGCGGCAAGTCGCAAAAGGAACTCGCCCCGGCCATTGCCAGCTGGCTGCAAAAAAGGGCAGACGGCGGCAAACATGCCAAAAAAGCCGTAAAACATCAATAAGACTGACAAACTACGACCAACGGGGCGGCCAGTCCGCCCCGTTTTATTTTACGGGAGTCCTATCTTGAGCCTGTAGACTATTTTAGCGGAGAAAGATTAGTGTCCATAAACTATATTGAGACCGTAATACCAAGTTGCAATAATATAAGTAGATTATCACTCACAGCCAAAACCATGTCTCCACCTGCCTTGCCTTGTCGTCATTCCGGCTTGTCCGGAATCTTCTTCGGCTGGGTGATGTGCATAGACAGATTCCGGACAAGCCGGAATGACAAAATGAGGGCCGGAATGACAAAATGAGGGCAGGAATGACGGAATTTTGAAATATCTTTACCTCTATGATTGCAACTTGGTATCAGGACAACCCAGAATTGACAGAAAAGCCCGCCGCAGGTCGAGCTTTGCACACGGGAGATACCTTCTCAGGCAGCGCGTCCCGTATGGAGCAGCAGGCTTATGATACTGGTATAGGAGATTTGCTTAATAATGTCAAGAGATCAAAAGACAGCCAATAATATTGACCGCACCGACACCGTTGTGCTGTTGCTTGCCGCGGCGGCCATTATAGTGTTTTTCCCTGTCAGGGGTTTTGATTTCGTTGCGTTTGATGATGCCATACACATTACCGGCAATCAGTACGTGCGGGACGGCCTTACAATTGACGGCATAAGGTGGGCATTTACAACAACGCGCGAGGGCAACTGGGTGCCGATAATGTGGCTTTCGCATATGGTTGACGCTGCCATATACGGGGTTTCCCCCGGAGGCCATCACATCAGCAACCTCATCTTTCACATAGTTAATGTAATACTGCTATTCCTTCTGTTTAAGGAAATGACAGGGGAGCTTTGGCAGAGCGCCTTTGTTGCCGCACTATTTGCCATTCATCCCGCCCATGTGGAGACGGTTGCATGGGTGTCGCAGCGTAAGGAACTGCTAAGCGCGCTCTTTTGTTTTCTTGCAATGCTAAAGTATGTCCAATACGCGCGCAAGCCCTCGATTAAGCACTATTTATATGTCATCATCTTTTTCGTCCTCGCCCTGATGTCAAAACCTATGGCCGTAACGCTGCCCTTTGTTCTCCTGCTGATAGATGTCTGGCCTTTGGGGCGTCTGCGCGAGACGGTGCCTGCAAAGTTAGTGATGGAGAAAATCCCCATGTTTGCAATCTCCGGCATATTTAGTGTTATCACCTATTATGCGCAGAAAAATTATAACGCCGTGGTTTCAGTCGCCGAGATGCCGCTTTCACTGAGGCTTAGCAGCGTACTGGCCGCGTATGTTAAGTATCTGAAAAACGCGCTTTTTCCAACGGGGTTGTCGGTGTTTTATCCACGAATGGATGTGATAGCGGTGTGGCAGTGGGCAGGGGCTTTCGTCCTGTTAGCGGCTGTTTCAGCCTACGTGATTTTCAGCATTAAAAGGAAGCCATATCTATTTACCGGCTGGTTTTGGTTTTTAGGCACACTGGTGCCAGTGATAGGCATAGTGCAGGTAGGGGCGCAGGGAATGGCCGACAGGTATACGTACATACCGTTCATAGGGCTTTTCGCGGCGGCGGCCTTTGCCGTGCCTTTAAGGTATGCCGCGCGCCTGCCGGTACGCATTATGGCCATTGTGATAATCTGCGCCTCTGCCCTGCTTTCAATGAATCAGGTCAGATATTGGAAGAACTCCGCCGTTTTATTAAGCCATGCGGCAGAGACGGTTAAGACCAGCGCACTATCGTACTATAACCTTGGCACCGCCCTTGCGGGGGATGGCAAATACAGGGAGGCCCTCGACGCATTTGACAAGGCAATAGCGATAGACCCAACCCGCGCCGATGTCTATGTTAACAAAGGCGTTGTGTATATAAGGATTCACGAGTATGAAAAGGCCGTAGATAGTTTTGAAAAGGCTGTCAAGATTAAGCCAGGCATCCCTGAGGCATATAACGGCCTCGGCGAGGCTATGCTAAGCTTAGGCAGGGGCGGGGAGGCGGCAGAGATGTTTCAGAAGGCTATATCAATTAGTCAGAATAGCTCAAACGCAGGGTCAGACCTAAACCCATCGCCACCATAGCCGCTCCTACTCTATATATTCAAAAGATAAATCCCCGTTGCGGGGTCAAGACGCCTCTGGGCGTCAATGCCGGTGAGTTCTGTAACTATGGCCTCAAGCACTATAAACGTCTCTGAAAACTCCCTCAGACACCCTACCTTTACCATGTCGCGCTTGCCAAACGCCCCATGAAAATGCACGGAGGGCTGCCCATCCCTATAAAATATCGTCCCCATGCCTGTCACCTCATGGCTTTCGGTTATCTCTCTATATACCGGTTCTGGCGGCATCGTCTCTTTCTCAGGGCCAACGACAAGCTTTCCGCCCTTCATCCCCCCTACGACATGAAACACCGCAGCCTTTACCCCTTCTGTAACCACAAGTTCTGAAAGGCATTTCAACAGGTCATCCCCATTGTCAAGCCTGCACACAAAGACCCTGCCAACGCCTGCCGTCTTATATCTCATCTTTCTAAACCTCCGTCGTCATCATTAAAACTCTCTGTATAAACCTCTTTAAGGTCAACCGTCAGCCCCTCGATTACGCCCGATATAACGTGCTGCCTTCCCTCCGCCATCAGACAGCCGTCAGATATTAGCTCATACCGCCCTTCCTTGTTCAGCGCCAACACCTCGATGGCCTTCATATATGGATTGACAATCCAGAACTCGGCAATGCCAAAGCGTTCATACAACGCCTTCTTTACGTGGACATCCCTGTAGTGCGAAGACGGCGAGATTATCTCAACCACAAGGTCTGGAGGGCCGAAGACGCCGCGTTCCCGTATGATGCCCCTGCGCGCCTTAGAGATATAGAGTATGTCAGGCTGCACTATGTTGACATCGCTTAGGATAACGTCAGTGGGGGCAGTTACGATGTAACCGCCTATCCTTTCTTTTATATGTTTGTTAAATATGAAAAAGAGATTTGTTACTACGTATTGGTGGCTAAATCCCGGGGCGGGCGTCATGGTTAGGTCTCCTTCTATTATTTCGCTTCGTGTCTCATCGCCAAGTGTAAGGTATTTCTCGTAAGTCCAGAGTTCGGCAGCTGCCGGCATATGACAATCCTCCTTAGCCCACATCAGGCAGTTTTATTATTATAGCATTATTACAGCAGTTTTTTTCGGTTGGCAAATGGCGGTGCAGGGCAAACGCATTAGACAATTGCACCATAAATTTTCTCTTAATGTCGT
>JAKOEO010000007.1:33407-36778 GCA_022321325.1 Candidatus Magnetominusculus sp. LBB02 | reverse complement strand
GGACAAGCCGGAATGACGGACTGGGAGAAGATGAGGTAATTGCATAGGTAGTTTCAGCTTTATTTTTCAAATGCGTTTGCCCTGAATGGCGGTGCAATCAACGCCATGGCGTGGATTGGGCAAATTATTTAGTGTTTTTTTAGATTAAATTATGATAGACTTGTCTTTTCTGAGACAAGAGGCACAGATGAGTTGGCGCCCCTTGTGCAACTGTGAATAAACGTAAAGGAGTTATCATATGTACATAGTGATGGTTACGCCGGAGATTGCCCCTGTTGCCAAGGTTGGCGGCCTTGCCGATGTTGTCTATGGCCTGAGCCGCGAGCTTGAAATAAGAGGAAATACTGTTGAAATAATCCTGCCGAAATATGACTGTATGTGGTATGGCGAAATTTTTGGATTATGCGTAGACTATGATGACCTCTGGGTGCCGTACTACGACCAGTGGATTCACTGCACGGTGTTTTTTGGATTTGTCCACGGGCGTAAGTGCTATTTCATAGACCCGCATTCGTACAAGAACTTTTTCAACAGAGGCGTGTTCTACGGCCACTGGGATGACGCGGAGAGATTTGCCTTTTTCTGCAGGGCAGCCCTTGAGTACATGCTCAAGTCCAACAAGCACCCTGACGTTATACACTGCCACGACTGGCAGACGGCAATGCTTCCAGTCCTGCTCTACGACATTTACGCTAATCTGGGCATGACACATCCACGCGTCTGCTATACGCTTCACAACATGAAACATCAGGGCATAACCGGCGAATTTATCTTCAGAGAGACAGGCCTCTACCCGGCAGACTATTTCAGGATGGACAGATTTCAGGACGATAACAACCCCCATGTTGTGAATCTTATGAAGGGCGGCATAGTTTACTCAAATTTCATCACTACCGTCTCGCCGCAGTATGCCTGGGACATTCGGACATCCGAACAAGGCTTTGGCATGGGTCATACACTGTTCACACACCAGAGTAAGTTCGGAGGCATTTTAAACGGCATTGACTACGACGTATGGAACCCGGAAGTTGATCGTTATATCCCGTTTAAATACTCAGTTGACACGCTTGACGAAAAATACAAAAACAAAGAGGCCCTAAGGCACAGGCTCTTGTTAAGGCAGGACCTCAAACCGGTCATCTGCGCTATAGGGCGTCTTGACCACCAAAAAGGTGTGTTTATGATACGCCACGCCCTCTACAGCGCCCTTGCAAACGGCTGGCAGTTTGTCCTGTTAGGCTCAAGCCCCGAACAGGCAATAAACGATGAGTTCTGGCGCATGAAATGCGAACTTAATGACAATCCTGACTGCCACATCGAGCTTGGATATAATGAGGAGCTTTCACACCTTATCTATGCCGGGGCTGATATGATAGTCATTCCAAGTCTCTTCGAGCCGTGCGGCCTTACACAAATGATCGCTATGAAATACGCAACGCTTCCCATTGTCAGAAGCACCGGCGGACTTAGCAACACCGTGTTTGACGCCAACTACTCAGACCTGCCCTTTGAACAGCGTAACGGTTACACGTTTTATGACCCGACTAACGAAGCCCTTGAACATGCAATGGTGCGCGCTGTGGGCTTATGGTATGAATATCCTTTGCAGTTTCGCCAGCTCATGGAAAATGCTATGCGCTATGACTATTCATGGAATAACCCGGGTGAGCATTATTTGAAAGTCTATGATTTCATAAGAAACAAGTAGACATCTTAACAAAAGGGGCGGCCATGGAAGTTGATGCCTATCGCGCAGCCAAAAACATAAAAATAATTAAAGCGGTCAGGGAGGCTGAAAAGGCTGCCTCAGCAGGCAACATGCCCGTGCTGCTAAGCGGCGAAGACAGCTATGGAAAAGAGCTGCTTGCAAGAAAAATCCACTCGGAAAGCGCAAGGAAACACAGGGCATTTCAGACAATTAACCCCTCTTTCATCACGCCTGACATCGCAGCGGCTGAACTTTTAGGATGGAAGAAGGGTGCCTTTGCCGGGGCTAAGGAAGACAAAGCAGGAATGCTTGCCGGCAGCGGTACGCTGTATTTTGAGGACATTGACAGGATAGACGAAAATCTCCAGACAAGGCTCTATAAGCTTATAACAGAAAAGAAATACAGGCCGCTGGGAACAAACCATGCCGTCACGTCCAATGTAAGAATAATAGCGGCAACAAGCAGGAAACTATCGGATGTGGTTAAGAAGGGTGCGTTTCGGGAAGATTTGTATAAGATCTTTAAATCTATGGAGATAAAGCTGCTGCCCTTGCGCGAACTAAAAGACGACCTTGTGCCGATGGCAATGTATTTGCTTGATTATTACAGGAAAAAGTATGAGACCGGCCACAAGGAATTCTCAGAGACGGCAGCTAAATTTATCACAAGCCACGACTGGCCGGACAATTTAAGAGAACTATGCCATGTCGTAAAGAAAGCCGCTGTACTAAGCGACTCCCCTGTAGTACATCATAACGATTTAATCCTCGACGTCCCATCGAAATATTCTATATACGAGTTTCTCGATGAGAAGCTTAGTAAGTACCTTGCCGATATTGGACAGATAAGAGGCGGCAGCCTCTATGGCGCTGTCATATCCGAGGTGGAGAAGTCCCTGTTAATCATCGTCTTAAGAGAGGCAAAAGGCAATCAGCTGATGGCCTCCAGAATACTCGGCATAAACAGAAATACTCTAAGGTCAAAGATCAAACAATACGAAATAAAATCCTGAAGACGGCGCTTGCCTTTATCGCTATCCTCTGTTAAACTAATGCCGCAATGCCATTAGGGTACAGTGTTTTATCCAACGATACAATTGACGCCGCACTGACGGGCGGTATGGTGCAAATTTCCATTTTCAGGGAATGGGGCGGCAAAACTGAAGATGTGTCACGGCTTGTCCAATGCTGTAAGGAGTTCGGTCTTGACTATGTCATTCATCCTGTGGGGTATTATCTTTCTGAGACAAGAGAGGCAGAGCGCGCTAAGACCTTACAGTCTTTACGCGGCCTTTCCTCTATGGGCGGCTCCGCCCTCATAGTTCACGATGAGGGAGTGCCGTGGGGCGGCAGGCTTGAAGGAATATTCCAACGGGCATACGAGAGGGCGTTTGAGGAACTCTCCGCCATGTGCGCCGTGTCAATAGAAAACGCCAATAACACGCCTGATATTAAGTGGTTCTGGGGGCATTACGCAAATCGCTCCATAACGCTTGACATCGGGCATGTCGAGGCCGCCGGCATGGACTCGGTTGAATTTGTAAACAGCCTTGACGAAGGGACTATCAGTAAGATTGAATATGTCCACATTCACAGGTGTAATGGGAAGCGGCAGGACGGTTCAAACGACCACTGGGGGCTTGATACAGACTGCAGGGAATAT
>JAKOEO010000007.1:28297-33397 GCA_022321325.1 Candidatus Magnetominusculus sp. LBB02 | reverse complement strand
GCGGCAGGACGGTTCAAACGACCACTGGGGGCTTGATACAGACTGCAGGGAATATCGCGCGCTCAGACAATTATTAAAGAAAAAGAAGGACGCCGCCATAATAGTTGAGGTAATTGAACAAGAACAAATAAAGAGTACGCTAAGACTTATAGACACTCTGATGAGGGAGGAAGGATGCTCATAATACCGGCAATAGATTTAAAGGGCGGGCAGTGCGTAAGGCTGCTGCAGGGCAGAAAGGAAGATGTCACTAAGTATTCAGATGACCCTGTTGAGACTGCCAGAAGGTGGGTGGCAGATGGGGCTGAGCTTATACACATAGTTGACCTGGACGGGGCGTTTACCGGCCAGCAGAGTAACCTGCAAAGCATTGAAAACATAAGAAAGGCCGTCAGCGTCCAGCTTGAGGTTGGCGGAGGCATTCGGGACTTAGAGAGGATTAAACTGCTTTGCTCAATAGGGATAGACAAGATTATCCTCGGCACGGTGGCTATCAAAGACCCTGCGCTTCTACGGCAGGCGTGCCAACAATTCCCCGGCAAGATAGTCGTGGGCATTGACGCAAAAAAGGGCATGGTTGCAATAAAGGGCTGGGAAGAGGTGACAGAAACGCCGGCCTCCAGTTTAGCAAAAGCGGTCGAGGCCGCGGGGGCTGCGGGGATTATTTATACAGATATAGCAAAGGACGGGATGCTTATGGGGCCTAATCTGGAGGCCACGGCGGAGATAGCCGGTTTGGTCAAAATCCCTGTTACGGCCTCAGGCGGTGTCGCCTCGCTAAAGGACATAGCGGCCCTGATGCGCATAGAGGGCCTCTACGGCATAATAACGGGCAAGGCCGTCTATTCAGGGGCCATTTCACTAAGCGAGGCGATAGCGCTCGTCACAAGAGGGCGATAATATGCTGGCAAAGAGAATCATCCCATGCCTTGACGTAAGAGACGGAAGGGTTGTAAAGGGGATTAATTTCGTGAATATCCGCGACGCTGGAGACCCTGTGGAAAATGCCATATTTTATGACGAACAGGGTGCCGATGAGCTGACATACCTCGATATCACGGCCTCGCACGAAAAACGCAAAATAATGCTCGATGTTGTGGAAAAAACGGCAACCGATGTCTTTATCCCGCTTACCGTAGGGGGCGGCATAGGTTGTCTTGACGACATTCGCGACCTGCTTAACGCCGGCTGCGACAAGGTCTCGATAAACACCACGGCGGTAAACAATCCGGAGTTTATAGCAGAGGCCTCGGCACGCTTTGGAAGCCAGTGCATTGTGGTTGCCATAGACGCTAAGCGCTGCCGCCATGACGGCTCGGGAGAGCCGCCTCCCTGGCTGACGGACAGCCAGCCACTGTCATATCTCAATATCTCATCCCATTCAGATACTGCACAGTGGGAGGTATATACGCACGGCGGCAGACGGGCAAAGGGCATAGACGCGGTCAGATGGGCGCGATACATGCAGGAGACAGGGGCTGGCGAGATACTCCTGACAAGCATGGACAGAGACGGCACAAAGGCGGGCTACGATATAGAGCTTACGCGCGCCGTGTCTGAGGCGGTAAACATACCGGTAATAGCATCGGGAGGGGCTGGGGAGCTTTCCCATCTCTATGATGCTATGGCAGAGGGCAGGGCAGATGCTGTGCTGGCCGCTTCAATATTTCACTTTAGAGAATACTCTATCAGGCAGGCCAAAGACTACCTCCAGTCGCGGGGCATAACGATGCGTCTTTAAAATGCCGGTATCGAGAAAAAAACTATTGACCATTGCCGTCCTGACAGAGGGCGGGCTGCTTGTTCTGGCCATAGGGGCAGCCAAATTTTTCACAGGCATTGTGTTCATTTCTGTCTATGGTAATGCCCTGCGAGACATCCTGTCGGGGTTAGTTTTATCGCTGCCTCCGCTTTCGCTGTTTATCTTTTTTTGCATGAGGCCGATTAGTTTTTTGGGTTCATTCAGGCAGATGATATTAACCAATGTGCGGCAGCTATTTTCAGAGGCAAGGGCTGTTGATATTGTGCTGATATCGCTTCTGGCAGGCATAGCTGAGGAGTTTTTGTTCAGAGGAGTAGTTCAGGCCAGGGCAGGGGTCGTCTGGGCCTCACTGATATTTGGACTGTTTCATTTCCTCAGCCCTGCCTACTTTGTCTTTGCAACGGCGATGGGTCTTTATCTTGGGCAGTTGTACATATATTTCCACGGCGTGGCTGCCCCGGCTGCCGCGCACTTTGCCTATGACCTCGGCGCTCTGCTCTATCTGAGGTTTATTTACAAAGACGGATGCGGTCAGTCATAAACTTTTTTAATATGCCCGCGTAAACCTGTTTACTATAATGGCGTGTGTTGTTATAATACGAACGTACTACGATAAATGGGGGCTGCTATGAAGAATAAGGCGGCGTTTACTGTGGCGCTGACGGCCGCCGCGGTGCTGGCTTTTTTTTTGACGGCGGCGCAATGTGAGGACAAATCAGTAGAGAGACCGGGCGGCAAGGGCTATGTCCTGTGCAATGAAGCCTATATTGAAATGAATGCCAGGCATGAAGTGTCTAAGTGCATGTTAGCGGCACCGTTGACATATGATGTGTATGGAGGCACGGATGTGTGCCCGAAAAACGGCGTGATCAAGTTTGATGAAAGAGGCCGTGTGGTTGGCTGTGCCATGGTGAAACAAAAAAAACGTCGTTAAGCCACACTATTAAGGAGGTAGTTATTACGATGAGCGGGCGTTTTGTGAAGATAGCGATTGTCAGCATAATATTTTGTTTCTGTGCTGTTGGGGCGGCAATGGCCGGCTGCATCTCCGGCGATTGTAAAAATGGGCATGGGGTGTTTGTCTTTCAGGACGGCGGCAAGTATGAAGGGCTGTTTAAGGACTCAAAGATGACAGGCATTGCCGTGATAACATGGCCTGACGGCAGCAGATACTCGGGCAGCCTGAAGGACTACTCCCCAATTGTCGCCCTGCCTGTAAGAGACGGTTATGGTTCGTTTCTATATCCGGACGGCAGAAAATATGACGGTCAATATAAAAACGGCAAGATGGACGGAAGCGGGATTTTCACATGGCCTGATAACAGCCGTTTCGAGGGAAAACTTGCTGACGGCAGATTTGTTAAGGGCGTCTATACCTGGCCCAACGGCGACAGATACGAAGGGGAGTTCAGAGATGGCAAACCGAACGGTTTTGGCGCCTTATACACAACCGACGGCGTTGTATACTCAGGCGAGCTTAAAGATGGCAAGAAAGACGGTAACGGCGAGATAGTCTACAAGGATGGCTCCAAATACATGGGTCAGTTCAAGGCCGGCAAGAAAGACGGCCCAGGCATTATGACCTATCCGGACGGGCAGAGGAAAGAACTCCTGTGGGAAAATGATGAGTTAATAGAGATGGATGAGGAGTGAAACAATGCCCGGCGCTTGACAATATATTTTGCCAAATTATATAATTGCCACAACTAAACGGTCTCAGCGGTCGGTAAAGAGGAGGTTTGTGGGTGCTGTCTGTTAAATACGCTTCAAAGCTGGTGAAGATTCGTAATGGCGCGCTAAAGCAGCAAGCCGACTCATTGCTCTCTTTTGTTCAGAATGTAAAGCCGGCCATTCAGGAATGTCAAATCAGTCAGGTTAAAGATATTTCAAAATTCGTTAACATAATGGATGCTCCATTAAAGCATCGTATAGAGGTTCTGCTAAAGGCTGCTAAAGAGGTAAAACCAAAAATACAGGAATATCAAGATTGGCAGGTAAGACATAGCGTTGAGAATGCGCCGGAGTGGAACATCTTTAAAGTACTGGGGATAGAAAGCAAAGAGGTGGATCTTCATACGCCGTTTCTGCATGGACTGCTCGACCCAAATGGCACGCATGGCCAGGGCAGGCTCTTTTTAGATAGTTTTATGGGCAGTGTCGTTGGATATAGCGCCGGCCTGTCCTTTAGCGACAGGTCTAACCCAAGCTGGTATGTTGAACGTGAAAAAGAGCGGATTGACCTGAGAATTTGCAATGATTGGTTGAAAAAAGGCATCTATATTGAAAATAAGGTATATACGGCTACGAGCAGCGGCCAACTCAGCAGATACATGAAGTTGTGGCATGAGCGCTATGAAAGGATTGGCGCAGACGGCGCGATTTATTTTCTTACCATTGACGGCGAAGAACCACCGGATGAGGCGTTTGACTCTTATGGCCGGTTTACGCGCTGGGAGATTGAACAGGAAATAGGGAAAATAAGGCTGCTTTCGTATAAGCGCGATATTAAGGGATGGTTAGAGGGCTTAATGGGCGGCATCAAGCCACAGAAATTAAAGCAATCAATTATTCAATACATCGAAATCATAGATAATCTATAATATAAAGGAGGAGTATAGTATGGATAATCCACGCAAGAAAATGATTGAGGATCTGGCCTCGTCTGACAATTATTTCGCTATCAGAGAGTTGGTCAACCTGTTTCCTGAAATATCCTTTGAACATCACAAGAGATTGTTTCAGGATGCCTTTGATATCGAAAACTTCAGTACAAATTACAGCATGTCAAAGATTCCCAATAAGGACCACTACAAGGCTCAGCGTATAGAGATTGTCAACCCATCATATCAGGGCGATAACTTCTTTCGTTTTGCTATCTGCGTAATGGGCGGCATTGGAGATAACGTTGAGAACTGGTATTTTGGCGTAATCGGGCCATGGAACTTAGCCACGCTTCACAAGGAGATTCAGGAGCTGAAGGACAATTGCACAAAGCTGGGGCTTAAGTCCTCTGCAAATTGGATGTACAAGTACTTTAAGTCACAGCGTTCCGACGTATTCGCTTCGCTCATGCAGGGGTCGGACGTAAAGCCTATCGTGCTGTCAATGGTCAGGGAGTTTAACGATAAATGCCAGCAGCTGATTGAGCTGGTTGACCAGATAAATGTTATTTTATAAGTAATTCTCCGTTGGCGAAGCCGCAGAGTGTGCGGCATGGGACTACAGGGGGTTACGGCCGTTGTCCGCAATCCCTTGCCTAAGACCATGAGACACACTTCCCTGTCAGGGCAAACGCATTTGAAAAATAAAGCAGAAACTACCTATGCAATTACCTCATC
>JAKOEO010000007.1:17186-28185 GCA_022321325.1 Candidatus Magnetominusculus sp. LBB02 | reverse complement strand
GCCGGAATGACGACATTAAGAGAAAATTTATGGTGCAATTGTCTAATGCGTTTGCGCTGCCTTCCCTATCATACCGTTACAATTGCCATCCTGATTATGCTACAATAGCGGCTGCATATATGTAACGTTAGATAATAAGGAAGGTAGAGATGATCTCAGATTTATATGATGGGTCGCTGGCCCAAAAGAAGCCTTACGCTATCACGCGCGGCAAGGTCATATTTGATTTTTCACTGATGTACTGCGACACCCCGGCCAAGCTCCTTCAGAGCGAACTTTTCGCTATGATTATCAAGGGATTTATTGAACGCATCGAGGCTAAGCAAAGCAGGGTGTTTACATTCTTGCATGAGAATGTTCCGCTGCGCAGGCGCGGCTCTCTGACAAAATATATGACAGACCTTTTTCGCCTGCTTGCCAGCCACACCGCCTCGGAAATCGTCGTAATGAACAGCCAATACTACGATGTGCTCGCTGACAAGGAATACCTGCTTGAGTTTATCGAAGAGCTGTATAACTACTGGAGGCGCTTTGAAAGGTTTATGTATATAGAGGCCCCTAAACGCTCCCATTATACCCAGCAAGGCATTCACCACGCACAGTTTATCAAGCTCCATGTCGAGCTGAAGACTATCGTGCTTGAGACGTACAGGCACGTCAGGGAAAACCTGCTCGGAATTAATCCCCGCGTTTACAGGCAGCTTCCCGCAGGCGCGAACATGGGCATACTGCTTGAGAAGGTTGACTGGAAATGCCCCGAGGGCCTCAGCTTTGTCAAAGACGTGGCCTTCATCCGGCTTGCCATTATGGAAGCCCCGCTTATATTATACCCAAAGATGAACAAGCGCAAAGGGGCATTTAAGGAGATATTTGACCTGAAGGAAGACATGCTCCTCCTAATCCCTGAGCAATGGATGTGCTATCCGGCAAAGATTGGGACGCTTACGGCGTTTATATATTTCCACAGAGATTTCATATCGCAGGGGTTGTCGCTCTGTAACCTCTTTGAAATCGCCGACTACGAAGACATTGAGGACAAGTCCCCTGATATTATGCTCTTTGTCGGCCTCAAAAACATTGACGTCTCAGGGGAGACCGTCTTCTATGAAGACAGAAAGACGGGCATTCTCATTGGAATGATAAGGTATGGCGATGAGATAGACTATTTTGGGTATTTCAAGAAGATGCCGCTGACGCTTCACAACGTGGCGATGTTGGAGCGGGGACGGCTGCCGCTTCACGGGGCGATGACCTCGCTGACGGTGAAATCCGGCGTCAATGCCGGCGTGGTCATTGTTGGAGACAGCGGGGCGGGGAAGTCGGAGACGCTTGAGGCTCTTAGGACGCTTGCCGATGAGCACATTCGTGACTTGAAATTCATTTTTGACGACATGGGCTCCTTAAACTTTGACGAGGAAAAGGGAATAGCGGGCTACGGCACGGAGATAGGCGCGTTTGTCAGGCTTGACGACCTGCAGCCAGGCTACGCCTATGCCGAGATAGATAGAAGCATCTTTATGAATCCGGACAAGACAAACGCCCGGCTCATTATTCCGATAACCACATACTACGACATCACGCGCGGCTATAAGGTTGACATCGTACTTTACGCGAACAACTATGAGCCGGTTGACGCAGACCATCCTGTGATAGAGTTTTTCGATACGCCGGAGGCAGCGCTTACGGTCTTCAGAAGCGGCGCCAGATACGCAAAGGGCACGACTGACGAAAAGGGCATCGTAAATACATACTTTGCCAACCCATTTGGCGCGCCGCAGCGCAGAGACGCCCACGAGGAGATTGCCGTAGCGTATTTCAATAAGATGTTTACACTGGGCATAAAAGTGGGTCAAATCAGGACACAGCTCGGTGTTGAGGGACTCTGCCACGAAGGCCCGCGCGCTGCCGCGATGGCATTGTTTGAGGTGATTAAGGGGCTTAGAGATACGGTGTGATTTGCGGTATAAACTGACTTATAACCGAGCGCTCTGACCGGCCATCTGCCTGAGCAATGTAACGACGAGCTGCGGGTCATGCCTTGAAAGCGTATCAAAGTCGGAGACGTTAATGGGCAGGAGGGCGGTGTTGTCCATTGCGGCAACTGCGGTATGAGTTCTTTCTGTATGAAGCAGCATGCTGGTTTCCCCAAATATCCGCCCCTCTGTGAGTTGACTTATGACAACGCCGCCGCTTTCTGTTATTTGAACCTCCCCGCTTAGGATATAGAACATTTCGCCGCCTGCGTCTCCTGTCTTAAATACTACATCTCTGGCATTATAGAGTTTGGCATATTGATAGGTCAGGGCATTGTTTATCGTGGCTCTGCCGGTCTCAATTAAATATTTCAGCGTGATAATTCCTCTTCTGTGCATATTTGCGGTAAATTCGACCCCTATCAGCAGGATGAAAAATGACATATATACCCACAGTATTATCATCAAGATTGTCTTCAGCGAGCCAAGGGCAAATCCAAAATGGGGATTGGCAACGACAAAATACGCAAACGACGGTTTCACCAAGGCCCATAAAAAGGCCGTCACCAGCACGCCCGTAAGGATATTCCAAAACCCCGTCCGAACAGGTATAAGCACATAGAAAAAGGCGGTCAGGGCGGCAATTGAAATAAGCAGATTTGTGCTTAGGCCGATCAATTGATAGACGAATGGAATCTGCTTGAAAATCACAGACGTCACATGGGAATATATAATCGAGCCGATTACAAGAGATATGAGAATCAGCAGAAACAGTAAGACGACCACAACGTCAATGGCAAGTTCAATGAGAAACTGCCTGCGGTTAACCTCTCCGAATATATTGGCAAAGACAAGCCTGAGGGTTGACATAAGCGGCGTGATAGACCAGACGCAGGCCACTATGCCGATAAGTCCCCAGCTGCCCTTGAGGCTTGAGAGCGTATAGGCCTCCTGCAATATGACATCCTGTTGTTCTGGCAGCACGATAGAGGTAATCTGCTTTAGGCCGACAGTAGCGCTTGTGCTGGACGTGAAATAGCCGCCTAATAATAGGGCGGCAAGAATAAGCATGGGGATAGAGGCAAAAATCCCATAATATGCCAAAGCAGCTGAGGTCATAAAGTGATTATTTTTAATAAACGATTTAATGGAAGCAACTATGATGATATACAATCCTGTCATATGTTAATGTATCATAGATTAAGCTGCGAAATAAAGTATTAAATTTAGATTTGGCGCTTCCACCTTGACAGACCGCACCGTCATTCTGCTATGTTTATATAGTATGTGCCGACAGAAAAATAACGCCGTTGCCATAGCCCTTGCCGCAGTAGCAGCGGCGGTTATAGCGCTTTCTGGCTGTAAGAAACAGGACAACTACATCAGCGCACAGTTTACAGGGGACACATTTACTACGTCAAGCATTGCCTCATTACAGGACAAGACCCCTGTGTTTTATTCATATGCAGACGGCGCCAGGCAGATACGCTTTTTTGTTGTCAAGGTAAATGGCCGGGTTTCTTCCTATTTCGATGTATGCAACACCTGCAAAGAGCATAACCGCGGCTACAGGGCAGACAAGGAATTCATAGAGTGCAGAAATTGCCAGATACAAATAGCATACGAGGATTTGAACACAGGTGTAGGCGGCTGCTACCCAATCCCCTTGCAAGGCAGGGAAGAAAACGGCGCGTATTCGATTAGCCGGGCAGATATCGCCGCAGGAAGACAGCTGTTTCCATAGCGCTGAAAGGGCATAATTACCCGCGCGGCAGCCTTTCGTTTCCTTTTACCGCTATCTCAAGCTCTTCAGTGTTTGGGCAGATATACCACACGCCGGTGGCCGCGTCTGTTGATAGGTCTGCCCTGTCGAAATTGCTATCGCCGCATGGGGACTTGCCCCCCTGAACTTGCCGCGGGGCGGCGTCCGTACCGTTGACCTTTCTCCAGTATGCTATAAAGAAACTCTTAATGTCGGAAGATTTAGCCTCGATATGCGCAGAGACCAATAGTATCTTGTTTTTCTCGTCCATCTCTATAGTGATTGTCTCCCCTGTCTTTTTGCCCTTATATTTATAGACATTCTTCGGTGAATCTACTCTTTCCACCGCAAGCAACAGGCGAATCTGGTCGTCCAGTTTTGCAATACTGCCAAGCGGGTTTTCCTTGTCCAGCCCAAATGGATTGACAAACTCATTGACATAACTGCATGAACACAAAGCCGCAATAATTATTAATACAGCCACAAGCCTCATACTCTACCCCCTTCAACATGATTAACCTCCCCTCTATTATAAACTATTGCAGCGCTAAAGATATAATCTCATGGATTTTAATTGTAACGCGAGGCCTCCCCCTCCGTTATACCGTCCAAAGGCGGCGCAGGCAGCCTAAATTCGTTGTCTGTGTCGTTTGCTATGACAGGGTAAATTTGTTCTCCATCAAAAGTAAGCGGTAGTTGCTAAGATTGTTGCCATATTTGTCTCTTTCTGTCATTCCGGCTTGTCCGGAATCGTCCCTTAAATGGTTGATTCATAATGAATTTTCCTATTCTGCGATATAAGGGCAGATTCCGGACAAGCCGGAATGACGGACTAAGAAAAGGATAGTCCAGAAATCATTACAACTTCCAATGAAAACTTGTTTTATCCATACAGAACAAATTTACCGTGTTTGCTATGATATTTTTCTTGACAATACACGTGTTTTTGATGTAATGTCAACTATGGCAGACGGCAAGTTTGAAGTTCTACTTTTAGACGATGAGCCAATAGTTGGCAAGCGCCTGAGGCCCGCTTTGTTAAAGTTGGGCTGCGAGGTTGAGGTGTTTGAACATCCACAAAAGGCGGTAAAGCGTATAAATGAAAAGGAATTCGATGTCGTTGTTACAGACATTCGTATGGACGAGATTGACGGCATAGAGGTTCTGGAGCATGTAATGAATAAGTCAAGGCGAACGAAGGTAATAATGATTACCGGATATGCTATGATGGAGCTGGCACGCCAGGCCATGGAAAAGGGCGCGTTTGATTTCATTGCAAAGCCGTTTAAGCCTGAGGACTTGCGTTTGGTTATCATACGGGCGGCAGAGGCCCTTGGCGTCAAACTAACCCCATCTCAAGAAACAAACTAATGCGGCGCGGTTTGTCCTGTGTTTAGTAACTGCCTTGACAGATGGTATAACTGTGCGCTGAAACGACTTAAGATCGTACTTGACGCAGCCCTTGAAAAGCAAACCGGCCATGTTTCAGCGTCAGACGAAGAACTTCCAGATGAGCTTGCACACAAACCTCCGAGGGTATTGCGTTTTACAATCAAGGCGCACATCTATATAGGTTTCGTCTTTGCCTTCCTGCTAGCGCTTTCCATAGGCGTAGCCCTTGTTGCAACCTTAATTCTGATGGATAGAAGTTTGGAGGTCGTGGAGGTCTCAAATAAATATGTCTATCATACTTTTGAGGCGCGCAACTATGAGAAGGAATTCCTTCTATACGGTACCGGCCAAAAAGAGGCTCTCGAAAACATCAGGGCGTTAAAAGACCTGTTCTTAGAACACTATGGCGAAATAAAAAAGATGGTGGGAAGCAATGACCTGTTGTCAAAGATTGACCAATATGGACGACTTCTCGATACCCTCAAAGACCTCCAGTCACGCCCTGTCACTTCCCCTGAGTTAGAAGCAAGACGAAAACAAACTCAGCAGGAACTTCAGATAATCGGCGGTGAAATGATAGTGGTGGCCAAGGAGCTGATGAGAAAGGAACATGACTCTCTGGACAAGGCAATGCTCCTGTTCAGGGTGGTTCATATATACGCAGTGGTGTTTCTTATTGTGTTTATTGTATTTGTCCTACACCTGTTGGGTTATAGGGTATTAAGGACGCTAAATCGGTTTATGGTCTATATGGGGCAGATATCATCAGGCAAGCAGTCAAGTTTTCAGTCATCAAGTCTCTATAGGGACGAGTTTTCTGACCTGTCCGGCGTGCTTGACCAGTTGGTAAAGGAATATGACAGGCAGCAAAATATCATCTCCCAGTCTCATAAACTGCGCGCAGTGGGCACGTTAACGGCAGGCGTTGCGCATGAGCTTAATAATCCAATTAATAATATGACGCTGACTGCGCACATGCTGCTTGAAGATTACAGTGAACTGCCTGACGATGAGCGCCTCGATATGATAAAAGACCTGATTGACGAGGCTGGAAGGGCGCGGCTAATTGTACGCAGTCTGCTTGATTTTGCGCGCGAGAGCGAGAGCATAATGGAGCCGATTGGCATAGGCAGCGTACTGGAGGAGACGTTGAAGATCTCCGGAAGCCAGGTGAAAATAGCAGGCGTCCACGTAGAACTCAAGATAACGCCAAACTTGCCCCGCATTCACGGCGACAGACATCAGCTTCAGCAAGTGTTTCTTAACCTTATTCTAAACGCCCTTGACGTAACGCTAAAAGGCGGACATCTGAAAATAGATGCCGGCATGGCCGACGAAGATAACTTCGTTGCAGTGAAAGTTACCGACTATGGGCAGGGAATCCCCGACCATATCCTTCATCACATCTTTGACCCGTTTTTTACAACGAAGACCAAGGGCAAGGGCACAGGCCTGGGGCTTTCAGTATCTCAGGGAATAATCGCAAAACACGGCGGACATATCACAGTCAGCACTAAGCAAAAGCGCGGCACAACATTCACCGTAAAACTACCCATCACCACTATTCCGGCGGATTTATCACAATACACCGGGCAGCAGACCGTGTTAAACAATCAATAGGGCTTGGCCTTGGCCGCTCTGCCGTAAATAAAATAGGTCAGAAATTGTGGCATAATCCCTATGCGCTGCCGGTCGCGGTTGATTGTTTTGATGTGGAAACCGGCGCACACCATAGCAGATTCAATATCCCTGTTGAGATTGCAGCCACAAAAAATAGTCCTTGTTACGGGGCTGAGCAGGTTCTGAACGCCCCTGTCAATGGGATTTGAGGCCGCGACGTGTTCAAGAAAATGGAACGCACCGCCAGGCCTTATGACACGGTAGATTTCCTTTAACGCCTCATCGAGATTGGAAACGCTGCACAGCGTCATAGTGGACACCACCGCGTCAAAGGAGTTGTCCTCGAAGGGAAGCGCCTCGGCACGCCCCTTTACAAATGATACAGGCAGCGCTGCCTCTGAGACATACCGCCTGGCGCGTCCAATCATTCCCTCATTCGGCTCAAGCGCGGTAACGGCAGCCACCTCAGCCGGATAATACGGCAGGTTATGTCCAATGCCAAACCCGACCTCAAGCACCGAGCCGCCCATGCCGGCAAGTGCCCCACGCCGCAGAGTTTTAACAAGTTCATTTGAAGACTTACCGGTCTGTTCCATAAACCACGGGAAAAAATGCTCACAGTATAAGCTCATGTAGTGCTGCCCCCTATATTAATAAATAATCATACTCATTTTATATTATCATAGATATGACAATTCATTGCAAGACGGGTGGAGACAATTTTATGCCGCGGCTGCAATTGTTTGTTGCGGAGTGAGAGCAAATCTATCATAGTGCGTTTGCCCTGCACCTTGGCAGGCCGAAATTGAATTAATTCATGGTATAAATGTATTATATTGCAATTGTGGTCTGTAGGGTTATTTATTAACATAGAGCGATGAGAAAGAAAATACCGGCAACGGCGGCGCGCATAGGGATGTACGTGGACGGCTTTGATACCTCTTGGTTTAAAACGCCGTTTCTCAGGCATCATTTCGAGATAAAATCGCAAAGCCAGTTAGAGAAAATTCAGGAGGGCGGCTTCACCCATTTGTTCATCGATACGGACAAGGGTTTAGATGCGCTGCCTGATGATACACAGCGGCATGAGGAAAAAAAACGCCCTGCTAAAACATTCGAGTTGAAAAAGGCGCGCCCCTCCGCCGCCACGCAAACCCATTCAGACGACCCGGCTTTCTCAGATTACATCAGGACGATGAGCGGCCTCATCCAAATAGATAAACTATGCCTTGTAGAATCATCAACTGCCAATTTTGATATTTTTGAAAAAACAGGCATGGATGCCGCCCCCATATCCCTGCCACACGACAACAATGGCGGCTCTATAATCACAAAAGAACTATTGGCATCATCCGGCGATTTGCTGATTAACCGCTCCGATGTGCATAAGTACAGGGATTATCTAAGAAACATATCTAAAGACTCCGGTTTTGCCCAGTCAGACTACAGTACAAACCTGATTATAAAAGAAACCGCCAAGATACTCATTCGCGACCTTTTTAATGACCCCAAAAGCACGGCAAAAATGGAGGCGTGCAAAGACTCGGTAGAACACATAATATCATCAATAATGGATACAAAAGGCTTGATTAACAACCTGTTTACAGTAAACAAGCATGACTACTATGTCTATACACATTCAGTAAATGTAGCAGTATTTTGCGTGGCTACGGCATTAGCGATGGGCATTCAATCAGAATCTGAGCTGTTTGCTATTGGACTTGGCTGCCTTCTGCATGATATAGGGATGAGTACGCTGCCGCCAGAGGTGCTTTATAAACCCACTCAGCGCCTCACAGAGTTCGAGACAAACCTGCTAAGAGGACATATCTTCGAGGGCCTTGACATAGTAAACATGTACAGAGGAATTACGCTTGAGACAATTCACCCGCTTGTAGAACATCACGAAAACCTGATTGGCACCGGTTATCCTATGGGATTAAAAGGGGATAAGCTCCACTTGTCTGGCAAGATTATATCCATAACAAATACCTACGATATTTTGACTACGTCGCGGCCCGGGTTTAAGTCAATATCTCCATATGAGGCACTGGCATATTTGCGAGATCAGAAGGAAATGTATGATGCGGCAATACTGAAGGAATTCATTACCGTGCTGGGCAAGTCAAGCCTATAGGCCAACGTCCCCTTTGCCCATGCCAGAGTTCCTATTTCTTCCATATTATCTCCCATATCATTGAAATTCACACCTTGACAAATATTATCACATAAACAATAGGTACGTCAAGCTGTGTGCGTGGGTTAATTATTGAAAGGCACTTGATAAAGCACCGCATAGATATAGTATATTATGTGGGCGACGTAAATGCGTGATTAGGAGGCTGATATGACTGAGGAGACGGTTGGCGCCCTGTCGGCTAAAATGCCGGACGATGTGGCCGCTGATAGATATTCGTTGTTGATTAATACGATTACCGCGATGGAGACGCGGTTGATATGGAGCGAGTTGGCCTATATGTTTTTCACTGGCTGCATTCTGATGTTTTCTGTTGGTTTGTTGTCGTTTGCAGGCAAGTCTAAGGTAGTCAATATGTTGGTGATGTTTCTTGCCGTTACCGGTGAGTTTACATGTGTGCACTGGCTAATCACATCTATGAAGCATCAGATGAAATTAAAGCTGCGGTACTTTCAGGCACGATACTTAGAGCGGCAGCAAGGTCTCTGCGGCGGGCAATTTCTCTCTGACGAGATGCATTATTTTAATCCTTCAATTGGATATGTGGAAAGCCCTGATAAAGTAGAGCGGGTTACTTATCCATCTTCAGGGGCGACAAGTATGGACGGCTTCGCAGGGTCTGCTAAACCGAGGCATCTGACATGGTTTATGGCCTCTATGATGTTTATCGTCTACATAGCGCTTTTGTTGTGGGTTGCGGCAGATATGGTTAAGGCGTCATAGTAACAACTCATCCTGACGCGCGTTAATTTAGCGTACGGAGACTATTGAGCTGAAAATCGGCGATGTGGAGTTTGTCGCATAAGCGACAATGGACGCTGAACGGCTTGATGTTGCGCTTAAAACAACCTGCCCATCAGACGCAGAGGCCGTTACAAATAATGGAAGGCCGTTGACAAACGCGCTCCTATTTCCACTGAACGTACTGTGAGAGATGAAGTGCGCGATGACATCTGTGATACCCCCGGGGAAAGCGGTATACGTGCCGGCGCTGGCCTGGTTGTAGATAGATAGACAAGTGTCACCTGCTGCCGCGCTTGAGGACTCAAAGCAGCCCTGCGTCCCCGATGTGTCAGCGACAATGATATAAGGATGTCCTGCTACGTAAGAATCAAGGTAGTTCTGAATATCTGAAATGGCGCCCTTAGCGCCCGCCTCAGTAGCCCTGACCTTTCCCCTTTCCCTCTGGCCAAGAAACGCAGGCACCGCAATGGCAGTAAGCAGACTCATTATCGCAATCACAACAAGCAGCTCAATCAGCGAAAACCCCTTTGCATTTCCCATTTTTGCCATTTGCAGACCACCTCCAAAAACCGCGTTAATTGTAACCTTAATCTTACGGTTTTGTCTACAATATCGCAGACTAATGTTGCGGATTAAAGTATATCAGGCGTATCGCCGCTGTCGCCGTCTGCGTCAACGGGCTGTTCTTTGATATGAAGTTCGTCAAGAATAAGATGGTCCATCTTACGCTTGACCAGAGAAATAAGTTCGCCCTTTAGCTCGTCCCCGGCCCAAAACCCTGCCGGCAGCTTGATAACCGCGCCCCCCTCGGCAATGCCGGTAGTAGAGGTCTTAACGCCGCTGCTTTTGCCGAAACGCTCGGCCAAAAAATCCTGGAATGCTATCGAGGGGTCAGTGCATCTGGCTGAAATCCTCACAACTGAGTTATCAACAATGCCCCATGTTACCGCGACCTGAATTTCAGGCATTCTTATCAGGCTGTCGGCAATGATTGCCAGCTGGTCGGCGTCCTTAGAGGATACGAAGCCAATGCCCGTAACCAGCCTTCCCTCTTTCATCTTCCAGTTATTGATGGCATCTTTGAAGTGCTCGAAGTAGCGCTGCGGAAGGGGATAGCTCTGCAATGTGCGAAATACCTCTTTATCAGTAAATTCGAGCAGCTTGGAATATGCAATGACATCCCGTTCAGTTGCGTTAATCAGCATTTTAGTATCTGTAAATACGGCAAGGGCGCCAAGCGTGGCCTCTTTGCTGTTTTTCGGCAGGGTGTAGCGCATTGCAAATAAAATCTCGGAAAGCAGGGTTGCCGCA
>JAKOEO010000007.1:14210-17176 GCA_022321325.1 Candidatus Magnetominusculus sp. LBB02 | reverse complement strand
TTTCGGCAGGGTGTAGCGCATTGCAAATAAAATCTCGGAAAGCAGGGTTGCCGCAGCGCCCACCCTGTCAATCATCACAAAGATGTTGTTATCGTACTCTTCTTTAATCTTAGAGTCTGTGTCGTGGTGGTCTATAATAATTATAGGGGCAATCGTGCGCCCCATAAGCCTCGCGTCGTTTACCTGAGAGGAGTCAACAAGGGCGCAGTGCTTGATTTCCTTAGGCATTTCCTTTATAGGAAATATAATCGAGCCAAGATCAAATAATGTAAACATTGTGCGGTTTTGTGGGTGGCCAAAGTGTCCGCAGTAATAGATTATGGCATCTTTGCCGGATTTCATGGCAATAAAGCGCAAAAGCATAGCCGAGCCGATTGCGTCGGGGTCAATCTGTGTAATAACAATGGGAAGCGTACTGAGAGCTTCTAAAGTTTTCTTCAGATGTTCTATTTTTTGTTCCATATCTTTATCAGCCTTATGCTCCACGTCTTAATCATACCTCACCGCCAATTATACAATATATTTGTTTTTCTACGCTATGCCCCCCCTGGGCTGCTCACGGCAGCCGCTCATCGCCTCAACAGGCATGAAACGTAAATACATGCGTAAATAACTCATCGGGACAGTCAAAGACAATGCCGCAGTATGGGCAATCCGCCCTGAACGCAGCCGAAGGCCCTGAGTCATTCGCTGTAAATTCCAGAGTATTTCCACCATCCTTGCGGCACTGACTGCCACTCGTTCTATTATGGACGCAAGCCGTCTAAATTTTCAAGTGGCAATGCTGCAGGGCGCAGTCGGCTTGTTTTGCGGCTGCATGGGTGTATATTCATTTTGTATCCAAAATTTAACATAACCTTCACTCTTCTGTAACAATTCTAATGGTAGTATCAAGGGCGCGATGGGGTTGCAGTTGTAGTGGCCATGGGGTTACGTTCAGGGGTTGTAATGGTCAGAATTGGCGGGGGTTTGGATCTGAGTGCGTCTGAGGAGGGAGTATATGTGTCCATATTATCATATGACAGGCAAGTCGTGCGATATGGGGCAGGCAGATATAACAGATTGCGTCGCCTGTGCCAATATGAAGATGTGCCAGAGTAGAACCTATGAAGTCTGTCCGGTTTATGTAAGAAGCCTGTTTGAAAAGAATGCCAGTATAGTTGCATAGCTTTACGTTCATTCTGCCTTATGATGAGCGCCGGTGTGGCGACAGTCCTTTCTGTTTGCAAAAAACTGCCTGTTTATGTGAAACTACATTAAGGAATAGCGCTGATGAAAAAGAAAATCATCGTCGTTGACGACGAAAAAGACATCGTAGAGCTTATATCATACAATCTGATAAAGGAGGGTTTCCTCGTTACATCCTCTTTTGACGGTGAGGACGGCCTTAATAAGATTAAAAATCAGCGCTTTGACCTCATAATTTTAGACCTGATGCTGCCCGGCATTCAGGGAATTGACCTGTGTAAAACGCTTAAATCCTCAGATGATACGGCCGATGTGCCGATAATTATGGTAACTTCCAAGTCAGAGGAGTTCGATAAGGTGCTTGGTCTGGAGATGGGCGCTGACGATTATATCACAAAACCATTCAGCATACGGGAGCTTATTGCGCGTATAAAGGCCGTGCTGCGACGCACCCATGAAAAGGCCGCAATAGAACCGCCTCCAAAAATTATTAAGATAGGCGATATAGAGATAGACACCGACACATATAAGGTACAGAAAAAAGGGGTGCCGGTTAAACTAAGCGCAACAGAGTTTAAGCTCCTGCTCTACCTGATTCAGAGAAAGGGCAAGGTGCTCTCGCGCGACATCCTGCTTGATGCTGTCTGGAAGGATGAGGCGTTTGTCGAGCCGCGTACCGTTGACGTTCATATTCGCCGCCTTAGAGAACAGATAGAAGACGACTCATCTAGTCCCGTTTATATCAAGACCCGCCGCGGCATCGGCTACTACTTTGAGGCCGGACAGTGATCTTCAGGCGTCTTGTCTTTCGCGTGGCCGCTGTATACGCCATGATGATTGCCTCGATTTTCGTGTTTTATGCAGTTATCTCCCTATACGTTAAGCGTATGCCGGCCTCTGTGGATTCGATAGCCGCTGAGCTGACGTATGTGTTTATTGGCTTTTCATTTCTTGGTTCGCTGGTAACGGTGTTTTTTATCTTCAGGGATTACAAAAGGAAGGAGAAATTCCTCAAAGAGATAGAACAGTTTTCAGAGATGGTTTCAAAGGGGACGATTACGGACAAGGTATTCTTTGAGGACTACCCCGACCTTGCCGGCGTCTACAACTCCCTTAATGACGTCACCAGAAGGCTGAATGAAAAATTTGCCCGCACCGAGGAGGAGCGTTCGCAGCTAAACGCCATATTAGAGAGTATCCCCGACGCCCTTGCCATCATTGATAACAAAAATGAACTTGTCTATGTCAACGACAATGCCTCTGAGTTTTTCAATTATAAGGGGCCTATAAAAAATAAACCGCTGATTGAGATTATCAGAAGCGCCGACCTGATTACAATGCTTGATAATGTGAAAAAATATGATAAGACAGGAAGCGGGGAGATATTTCTTGAGCACCCGTTTGAGAAATATATGCAGGTGCGCATGTACCCGTTTTATAAGAAAAATGACCTTTCCGGCGTTGTAATCCTGTTTCATGACATCACTGAACTAAAGAAACTTGAGACGATGAGAAAGGACTTCGTGGCCAATGTCTCGCACGAGATTAAAACGCCGGTAACGGCAATCAGAGGGTTTGCGGAGACGCTTATCGAGGGGGCTATCGAGGACAAGGAGGATAGTCTCAAATTCCTGAAAATAATCATATTTCATAGCGAGCGCCTCAACAGGCTTGTTGATGATTTGATGACCATATCTAAGATAGAACTAGGGGTTGCGAGGCTGCAAAAGTCCGAGATAGACTTCTCCGAAATTATTGACGACGTAATTGATACCCTA
>JAKOEO010000007.1:11308-12960 GCA_022321325.1 Candidatus Magnetominusculus sp. LBB02 | reverse complement strand
TAGAGCCGGAAGTACTGCTGTTTGACGAGCCAACCAGCGCCCTTGACCCCATATCCACGTCAAAAATAGAAGAACTTGCCGTAGAGCTGAAACAGACCGTCACCATACTGGTCGTTACGCACAACATGCAGCAGGCGGCAAGGATGAGCGATTTCACCGGCTTTATGATGCTTGGCGAGCTTATCGAGTTCGCCGACACTGATATGATTTTTACAAATCCAGCAAATAAACTCACAGAGGACTACATATCGGGGAGGTTCGGCTAATGTCGCTAAGGGACGAACAGCTTAAACACCTCAAGGAAATGATATTGAAAATGGCCTCATTGGTTGAGGTCTCGATAAGGGACTGCGTCCGGGCGCTGGTTACTCAGGATGTTTCCATTGCCGAGGGGGTCATTACAGCCGACCACACAATCAACGCCTATGACGTGCAGATTGACGAGGAGTGCATACGGCTGATAGCGAGGCGGCAGCCCGTTGGCAGAGACCTGCGCTTTATCACCACGGGAATGAAGATAACCACAGACCTTGAGCGCATAGCCGACCATGCCGTCAATATCGCCGAACGGGCAAGGAAACTCTTTGAAACGCCGCCTATGAAGGCATATTCAGATATTTCCAGAATGCGGGAAATTGCCCAGCGCATGGTCAAAGACGCCATAGATTCGTTTGTCAACGAGGATAGGGCAATGGCCCAGGATGTCATCGAGCGGGACGAAGAGGTGGACGACCTCAACTCCTCGGTGGTTAACGACCTGATGGCGCTAATGACAAAGGAACCGGGAAACATCATCCAGGCAAGCCAGTTGATATATATATCGAGAAATATTGAGCGCATAGGAGACCATGCCACAAACATTGCCGAGATGGTCATCTACATGGTGGAGGGCAGGATAGTAAGGCACATGGCCGACCTCGCCGGCTCTCAGCCGCCAACGCAAGAGCAGTAGGCAAAACATATGATATATCTCATTGTGCGATGTGTAATGGAGGTGTTAGAGTAAGTTAGGATGTAATAAATCTAACAGACGCTTGGGAGGACAAAAACATGGCGGAGATACTGGATCTGAAAAAGGTAATGAAGTTTTATCCTGACAGGATATCGCGGGAGATGTTGTCGGACAAGCCGGAGATGAGGGTGGCGCTGATGTGTCTTGAGGCCGGGCAGGAGCTGAAGCCGCACACGGCGCCGCTTAGGCTTATGATGTTTTGCGTAGAGGGGCGCGGCGTCTTCACCGTTGGGGATGAGGAGTTTGAGGCCGACGGTCATACTGCGATTTTATGCGACCCGATGGTGCCGCACGGCTTTAAGGCATCGCTGGGCGAGCGCCTTGTAGTGATGGCAGTTGTAACACCGGTAGATTAAACGTTTATGCCGCCGTAAGGGCTGCGGCAAGCCGACTGACAGTAAGCGCGCCGCAGCCCCCTCAGCAGGGCCCACCGCCGATTCAGGCTTCATTCTCAAACACCGTAGGGCAAACGGCTATTTCACCCACACGCTTGCAATATTCTATAACACATTATCAATAATTGTTTTGTAAACAGCATAAATAATTCTTGACTAATAATACTTCCAGTGTTATTATAGTGTATGAACTGCTATATTCATAGCAGAATCTCTGCTGTAAAACCCGGAGGTAGTTATGAGAG
>JAKOEO010000007.1:9769-10860 GCA_022321325.1 Candidatus Magnetominusculus sp. LBB02 | reverse complement strand
CGTGCAAAAGGTCAGCGATAATGAGCCTCCTAAGATACCATCGGGTGCAACTAAGAAATATATTGACGATGAGCACACCAAGTGGGCTGAAATAGCCAGAGAAAGGCACATACCGCAATGGCATAAAAGCCTTGTTAAGAGGGGTGTTTTTGATGAAAAAAGGTATACAAACTGCCACGGCAATCAATGTGAGACACAGGCTTCTATGTATGGCAAGGAGTTTGATAACAAGGATACTTCGAGCGGCACTAAACATCGTGCTTTTGGATATACAGCGGCAATGCCGCCACTTTATGTTGGTGAACTTGATCCAAAAAAACCTATATATGTCGAGGTTACCAACAATGATACCCACCCTCCACGTAGCGTCATAGTCAAAGTCGAGGACAAAGGCCCGTTTCCCATCAGGGATAAAGAGCTTAGGCCGAAAGAAGGTATCTACCCGCCAAAGGGTGTAAAAGCACATCACGAAGACCCTACAAGAGGCATAGACCTCTCGCCTGCGGCATATGCCAAGATCGTGAAAAATCCAGGCGATGGCGTCTTCAATGTGACGGTTAAGTTTCTATCTGATAAAGATGGAGAGAAAAAGTATAGTGATCAACAAAAATGGGCGGCAGAGCATAGATCGGAAATTGAGAAATCAGTGAAAGCTGCACGGAAAGCATTGAAGGGAAAATCTAAGTGATCTAATATAAAGAGAGGAGCAAAACCACGCTCCTCTCTTTTTTTATTTAAAAAATGCTTGACAATAGCATATACGTACGTTTAGAATTAAGATATTACGGTACTATGCGTAATCATAGGAGTTAAGAGCGTGTCATTATATTCAAGATTATTGGTTTTGCTGATAGTCTCATCGGTGGTGTTCTCACCGGTGGCCGGGTTTGAGGAAGAACTTGGGTATAAGTTTTATATTGTATCATTGAAAGATTTATACGCTAAGAAAAAATATAAGGTCAGGGCATTTTTTTTAGATACCAGCTTCAATTCTACTATCTATGGTATACCTAAAATGCCTGACGGTTGGCATTACCACCTTAATGATGAAAGAACATACGAATTTGTTGCCGCGGCATATACAGACAAGG
>JAKOEO010000007.1:8298-9759 GCA_022321325.1 Candidatus Magnetominusculus sp. LBB02 | reverse complement strand
CACCTTAATGATGAAAGAACATACGAATTTGTTGCCGCGGCATATACAGACAAGGATGCCGTTGATATTGGCTTTTTTAAGGATTTTCTGAGTTTTATTTTAGCCCCTGACAGTATAGAGAAAGAACTGTTTTTTAGTATGACGCTGATTTGTCTCAAACAAGATGGTACAACTAAAATACTGCTTCTGGATGCCAAAGACTTTAAAATAAAGGAAATTCATAAACGCTTGAAGACATATCACTGGAAGGGGTATTAAACTGCATGACCATCACAAATAGACTGGCTATACCGCTGATAGTGTCGGCGGTGATGCTGTTTGCCGTTAATGGTGTCGCGTCTGAATGTAAAGACAACTATTATTATGTATTGTATAATTATGACCCGCATTATAAGACGGACAGAGTCAGGGCATTTGAGTTGACTATTCACTATGCTTATATATACGGCAAGCCGTTTCTACCTTCGTCATGGGTATATGACATTACTGATTGTGATGGCTCCTGTGGAGTACAATCTATTATGACCGCCGCGGCAAAGTCTGATAAAGATACCATCCGCGATGAAGATTTAAAAAAAATAGCTATTATCAGACAACCCAAAAATAAATCGGAAGATAAGATACGTGTAAATATGAGAGCAATATATATGGGGAAAAAAGGCGGTATAGGCATAGGCTTTCCTGCATTAAACATTGATATGGAAGATTTTACTTTAAAAAAGATAAACAAATGCTTACCCAAAAAACCGCGAAGACATTAGTCATACTGGCAATCCTCTTGTTTGCCTTCTCTTTTGCCGAGGGGGATGACGGCCTCCTCTGCGTGTCATTGAAGAAATTGCCTAAGAGCAACAAAATTATTCACCGTGTGGTCGGCTTTGATTTTCACGTAAGCAATGCCAAAATACACAATATCTTACATTCCCCATCTCCATTTGGATTTATCTTTGAAGTGGATAAATACAGGGACTATAGCGGTCATTGTCACGGCTATAAGTGGAATGCCCCTGGTGGTTTGGATATAGATTTTTTCTACGATGATTTCGTGGTAATAAAGACCCGCACTGGCGTTGAGTTAGACCAAGTCAATATAAAATTTAGTCTCACAATAGAACAGGACGCCGTTTATGATAAAGGCAAAGAAATAGACAATGGCGAGGTTACATACAATTTCACCAATAAAGATTTAAACATTCGCAAGTGCAAAGGCAAGCTCTACTGAGGAAACGGACTGAACAATGACGCCAATCAACGATGGAGTTGAGCGCATGTCATTATATTCGAGATTAGCGGCCTTGTTGGTTGTCTCGTTGTTGGCATTATTGCCACTGTCGGCACCCCTATAATATTAGTATTAGAGGAAAAAGATTTTGATACCCAAAGGATTCACAAATGCCTCAAGTCGTATTAATACCAAGTTGCAATCATAGAGGTAAAGAGATTTCCATAGTCCGTCATTCC
>JAKOEO010000007.1:0-8218 GCA_022321325.1 Candidatus Magnetominusculus sp. LBB02 | reverse complement strand
ACAGGGTTTTGTCGGTGAGTGAAAATCTACTTGTATGATTGCAAATTGGTATAAGGCGCTGCGCGTTTGCCCACAAATGTGCTACAATGCCATGATATGAGTGAGGCCCAGTGGCGATTAATTGACTATGCGGCGTTTGAGGCCGGCTATAATATGGCGGCTGATGAGGCGATTGCCATGACTGTCGAGGCCGGGGCATCGCCGCCAACCCTACGGTTTTACGGCTGGTCATGCCCGTCTGTAACCATAGGGGCGTTTCAGCGCATTGCAGATATTAATACCGGCGCGTGCAGTCGTCTGAATATCCCGGTTGTGCGAAGGCCAACGGGGGGGCGGGCAATTGTCCACAGCGACGAGCTGACGTTTAGTTTTTCAACCGGCACAAACGCAGCCCCTTTCTCAGGCAGCGTGTTAGATAATTACAAGGTGATAAGCACCGCATTTTTCAGGGCGTTTATTGCGCTGGGGCTTGAGTGCGCTATAACCTCAAGGCGGCTCAAACGCTCAGAGGCAGGCCCTCTAACGGCAAATCCCATGTGCTTTAAGGCAGCCTCATACAGCGAGATAACCGTAATGGGCAGGAAAATCATGGGTGCCGCCCAAAGGCGATACCGCGGCGCGCTGCTTGAACAAGGCTCCATACCAATGTCTATTGACCATCGTCTGCTTGCGTCGGTGTTTAACGAAAACGCTGACGCCTCTTTTGCCGGTCTCAGGGATTTCAACGCCTCAATAACTTTGCCCGCTCTGCAAACTGCCATAGTTAAAGCCTTTGAACAGGTGTTTAATGTGCACCTTCATCCGGGGCAGCTGGATGAGAGGGAGATTGCCCTTGTCCGCCGGCTTCAGCAGAAATATCAATCGCATGAGTGGTCATTCCGAAGGTAGCGGCGGTCCTTCCTTGCCCCTCAACCCCGTAATAATATGAAAACAGCACGGCAATAAATAAAACCGCCAAATAAGACTGCACTACCTGCACAAGTAGGTGATATGGAATGACAATTATTGTGCCTATAACCGGTATTGCGACAATGGCGACTGTGCTGCCGGCAATTATCATAGCAACGGCAAAATAAACAACCACGCATAGCAGATAAAACCCGAATGCCGATGGCCGTCTGAATAGGACTTTAACGGCGTCGTTAGAGGCCTGCCTTGCCGTTACCCCATTGAAAATCATCATGGCCGTACCATACATCGTTACCGCAAGCGTACCCGTAAACAGAAAAAAGAGTACTACCGAGCCAGCCAGTACAGATAAAACGGCAATAAATGTTGATAACCCGGCGCTTGTGCCCTCTAAGCTGTTAATTATTGATACCAGAGGAATGGCAGAGGCCGCAAGGAGCAGCAAAACAATCAGCGCCGCGCTCCATACTATGGACGTAAACCAGAATACCGGCCCAAAGTATCTTTTCCCTTCTATGAAAAAATCTCCCAATTCAAATTTAAAATCCGCTTCTTTTATCCCCCGCGCAATCATCCCGCACTCCCCGCCATAGACAAACAGCACCGCCAATGAGGCAATCAAGACATAAAACAAGAGAACGACTGCAAGGACTACTACCAATATCAAATATTTGGAGGACAACAGTGCCCCGGCGTTTTCCATATTAAAACCCTTTAGCGCGGCAAGCATTCCCGTCCCAAACATTAACACCGCCCCCAAAACCGATATAATTGATACAATAACAAGCCCTATCAGAAGGATATATTGGGCGGCCATTTTTATCAGCGGCAGCATTATGTTCTTATTTGCCGAGTAAAACCCGTTATAAAATGCTTCTTTGTAAGACATAATCAAAATCCCCCATCTATATTATTTCTATCTCCTCGAAAAGTCCTCCGGGAATATCTCTGATAAACCTTGACGGCCTCATAAGCCCCGCATATGAGGTATATGTGTAACACAGATACAGCTCGTCACATGCCCTTGTCAGGGCAACGTAAAATAGACGGCGTTCCTCCTCCTCGTCCCAGTTCTTGCCAGACTTAATGGAGGGAAACTGCCCGTCGTTAAGGCCGATGATAAAGACGGTCTTCCACTCCAGCCCCTTTGCCTGATGTATGGAAGACAGCACGACATGTTCGCCGCTTTCAGCAGCGGCTGCCGCGGCCATAGGCTGTTCGGCCCCCTGAATTGCCATCTCGCTAAGAAATGTGTCAGTGGATGTATATTTCACGGCATACTCGCTAAGCTGCGTAAGGTCTCGCAGCCGGTTATCCGCGTCAGGGAATGTGAGAAACAGGTATTTTTCATAGCTGCCCCTAAGCGCTTTATCAATTGCCTCAGACGGGGCGCTAATCTTGCGTAGGCCCTCAATACAGGCGGCAAACGCGGCGAGGTGTTCTCTGGCCTTCTTAGGGGCAGCAGCGGCGGCGCCGATAAGCCTTTCAAGCGGCGGCGTCTGCGGGGATTGCGTTAGGTAGTTCCAAATCTTCTCTGCCGTAGCGTTTCCAATGCCGGGCAGCATCTTCAACAGCCGCTTCCAGCTTATCTCATCATACGGGTTTGAGAGTATCCTCAGATAGGCGAGGATGTCCTTTATATGCGCCTGCTCAAAGAACTTCATTCCGGAGCGCACATCGTATGGAATACCAAGCCGCGTGAGTTCCATCTGAATCTCCATAGACTGGTAGTGTGAGCGATAGAGGACGGCAATGTCATCGAGGGCGCCGCCGTCGTCTACGGCGTCCTTTATCTTAGAGGCGACAAAGAGCGCTTGTTCCCGCACATCCTCAAGCGGGACAAGTGCGGGGAGTTCTCCCTCGGCGCGCACCGCTCTGAGTTCCTTGTGAAACTGCCGCCGGTTAGCGGCAATCGCCGCGTTGGCTGTGTGGAGGATTTGCGGCGTGCTGCGATAGTTGGTGGTGAGTTTAAAAATTCTGGCGTCAGGATATTGTTTTTGAAAGTTCAGGATATTTTCAAAATTAGCCCCTCTGAAAGAAAATATGGACTGCGCGTCATCCCCAACGGCCGTAATATTTCTGTGATACGAACAAAGCAGCGCCACGACCTCGGCCTGAAGCATATTAGTGTCCTGATACTCATCAACGAGGACATGCCGAAATCTCCGGCTGTAGTATTCCCTGATATCCTCATGGTCTCTAAGCAGCACTACAAGATTATGCAGGATGTCGTCGAAATCTACAAGGTTAAGCTCTCTTTTTTTCTTTTCGTAAAGCGTGGTAACGTCTGATATTAGTTGAGCATTTGGCAGGAGGGCCGCGAAACGCTCAGAGATAGCGGTCTCAGCCGGTTTTGATGTGTTTCTGGCATATGAGTGCAGGTCTGTAAGGACAGAGGCCTTTGGCAGGAGCTGTGAGTCCTTATGGGCTGAGGCCACTGCGGTGCGGCATGTCTCAAAGAGGTCTTTAGTGTCTGTCCTGTCCAAAATGGAAAAACCGTCTTTGTAGCCAAGCAGGCGGGCGTGGCTTTTGAGGATGAGATTGCCGATGTGATGAAAGGTCCCGCCCCAAAGCGACGTAACATCTGCGCCAATCAAAGAAGCTGCGCGGCGCATCATCTCCTTTGACGCCTTATTCGTAAAGGTCAGAAGCAGGATATTCGATGGATGTACGCCGTTTTCCACAAGCCATGCAACGCGATATGTCAGCGTGCGGGTCTTGCCAGTGCCGGCCCCGGCAAGGACAAGCATAGGGCCTCCTGGGCAGGTGACGGCCTCAAGCTGCTCACGATTTAATTCCTCATCAAATCTGCTTGCCCGCGCTGACGGAGTTATTTTAAGGGCATATTTTTTCACAAGCTATAATAGCATGATTGCCGGTACAAATAAATATTGACAACTTAAATAAGGGTAAAATATGCTATAATTAACTAAGGAGGCCCTAAGCGCTCTTGTCGGATGTCGGCTCACTTTCCAATCTCTATTTTATGTGTAACACGTCTCCATCTATACTGAAATGGGTATAAAGAAGTGTAGGGAGGTTAACATGGAATCCACAGCTTATAAGGTAAATTTTGGATTTACAAGAGAAACATTCCCGCTTGGAACTCACATGTGCTACATTTATGATGATGAGGCCGAACGTAAGATGGTAATCGAGAAATATCTACAGAGCGGCCTTGCGGCGAGGGAAAAGGTTATAGCCTTGCTGGATGTGGAAACAGAGGCCGATATAGATGATTGCATGAACGATCTGGGACTTTCTGTTGACCAGCAGAGAAAGACAGGCCAACTCGTTATCAAAAATCAGATGGAGGCCTACTGTCCCGACGGCCGGTTCGAGATGCAGGGCATGCTTGAGAGGTTAAGAGGGATTTATAACCTTGGAATGGGAGAGGGATATGCGGCGGTGCGTGCAACGGGTGAGCCTTCGTGGATTCATCATGGCGTGCCCGGCGCCGAACAGTGGCTTGAATATGAGTCCGAGCTTAACAATCTTGCCCTTAGCTATCCCTACAGCGGCCTTCTCTGCAGATTCGACGCAAAGATGTATGGCGGGGCGCTGCTATATGATGTGTTAAGCGTTCATCCGTTAATGGTTGTCAAGGGGCAGGTTGTAAGAAATCCATACTACATGACTACAGAGGAATTGAGATTTAGAGGGAGAATTTGATCTTATGAAGACCCCTCAACTAATCAGAGCGGATATTCTCGGAAAGCTGATAGTTATTCAGGATGTCATTGAGATGTTGCAGGGCATAAAGGAGATGGCGGAGTTCCTGAGCAGACCAATTCTAAGCATTCCGGGAATATCTGACTTTTTTTTATGTTCTGACGGTTTCAAAAACATAGACTGCGCAGGCTGCGGAGTCAGCGGTTATAATTGCGACTGCTTATTGGAGAGTAAACGCGGGATAAGGGCAATTCCTATGAGGACTATCAACCGTGTATATGGTTTTGTAATATTGAATTTGAACGACCCCAGACAGTTTGCGCCTTATGAGCCTTTTGTAAGAAATATATGCAACATTCTGGCAAGGACGATCGAAAAAAATGATAATGTGTTGAAAATAACGGAGGCCAACAGCGAACTCAAACAATACAAAGAGCATCTTGAAACGATGGTGGAGATGCGAACAGCCGAGCTTCAACGCACAGAGGCGCAACTGAGGCTGTCTCTTGAAGAAAAGGTGCTGCTTCTGCATGAAATCAACCACAGGGTGAAGAACAATCTGGCTATTATTGCCTCGCTCCTGAAAATGCAAATGAGTTTTATAGATGACAGCAATGACAAAAATATACTTAAAGAAACAGAAAGCCGTATAAGAGCCATTGCGCTTATCCACGATATGCTATACATCTATGATGATTTAACCAAAATAGATTTCAAGGCATATATCGAGAAACTTACACAACACATACGGAGCATATACTCTTTAGAGCTAAGACATGTCAAAATCAATACGGATGTCAGCGATGTCATGTTAGAAGTGAAGAGGGCGGTGCCGTGTGGCATCTTGGTAAACGAACTGCTGACCAATTCCATTAAATATGCCTTCCCTCATGGAAGAAGCGGGACAATATATTTAACTATGCACACTCTTCCGGATGACAATGTGGAGGTAATTGTCAGTGATGACGGCATCGGCATTCCTCTTGACATGGACATAAACAATCATGAGTCGATGGGGTTTAGTCTGATAAACGGTATAGCTGAAGGACAGCTCCACGGCAAAGTGGAGATACGCAGGAATAATGGTACCGAGGTAAAAGTAGTATTTAAGAGCAGCGGACCGGAGGTAATCAGAAATTACCAATAATCGGCAGGATGCAACTGCAGCTTATTAGTCTTCTGCATCAAAACACGCGGCATATCGGCTTAAATTATCACACGGTTGTCTAAAATAAATCGGGCCGAAAATGTTAAACTGTATAATAATGATGAGAGCTGTCAAACATGAGATAGACTTTGGCTTTACGAAAGAGATATTCCATACGGGGATTCACATGTGCCACGTATATAATGATGACTCCGAGCGCGACATGGTGCTTCAGATGTATGTAAAAAGCGGCCTGTCAGCAAATGAGAAGGTGATAGTGCTGGCCGATGTGGACACGCCGGAGGAGATGGACGGCTACTTGAGAAGTCTGGGGCTGACTGTTGAAAAAGAGATGAGTACCGGCCAGTTTGTAATAGATTATTTTGTTGATGTCTACTGTAGGGACGGCAGGTTTGACGTTACGGGGATGATAGAAAAGTGGAAGGAGTTTTGCGTGGAAGCAGAGGGGGCAGGCGCAACGGCAGTGCGCGCAGCGGGTGAGGCGCTGTGTCGGCAGATGCAAATTCCCGGCACTGAACAATGGAACGACTACGAGACAAAGCTCGATGGCCTTGTTGCGAATTATCCCATGAGCGGCATTCTCTGCCAATACGATGCGGCGATGTACTGCGGCAAGACCATAATGGACATCATAAGCTACCATCCATTTATGGTAGTACGCGGGCAGATTGTGAAAAATCCTTATTATATAGCCCCGTAAGTAACTGAGGACATAGACCACGGTAATTTTGTTCTAACGAATAAAACAAGTTATCATGGGAATTTGCAGTGATTTCCAGACTATTCTTTTCTTTGTCTGTCATTCCGGCTTGTCCGGAATCTGTCTTATATCGCAGAATAGGAAAAATCATCTTAGAACAATCACTTAAGGGAAGATTCCGGACAAGCCGGAATGACAGAAAGGAACAAAAATGGCAACAAACTAAGCAGCTAACGCTCACTTATGATGGAGAACAAATTTACCGTGGGACATAGACAGACCCATTATCACAGGTATACAATACTGCGTATGGATACATACTACATCAGCGCAACGCCGGGAAGGCTTAGAATCCAAAGCCCACGCCTGCATAATAACCAGAATGAGATTAAGGGGTTTGAGAGCCTCATGGCAGCCGTTGCCGGCATAGAAAAGATTGAAACAAATTATCACACTGGCAGCGCCCTGATGTACTATAACCAAAAACTAACGAGTTGTGAACGGCTTGTAGGCATTTTGGAGGCTGCCGGTTATTTCGAACTTATGAAGGCAAAGACCTCTGACGATATGCTTGAAGAGGGCATTGAAGACGCAGCCAAGGCAGTAATAGAAATTCTCGGTGATGAGCTGCCCTAGACCGCTCTGAGGCCGCAGACCGCAGACCGCTTTGCCATGCCACTATTGGCTATCCGGCGAGTTGTGCGGTGATGATAACGGCCTCGTTAACGCGGCTTACGGCAATCTCGCTAAAGCCGGCCTTATTAAGCCATGCGCTCATCTCATTTACGCTGTAACATCGCCCGCCATCCGAGTGGACGAGCATATTGACGGCAAACAGGGCGCCCTCAAGGGGTTCAGCCATGTTGTCCTCGATAAAGAACTCCTGAATTGCGATTTTACCATTTTTGTTCAGGCTCTTTTTAACCTTCTTTATCAGCCTGATATTTTCCTGTACAGTATATGAATGAAACACATGGCTAATAAGGGCGAGGTCATAACCTTTGCCAATGGCGTCAACAAGGAAGTCGCCTTCGATAAATTTAACGTTGGGCAGACTGCCCACATATTCCCTTGTAATGGCGATGGTTTCGGGCCTGTCAAAGCAGGTGGCGGCTATGCCGCATTTAGCAAGGGCAATGGCATAGGTGCCGGGACCAGAGCCTATATCCACCGCGGTTTTGATATTTGATATCTCAATGGCGTCTAAAACATCTTTAACCTTCAGGACTGATAAGTTGTGCATCCCTCTTATGAAACTCTGATGGTCGAATGCGGTGCGGTTTGGTTTTCCTGTTTTGACAACGGTATCAAGGCCAGACCAATTATTCCACAGCGTGTCAAAGTGGCTGATGATATTGCCCTGATAAAGAGGCATGTTCGATTGCAGGTATTTGGCGCTAACTGGCAGGTTTTCATATAAGCGGCCCTTCTTTGCGATAAGCCCCATGGAGGCAAGGGCGTCTAGTAAGATGGTTGTTGCACGTAAGTCAGCGCCAAGTTTTGCGGCCATGGCCTTTGCCGATTTAGGTCTTTTCAGAATATCAAAAACGCCCAGATTATTTGCTGTAATCAGAACACGGCTCTGTCTGAAGCCGCCTATAATTGTCCTCAGCGCTAAAAGATCTTCCATTTTACCCCCTCCTTATAAAGCAAGAAAATATCTGCACCATTAATATGCTATACCAAATCATCGGCAAAGTCAAGGCTGCCCACTACAGGGCAAACGCATTAGAAAAATAAAGCTGAAATTACCTATGCAATTACACCAT
>JAKOEO010000079.1:9175-14508 GCA_022321325.1 Candidatus Magnetominusculus sp. LBB02 | reverse complement strand
TTTTGACCTCCCGATTCAGTTCGCTTCTCATCTCTAATGGACAATCTGGGATAATATTGTTATATTAGTGTTATTAGCTGTTTCGGTCTTAAGCATAGTTGGCCACTGGGCTGCCTCGCCTCCGGCCTTCTTAACTTAATTAGAAAAACAATTTGCTACTTATCGCACGGTTAGTTTAATATACACGCACTACAGGCAGACCAGCCTGAATCTACTGGATTAATGGGATAAATACAAATGAAGAGACAGGATTTGAGAAATATCGCTATTATCGCCCATGTTGACCATGGGAAAACCACCCTTGTAGACGCCATGTTCAGACAGTCGGGCATATTCCGCTCCAACGAAAAGGTGCAGGAGCGCGCCATGGACAGCATTGATCTTGAAAGAGAACGCGGAATAACTATAATGGCAAAAAACACCGCGGTTTTTTATGAGGGCGTCAAGATAAACATAGTTGATACCCCCGGACACGCCGACTTTGGCGGCGAGGTTGAAAGGACGCTTAAAATGGTTGACGGCGTGCTGCTCCTGGTTGACGCCTCCGAAGGGCCGCTTCCTCAGACGCGCTTTGTATTAAAAAAGGCGCTTGAGCTTGAGCTTCCGCAAATCGTAGTGATTAACAAAATAGACCGCCCCGATGCTCGAATTCAGGCCGTTGTTAACGAGGTCTATGATTTATTTATTGATCTGGACGCCGTAGAAGACCAGCTTGACTTCCCCGTTATCTACACAAACGCGAAGGCCGGCACTGCCGCAGCTAATCCAGATGATAAATCAGAGGACCTTAAGCCGCTCTTTGAGGTCATATTAGAGCGTATCCCTGCCCCGGCTGACAAAAGAGACGAACTCCTGCAAATGCTTGTCACAAACATTGACTATAACGACTATGTCGGCAGGCTTGCAATTGGAAGAATATTCTCCGGCACCGTGAAGGTTGGCGATATGGTTACAGTCCTGCTCGATAAAGACCAGCTTTCAAAGACTAAGGTAACGTCAATGTTTACATTTGAGGGGCTTGGCAGAACAGAGGCAAAAGAGGCCAGCTCAGGCGACATCATAGCCCTCTCCGGCATCGAGGGCATCAACATTGGCGACACCGTCTCAAACTATGAAACTCCGCGCGCACTGCCGCGTATAAAGGTGGATGAGCCGACGATTTCTATGGTGTTTTCAGTAAACTCATCCCCGTTTGCCGGCAAGGAAGGAAAATATGTAACATCGCGCCAGCTTCGCGAACGGCTTCAGAAGGAACTGCTCTATAACGTTTCCATTCGCGTTGATTTTTCGCAGATGGAAAGTTTTGAGGTAATGGGAAGGGGCGAGCTGCAGCTTGCCATACTGATTGAGATGATGCGCCGCGAGGGCTATGAGCTTTCTGTGGCGATGCCCACCACGATTACAAAGGAAGTAGACGGCGTGCTTCACGAGCCGATGGAAATGCTTGTTATAGACATCCCGGAAGACTTTGTAGGGGTAATTACCAAGCAGTTAGGGATGAGAAAGGGCCGCATGACAAAGATGCACAACAATGGATTTGGCCGCGTGAGGCTGGAATTCAGAATACCGTCGAGAGGCTTGATAGGATTTCGTTCGCAGTTTTTGACCGACACAAGGGGTACGGGTCTGTTAAACCACCTGTTTGACGGTTATGAGCCGTGGCAGGGCGCTCTGACAAGGCGGCAGACAGGAGCCCTTATCGCTGACCGGGCTGGCAGGGCTACGGCATACGCCATATTTCACTTGCAGCCGCGCGGCACTATGTTCACCTCAGAAAACACGCAGGTCTATGAGGGTATGATAGTCGGTGAAAACTCCAGGGAAAATGACATTGACGTAAATATTGTAAAGGAAAAGAAGCTGACCAATATGAGGGCCTCAGGGGCTGATGACGCACTGCTGCTTGTACCGCCGCGACCAATGAACCTTGACCTTGCCCTTGAGTTTATTAAAGAAGACGAACTTGTTGAGGTGGCGCCTGGCTCCATTCGCATAAGGAAGAAGATTCTTCAGGCAAATAAGCGCCCAAAACTAAAGACTAAAGAGTAACCTGCTTACGAAAACCTTATCACCGCTTTACCTTATCTGCGTTATCGAAAATGGTGAAGCGGGCAGCTCCTATTTTTTGAAGCATATATTTAATCGAGGCCGCGATGACGCCGAGGCCGTACTCTACGCTTCGCGTGAAGTTGATAGAGGAGGCCTCGTCAAAGTATTTGGTAGGACAGCTTATCTCGCCTATTTTGAAGCCGAAATGGCATGCCTGCACTATGATTTCATTGTCAAAGATAAAGTCGTCGGAGTTCTTCTCAAATGGAATCGTCTCAAGCAGCTGACGGCTGAAGGCGCGGAATCCTGTGTGATACTCGGAGAGTTTTATGCCAAGCAGCCAGTTTTCAAACATTGTCAAAAACCTGTTGGATACGTATTTGTAGAAGGGCATCCCGCCCCTGAGGGCAGTGCCGCCAAGGATTCTTGAGCCAAGAACAAGGTCATAGTGCCCTGAGACAATCATCGCTGCAATCGCCGTAACCAGACGCGGCGAATACTGGTAGTCAGGGTGGAGCATCACAACAATATCGGCGCCACCTTCGAGGGCAGTCCGATAACATGTCTTTTGATTGCCGCCATAGCCCTTGTTCTTTTCGTGGACGATTGTCTTTAGACCGAGGCTTTTTGCAACGGCAGTAGTGTCGTCGCGCGAGGCGTCGTCAACGACAATGACCTCGTCCACATAGTCATGCGGCACCTCGGCATAAGTCATCTCAAGTGTCTTCTCGGCATTATATGCCGGCATTACCACGGCTATTTTCTTATTTAGTATCATCACCCGCCTTTAGCGCAAACACCTCCACTACGCCGCCCGCCTCGGAGGCATACGACTCAAACAGCGAAAAAACCATAGACACCAAAGTATACAACGGGACAAGCAGCGCGGTCAATAGGATGTCTTTTTTGCTTGCGCCTGCAAGGGCGGTCTTCCACCTTCTCGGCGCTTTCAACATCTCATAGAACATGTTCTTCTTTATGCCGGTAATATTGAGCAGGGTCTGAAGCCAGCCAAAAAGGCTATACTCAAGGTCAAAGTGTCTCTTGCCGACTATGTTAAAAGAGGCCGCCCTCAACAGAGAAGATATGCCCTTATTGGTAAAATGATACAGATGATACGGCACATCCAGATGAAACCAGTTAATCTTTCCGACCTGGGCCTGAGTGCCGCCTAAATCTGGAACCGCAATAACCAAAAGCCCGCCGGCCTTCAAAAGTCTATTGCATGCCGCAACCAATCCCTTTGGGTCAGGAATATGCTCAAGGACATGATTCAATGTAATCACGTCAAAAGAGGCCGGTACAAAATTCCACGTATGAGGCTCGCCTGAGATTACCTCTATCCCATAGTAGGATGCGGCGCTTGAGGCGGCATCCTCGTCAAACTCAACGCCGGCCACCTGCCAGCCGTCATCTTTCATTACGTTGAGAAACAGCCCCCTTCCACAGCCTATGTCAAGGATTCTGCCGGTTTTGATGTGTTTTTTTATCCTGTTTTTACGCATATGCCTAAAGAGCAGGATAAAGTATTCTACAAACGGGATGAAACGTTTGCCGGTCTTTTCTCTGTAACCGCCAATGGCATAGAGTTTTTTCAGATCGCCGTGAGACGGCACAGGGGCGGTTATGCCAACATTGCAGCCGCGGCAGAAAAACACATCATATGTATCAAATTCGCCGCGAATTGAAGCGATTATCAAATCGTCTGTTTCGCGGCAACATATCGTACAAAGTGCCTGTTTGTTTTTTCCCATTACATAAAGCCTCGTGTGAGAATATGTTGAAAAGGTATGAAATAATAATTCAACCTTCTATTTTTAATAAAATTAGCCATTACACTGTTGCCTCAAGCCTATTGCATTGTAAGAAGTATAACTCATTTTTATAAAAAAGCGTGTTAAATAAACCATCAGAGCCGCTCCTATGAAGATTGCAATATTAAAAAAATCGAAAAGTTGAAAGTTATTGCGCAGAGAACTTGCAATTATATAGTATGCAAAATCAAGAACTACCCAGAAGAGCGAGAAGTACTTAACTATAGGACCAAAGGAAAAAGAGATACCTGATATTATAATGATCATAAGTAAAAAGTCAGTATAGGATGATTCTAAGTTTGTCGTGGCTGTCCATTTTATCGAGACATGAAATGTATAATTTAGTATGATTGAAGAAATTAAAGCTAACACCATTTTAACATTAAAAGGCAATGGCGGCTGCGACGTCTTATTCTTTAAAAATGGCAGTTTTATAAGGTAAAATATGAGCATCATAGATGAAAGTAAAATCTGTACTTCTCCCCATGGCGTTATAGGAACAAAAAGAAGCATAGGTGCATATAACCTATTTAGATATGCCGCTATATCGCCGTTTTGCAGTAGTAGGGCGGTTAGCTTCAACCTGCCCCCACTTCTGTCTATAACGTCTCGAAGATGGCTCCAGCGCCTTTCTATCTGTTTATCAAGTGGATATTCCCGCAGGAAGTCGGCAGCCATAACAGAAAGCGGCTTAGCTATGCCGTCCGAGTATACTAAAGTGTATGGTACGTAGTGGGCGATTAAACTATTGGTGTTAATCTCTGGATGCCTTAATTTGTATATACTCCATGGCGCGTTTAACAATAAAAAGCATATTAAGAAACATATGGAATATATTAAATATGTAACATAAGATTTTCTACGCAGCATATAATAAAAAACTATCAAAAGCAAAGCCGGAGCGGATAAGATGATATTGCCATGTGAAAGCATCCCAAGGGCAAAGACAGCCCCTGCGATGGAGGCAGCGGCAGGCGACACCTCAGTCTCCCATAAATAAACTATCAGTGTCAACAAGAAAAAGACGGAAAGCAATTTTGGCGTTGCCCAATAAATGTTAATAAAAGTATACATATTCAAACACACCGACAGCACTGCCAGATAGGCTGCGGCAGGACGTTTGAATATTCTCATAGCCAGCATGGACAGCGGCAGCAAAAAAAGTGTGTTTAATGTGACCGCTATTATCGTGAAATTCCAGAAGCTATATGGCCGCTGGTTAATTGATAACATTACAGAGCTGTTTATAACGCCCACAAGAGGGGGTCTGTCGCCCATAGTCAATTGCCACTGGGCCCCTTCGCGGTATGGCACTAACCACGGCTTGCCATATTTAGCAAAAACCATCGCCGTGTCATATTGTAGTCCATTATCGCAAGGCAATAAGTGTAATCCCCTGTCTAAAGTTTGCTGGCAAGCCATTTCTTTTTCGGGGTTGTTTATGTTTACGGAGAGAAAACATAGCGCTAT
>JAKOEO010000079.1:0-9165 GCA_022321325.1 Candidatus Magnetominusculus sp. LBB02 | reverse complement strand
AAGCCATTTCTTTTTCGGGGTTGTTTATGTTTACGGAGAGAAAACATAGCGCTATGACAGACGATAATACTGCCATCATCAATCCATATTTCAATGTGGGGCTTATGTTAAGAATCTCTGGAATTATCATTTTCATATATGCAACATATATTACGCTAATAATATATGCACTATTAAATATTAAATACCATATAAAGTGGCTGTGTACGGAGTAAAGCGGAATGAATATCAATCCATAAACAAATATGGATGCCGGTGCGGCTAATAAGAACGCCATATTGTTAGAAAAATAACCTTTCTTTACAAGCTTTAGGAGCAGAAATCCAGGTATAAGCAGGAGTGACAATATTAACAATACCTTTAAGAAGATAGACAATAACAACACGTACCTACTTCCGCCAATTGCCCAAATAGCAGCCCCTGCCATAAGAAACGATATCCAGCTTGTTGCCATTGGCGGATTTTACTGTTGCAAGACATACTTTGTCAAGATATTTTTTAACAACGTCAAACCATAGTAGAAATATTCACGCGTCTGTACAGGGGCGGTTATGCTTAAATTGCAGCCGCTGTATTGTTTCAATATACGATTGAAAAAGGGGATGCGCTGCCAGTGTAATCCTCCCATTTAATCGAGACGTTGGTAACAAGGCTGCCGGGCGGTCCTTTATAGCAGTTTGCCACCACAACCCCCACATCTTTTTTAGCGCCTTCGAGGACTGCCTCGACATCGCCGTTTGAGAGGTTTTTTACCCATCCCCTAACGTCCGACCTTCTGGCTATATCCCGCACAAACGCCCTGAAGCAGACCCCATGTACGCGGCCTTCTATGGTAAGATGTGCCCTGATTTTATCTTCCATGCAGAGACAATATCATAAATGCCCTCTATTGGGCAATTAAAAATAAAGGGGAAACGGGTATAGCCCCGTTTCCCCCCGTCTCCCAACCCGCCCTATTCCGGGTTGTCCCATCAGGCCGTTAGATTAAGTCCCTGCAAAGTGTTAGCGGGGTTTGTCGTGAATATGTTTGCCGTGCTTGCGTATTGTTCATAGAGAGATTTCATCGGATTGGCATCCATCAGTTCATGTATTCCTATTGCTCCTGAGCCAGTGGTATCTAATGCCGCAAAATCCTGCTGCGAAATTCTTAACTCTGTCGCGGTTAATTTGCCGTCGCCGTTTGTATCATAGGTCTTCATTAGATTCTGAGCCGATGTCAGCATGTCTTGTTTAACATAGGCAGCGTTTAACTCATTGGAGTCAAGCTGGCCGTCGCCGTTTGTGTCTATTGCCGAGAACGCCTGCTTGGACATTCCGCTCTCATCTATGCTTAATGTGCCGTCACCGTTTTTATCCAGGCTTTTGACCATATCTGACGTCTTTTGCTGTGTTTGTGCCTCATACGCCGACAAAAAATCACTGCTATTAATATTATCTGAAGAATTGCTGCTTTTTGTACTATTTGCCCCAAACATTGACGACAATGCCGATGAGAAAAGCCCCGCCGCCGCATCTATTCCAAACATAACTAACCTCCTTATTCAATCTTATTATCGCCACAAAGTTAAAATCACTTTAACCCAATGGCTAAACCTATCGCCGTCAATAACATTGCAAATAACATGCCACAACTTTAGAACCGTGAATTAAGCCGTTTTAAGTCGAAAATACCGAAATAGAGCGGGTAATTTTTTCCCAGTGCCACTTGCAGACAAGAAAAAACTGACTGACCGCTACAGCCTTCTGATATTACAGAGCAGCCCTCGCAGCCGGTAAGAGCCGAAGGCGGGGTCATAGGGCGCAGCGTCAGCCGTCAGTACATTGGCATTGGATTCCCACAGTGCCTTCTCATCGTTTACTCTTTCGGGAAACCACCAGCCATGCTCCACGCTTATTACGTCGGGATGGATGTCCTCTGTGATGTGCGCCTTGAATTTTGCCTCGCCTCGTATGGTCACAACAACTGTCCAATCGCCCTCCGAGACTCCAGAGGCGGCAGCCGCCCTTGGGTGCAGCTCGCATGAGGGATGTGGCCGCAGCCGCCGTAATGAGGCCACTTGCCGCTGTTCGCTATGAAAATACTCCTTATTCCTTGCCCCCGTGATAAGAACATAGGGCAATTGGGCAGACAATTCTATCGAGGCTATCGGACCTTCCGGCGGCTCGACATACTCCGGCAGCGGCGGCAAATCCATTCGTTTCAGGACAGAGCTATATAGCTCAACTTTTTTTGACGGCGTGCGAAAGCCGCGCTCCAGATATTTCTTATACTTATGTGGCGGCGTATGATAGCCCCTTTCTGCAAGCTGCCTCTGCGTCAGCCCGGTTTGTGAGAGCTGATAGGCGTAGATTTCCTTATATGTCGTTTCTGAGCCTGGCAGGGCAAGCCTCCTTGATAACTCGTCAATAATCCACTCGTCCTGGCGGCACTCTGCGGTATGGGCAATAGCCGTCTGCGCGTAGGCGAAATTTTCCACAACAAGCGGGAAGCCCTGCACATGGTCTATCTCTGTCCAAAACGCCGCAGGAAGCACATAGTCGGCAAGCCGCGCCGTAGGGGTCATAAATAAATCCGTAACACAGAGAAAATCAAGGGCGTTGATAGCCCTTAAAACCTTCTTTGGATTTGATACGGTAAGCAGCGGGTTGCCGCCAAATATCAACAAGCCCCTGATTTTATAGGGCACGCCATCAGCCATCGCGCCAAATAGGCCGGGTATGTGGGCTGAGGGCATGTAGGCGCGCCAGCCGCTAAGGAGCTTAAACTCTTCGCCTCCTATGCGTTTTTTGGAGCTGTCAGGCGGCAGCTTGTCCTTTAAAATGGGATATCCTTTTAAAATATTCATACCCATGATGTCGCCGCCCTGGCAGTCTAAATTCCCCGTAATTGCCCGTAGAATTGCAACCGCCCTCACTGTCTGCAAAGAGTTTGAGTTTTGCTCAAGCCCCAGTCCCCAGTCCAATATTGCCGGTTTTGATGTGGCATATGTACGGGCGGCCTTCACTATGTCCTCTGCCTTTATCCACGTAATGTCCTCTGCCCACTGTGGCGTATACTTAGCAACATGCGCCTGCAATAAATCAAAGCCTGTGGTGTAAGCCGCTACAAACTCCTTGTCATACAGTCCCTCGCCTATGATAACGTTTATCATGGCAAGGGCCAGGGCGGCATCAGTGGCTGGTCTTACAGCAAGCCATGTCTTACACCTTTTGGCTGTCTCAGACCGTCGCGGGTCAATGGTAATTGTATTACACTCCTCTGTCATCGCCCTTTTCACAGCCGGGGCCAGTTCACCATCGGCGCAAGTAACAAGGGGGTTGTGCCCCCAGAATATAATGCACTCAGGCTTAACCTCTCCATAGTAGTCGCCTACGACAAACCCGCCATAGGTCAAATGGCTTACGGTAACCCGTGGAATGAAGCACTGGGCAAGGCCGGGTTCATACCAATTTGGAGTGCCGAGGGCATTAGCAAATCTCACAACGTGCATGTAGTGGTGCCGTCCTGTGCCCTGGCCGAGGGCTATCGTCTCTGGCCCATGTGTCTTTCTTAAGTCATCAACTCTGTTTGAAATCTCATCGAGTGCCATATCCCAGGCGATCTCCTGCCAGCGATTCCCACCGCGCCCACCAGCCCTTTTCAAGGGCTGTTTGAGTCTGTCGGGATGGTTTGCAATGTCGTGGGATTTAAGGCCCTTGATACACATCCAACCCCTGCTTACAGGGCTTTCCGGGTCACCCTTTACCGAGACTACCATGCCGTCTTCAACGCTCACAAGCGCGCCGCAGCCGCCGTGGCATACCCTGCATATGCTTTTAAAAACGGGCATTACTTAGTCGAGGTAGATGTGGGAATAGATAATGACGGTGAACTGGTGGAGCCTGATTTGTTTTGGAATATGTCAGTCACCTGCTTAGTTAGTATTATGCTGCTTTCGATGGAGAGGAGAAATCCCATTACCGAACCTATGGCGGAGAAGTACGTGCCAAGGGTGGAAATAACGGTAGGCTTGACGTAAATTGCGTCACCGGCAATTAACATTATGTTTTGAGACTGGTCGCCCTTGAGCGCCCTGTTCAGGTCAACCGTATAGACCTGCCCGCCCCTTATCAGGGATATCTCGGAGGTCTTAGCCCCTGAGGTAACGCCGCCTGACTTAGCAATTGCCTGAAGCAGAGTCATATCCTCTTCCATGGTAATGACGCTTTGTGTGCCCACCTCGCCTAAGACAAATATCTTCTTGCTCGTTATTGTAACTGCATTTACGCTGACTTTTGGCTGCACAAAATAATAAGCCAACTTCTCTTCAATCAGCCTTTCAACATCCTTGATGGGCATGTCAACCACCTTAAGCTGCCCTACCATTGGGACAGAGATGGTGCCGTCAGTTCTGATTTTCAGACTGCTGATTGACAGTTCGTCGTGATTGAATACCTTTAGCATGATAACATCGCCTGAGCCAAGCGTAAAGCTCTGCGGCCCTGCAGGCATAGGATTTTCCGGCGTTATAGGAATTGGCTTGACCATGCCGGCTGAGGAACAACCAAAGAAAAACAAGACTAAAACGGCGGTAAGTTTTCTCATCAGTCCCCGTGCCAGTGCCGGTATATTGGTGCTGTTATTTGCCATCGCTCTGTTAAACATAACATAGTGCGGCGATATGTTTCAAGTTGGCGGCAGCTCTTAGATTGGCAAACATAACGCGCTAATATAAACCCGATTGTCCATTAGAGATGAGAAGCGAACTGGACAGGGAGCTTAAGGCTTGTACGCAAGCATAATGACCCGGTCTGAAAAGAAGGAATGACAGAATTATTGCATTTGAATGCTAATTTTGGCATTGGTCTGACTCTGGTTTGACAACAATGCGCATATAGTGCGTTTGCCTTGGGGTAGTGAGCCGCTTTATTATATACAATCTCTTATTGTATTATACGCTAAGCGGCCTTATTCCACCGCCAAAACGATTAAAAAGGAGCGCAATGATGCAATATCTGACAACTTCACTTCATGCCCTGCGGTTAGGCGGTTTGATGGTGTATCCTCTGGTTGCTATCGGGGTATTGGCCGTTACTGTCCTGCTGGATAAGGCGTATGTATACCTTCGGCTCTGCAGGCCGCCGGGCCGTTCCATTGTCCAGATTGTTGAGACATATAACTTTGCATGGGCGGAACTGCAAGACCGTGTGGCTCTGATGCCGCGGGGAAGCTATTACCGGCGTTTTTTTAAGATAATACTGGACAACCGCACAAACCCTGCATGGTGGGTGGAGTCGCGCGCAGCCGACGAGGCGCAGCTTATAGAGATAGCGCTAAACAGGGGGCTGTGGATATTGGAGACCACCGTCACCGCAGCGCCGCTGATTGGCCTTGTAGGGACAATAATAGGCATGATGGAGTCGTTTAAGCTGATTGGCGCCGGCGGTCTTGTCAATCCCACAGGCATTACGGGCGGAGTGGCACAGGCGCTGATAGCAACTACTTTGGGTATTGTCGTTGCCCTTATCGCCTTGTTTTCATATAACTTTTTTTCGCACCTGCACTCTAACGCCATGGATAAGATGGAGCGCTTTGGCACACGCCTGATAGACCGCATTAAAATTGAACAAGAGGCAGCGGCGCATGAAATTCCATAAGGGCAGGCGCGCAAAACGCGGACGAATAGAGATAATCCCGATGATTGACGTGATGTTCTTCCTTCTGGCCACGTTTATACTTGCCTCGCTGGCCCTGCAAAATATTCATTCGCTGGGCATTAATCTGCCAAGCGGCGATATCTCGCAAGCAACGCCAGGCGGTCACATCACGCTGACAATAACCAAAGACGGCTCAATCCTCTTAAACAACGCCACTGTAACGCTTGATTCCCTCGCCAATGAGCTGCGCCCAATGCTCAAGGGCAAAGAGGACAATATAATCGTCGCCGCAGATAACGACAGCTCTCACGGCGTGGTAACGCTGGCAATGCTAGAAGCGCGTAAGGCAGGAGCGGAGCATTTTATGATTGCCATAAAGGGCAATGACTGACAAGCATGATGATTCTATAGACAGTCCATGGCAGCGCCTGCCGTGGACAATATTAATATCGCTAACCATATGGGGCGCACTGGCGTGGGGATTTGGCTTTGTTATCGAGACCGCCCTGCCGCATAGCGTTAAGCCATCCACCGCAGCCAGATCCATATACACACAATTTGTCCACCTGCAAATGCCGATAGATAAGACCGCTGCACCGGAGGCAAAACCGCCTGACAAGCCAGAACCAACCCCAGAGCCTCAACACGAACAATCAGCCCACGGCAATATGCCGACGGTCAAATCCGCCGTTGCCTCACCGCCACCACCGTCTGGCCAACAGGCCGCAGACAATGCCACATCCACAATCGCTCAACAGAACGACAATGCCAGTGCCATCGTCTCCCATAACGAAAACGCCACTGACCCGGCAGGGGCAGCGTTGCAGGGCAACGACAATGCAAGCGCCCCCCTATTTATAGACTTAGGATACCCGCGCTAAGAGATACCCCTGTGTCCTATGAACCAAACTTTATCAGCGACGGGTCATAGGCTTCTGGTTTTTCGTATCCCAACAGATTGCAGACCGTTGCGGCGGCGTTGCTAAGTCCGCGTTTTTCCAGCCCTGCCATCTTGTATTCCCCTTTGTAGCCCGAGTCAACGATTATAAACGGTACGCGGTTTAGCGTATGTGAGGTCTTGACGACTTTTTTGCCCTTCTTCATCACATACATCTCGTCCGAGTTGCCGTGGTCTGCGGTTACGATGACAATGCCGTCAAGTTTTTTCACTACCTCTATGAGCTTGCCCACGCACTCGTCAACCGTCTCCACAGCCGTTATGGCGGCCTCCATGACGCCGGTGTGGCCTACCATGTCGCCGTTAGCGAAGTTCAGGCGGCAGAACTTATATTTCCCTGACTCAAGTATCTCGATGGTCTTTTCTGTTATCTCGTATGCCTTCATCTTTGGGGCCTTGTCAAAGGTGAGCTTGTCAGACGGTATCTCGACATATAGCTCAAGTTCTTTATCAATGTAGCCGGAGCGGTTGCCGTTCCAGAAGTATGTGACATGGCCGAATTTCTGCGTCTCCGATGTGGCAAACATGGTGATTTTCTCTTGGGCAAGATACTCGCAGACGGTCTCTGATATCTGAGGCGGTTCAACCAGGAAATTCTTCGGGATTTTGGCCTCTGTGTCATACTCCATCATACCGGCGTAATAGACATTGGGGAAACGCCCTCTGTCTATCTTATTGAACTCCGGGCCGCTGTCAAAGGCAAGCGATATCTCAATCGCCCTGTCGCCTCTGAAGTTAAAAAATATAAAGGAATCGCCGTCTTCCATTTTGCCAACGGGCTGCCCTGCGTCATCCACGATGACAAACGCCCCCATGTTCTGGTCATCGAGGTCTTCCTGATAGAAGGCGTTGATTGCGTCTTCGCATGAGCGAAACGGTCTGCCTATGCCGTTTACATGGGCGTCCCAGCCGCGCTTGACAATCGTCCAGTCGGCCTCGTATCTATCCATAGTAACGTTCATTCTGCCGCCTCCTGAGGCGATGCAGTAGTCGTAGCCCTTTTCGTCTCTTATCTTTTTCAGGAGTTCTTCAAGCGGGGCGACGTACTCAAGGGCGGTACGCGGGGCTACGTCTCTGCCGTCAAGCAGGGGATGGACGCGCGCCTTTTTGACGCCGGACTCTGCCAGCTTATTAAGCATAGCGTAGAGGTGATTGATATTAGAATGAACGTTGGCGTCAGAGAGAAGGCCGCTGAAATGCACCGCGCCGCCCTGTTTTGCCTGTTCGACAATTTTCTTCCAGAGCTTGCCGTTAAAGACCGCGCCGGTTGCAAAGTCCTCGTTGACGCGCTTTGCCCCTTGTGCGAACACGCGTCCTGCCCCGAAGGCGTTGTGGCCGACTTCGCTGTTACCCATGTCCTCGTCGCTGGGAAGGCCGACGGCCTCGCCGTGTGCTGCTAAAGACGTACAGAGTTCGCTTTTAAAGAGTTTATCCAGCACGGGGGTCTTAGCCAGATAAACCGCATTGGTGTCGTCGTCCTTACCAAAGCCTACGCCGTCCATGATGATAAAAAGCAGCGGCCCCTTACGGCCTGAGAATCCTTTGAGTTTCTTCAATCTTTCCATATTTAACCATCCTCCTGAGTTTTAGTTATAAGATAATGCCGACACTGAGTTAGTCAATGCTGTATTATGAAACAAACCGCGCGTAAAAGCAAGCGGGGGGAAGTTCCGTGTTTGAAGGTATTCTTCATTTTTGACATCCAAACACTCGTGTGCTATAATGTGATACCAACTAAAATAAAAAGGAAGGTATCCGGGTGCCGACTAATCCACTTGCAGAAGTTTTTGGCTTTCCTATAGACAATCAAAGCAATGAGGCAAAGCGCTACAGAAAGGGAAGAATCTGCCCATTCAATAACAAGGTTCCAAATTGCACGAAGGATAAGGCTCTTGACCCACTGGGGGTCTGTTCTATTTTTAACGACGACGGAGTTGCAACAATAACCTGTCCAATTCGGTTTCGCGAAAACTGGATAATAGCAGAAGATGCAGCCGCTTTTTTCTTTTCTAACGATACATCGTGGACATCCCTTACAGAAGTACGACTCAAAGATGGAACCGGGCAATCAGCTGGGAATATAGATGTTGTCCTTGTGTCTTACGATGAGCATGGAAGGCTTATTGATTTTGGCTCACTGGAAGTCCAGGCCGTTTACATCTCCGGTAACGTCAGAAACCCTTTTGCCCAATACATGGGAAACCCCGATGGGCAATCAAAAATGGTGTGGAATGGCCCCAACTATCCAAGGGCTGACTATTTATCATCGTCAAGAAAGCGGCTTGCCCCTCAAATGCTTTACAAAGGGGGTGTATTCAACGAATGGAGAAAAAAACAAGCCGTAGCTCTGCATAAATCCTTTTATGCAACACTGCCGGAACTTCCAGAAGTATCACCCGAAAAAACCGCTTTATCCTGACACGACATAAAACTATTTACACTGCGTTTGAACCAGCTTTGCTGCGCATTACAAAAACACCGGCTGGCACTGTTGACGACTTTATTCAAATCCTTCGTAAGCGTCTAAATAACTACACCATCTGATTTCACGGCAAGCACATTCCTATCGA
>JAKOEO010000078.1 GCA_022321325.1 Candidatus Magnetominusculus sp. LBB02 | reverse complement strand
GGAATGACGGACTATGGAAATCTCTTTACCTCTATGATTGCAACTTGGTATTAATCGGTACGGGGCGTTGTTTTTTGCCGTCTGGTGTTGGCGATGGGGGTGTCTCAAACTGGGCGCGGTGGGTAGGTAGATGTTGTGCGTTTTTGTGTCAATTGCCATTGTGCGCGCGCCGCGCTGTGTCGGCACTGAATCTATTGCCTCAAACTTGCCGCCGGTGGTTTCACGTACTACAGTCAGCGTCCCTGTGCCATTTGCGCTAAGGGCAAGTCCAGTTCCCGCGTCAAATCCATTGCCGTCAACACCCTCGTCAATCGGCAATGACGCAATGACCTTACCTGAAACAGTGTCCAACACTACCATAAGCTTATTGTGGCAGCCTGAAAATATGCGGTGGTTCTCTGCGTCAATTCCCATTCCCGTTGGCTCTTCGCTCGGGTTAAGCGCATACCGGCGCGTTACTGATAACGCGTTGCTGTCTATTTCTACCGCCTCGTTTGTGTCTTCGATGTTGACATAGACCCTTGCCTTTGCCGTCTGCTTCGGCATTAACAGAAAAGAGGCATACGGCCAGCAGCAGAGGCTGGATTATTCTCATAAACATCTTATGGCAGTTTGCAGTTATGTGAACCTTTTTCAATGGGAATATACCACTTTGGTTTGATCCGCCCAAAATCAGTGCGTATGTTTGTTTTAAGCGTCTTCTTAGAATCAAAAACCAGAGGGCCGTCGGGGCTGCGCCAAAAAACGACCCAATGCCAATATGGCCGCCCCTTTTCAATATGCCACTTGACCGAAAGAAGCGCTAACGACGGGAGTAACCGCCACGAAACGAAAGGCAGCTCAACATCGGCGGCTGATAGGCCAAAGTGCCTTAACAGGATTGTAATATACTGTGTTTCTGACCAAAGCCTGCTGTCATGCGCATAAATGCCAAGGTCATTTGCGGCATCCTTAGCCTCCTGATATGACACTCCGGCAAGAGCCGCCACGCTTGCTATGCCGCAGCCTGATGGCTCTTCCTGAATTACCGGCATTATTGTACGCACAGAGCTTTTATTATTTGTCCCCGAAGGTCTTCATTATCGCCCCAGTCCCCGCAGACGTTACCATCTGGGCGTATCGTGATAAATAGCCGGTGGTTATCTTTGGCCTTGCAGGCTTCCACGCCTTGAGGCGCTGCTTTATCTCGGTCTCCGATACCAGCATATCAAGGCGTCTTTCATGTATGTCTATACTTATCTTATCGCCGTCTCTGAGCACCGCTATCGGGCCTCCTTCCATCGCCTCCGGCGATACGTGCCCTATGCACGGGCCTCTGGTGCCGCCAGAAAACCTGCCGTCTGTTATCAGCGCCACAGACTCGCTTAGCCCCATGCCAGCTATCGCCGCCGTTGACGTGAGCATCTCCCTCATGCCGGGGCCGCCCTTCGGGCCTTCACACCTTATCACCACCACATCGCCGGGCTTTATCTTGCCTTCTAATATTACTTTAATGGCGTCGTCCTCAGAGTCAAACACGCGCGCCGTCCCTTCAAACCTCATCATCTTCTCTATCACCGCCGACTGCTTCACAACTGCGCCGCCTGGGGCAAGCGTCCCCTTCATTATCGCTATGCCGCCCTGGGCGTGGTATGCCTTTTCAATAGGCACGATTACGTCCTCATCCACAATAGTGGCGTCCTGTATGATTTCAAATACCCTGCGGCCAGAGACCGTAATATGGTCGTGCATCAGGCGCTGAAGTCTGCTCATCACTGCCGGAATGCCTCCGGCATAGTGCAGGTCTTCAAGATAGTGCTGCCCGCCGGGAAGCATATTGGCTATGTGCGGTGTTGTCTTACTTAATTCGTCAAAGACCTCTATGGGCAGCTTTACCCCTGCGTCGTGGGCTATTGCCGGTATATGCAGAACCGTGTTTGTGGAGCCGCCAAGGGCGGTGTCAACCCTTATGGCGTTTTCAAACGCCTTCTTTGTCATTATCTTTCGCGGCGTTACGCCCTTTTTCACAAGCTCTACCACCCTTCTGCCGCTTTCAAAGGCTATGCGCTTTTTCTCTGACGATATGGCCAACGATGAGGCGCAGTAGGGGAGACTCATGCCGATGGATTCCGTAACGCAGGCCATCGTGTTGGCCGTGTACATGCCCTGGCATGACCCTGCGCCGGGGCAGGCGCACATCTCAAGTTCGCCCAATTCTTTATCTCCTATGAGGCCCTGCCTGTGCTTAGCAACCGCCTCAAACGTGTCATTTACCAATGAGAGGCGCTTGCCCTTTAGATAGCCTGAGTGCATAGGCCCTGCAGTTACTATGATTGACGGGATGTTTACGCGGGCCGCCGCCATCAGCATAGCCGGGGTTATCTTGTCGCAATTTGTCAACAATACCAACGCGTCAAACTGGTGGGCGTTGGCTATAGTCTCAACCATGTCCGCTATCAGTTCTCTCGATGGAAGCGAATAGTGCATCCCGCTATGCCCCATAGCTATGCCGTCGCATATGCCGGGAACGCCAAAGAAAAACGGATACCCGCCGCCCGTGTGAACCCCCTTCTCTATAAAACGCTCCAGCTCTCTCATGCCCACATGGCCCGGGATTACGTCAGTAAAACTGCTTGCAACGCCTACGAAGGGTTTGCTCATTTCAGACTTAGGGATTCCCGTTGCGTAAAGCAGCGCCCTGTGAGGTGCCCTGTCCACGCCTTTTTTTATCTTATCGCTTCGCATTTTCTCATATCTCCTTCTCTGCGGGGGGCAGAGCGCTCCGCCTCCTGTAATATGCGCACGGCTAATTCGACGAGCGTTTAAAGTTCCGTATCATCTCTGCAATTTGATCTTTTTTATGGAGTTTTGTCTTTTGCAGTTCCTTTCTATGGAGATCCTCTTCTGTGGTCAGGAATCTCTTCTTGTCAAAATCGTCTATCTGTAAGTCCAGATTCCTGTGGTCTTCTTCCAGCTGCTTGAATGCCTCGTTTTGCTGTCTCAGGTGCTCAATGATTTCCGCCTCAGTCATTATTGCCTCCTTAACATGACGTTGTTGATGGGCCGTTGGCCCTCATTATTTAAGTACTGTCATAGACAGTGTTTCCCTATTATTGCACTCTTGAGCGAATATGACTGTTCAACGCAGTCATTTACACTAATGCCGGTGTATGAGTTACCGTGAAGATATAGCCCGCTATGCGCCGTCAGCAACTGATTAATAGTGTCAAGCAGGGCGGCGTGCCCTTTATTATATTGAGGTATGGCGCGTTCATGCCTGAATATTTTTATCATTTCCGGCGTCCTTATCACCTTTATTATATCAGAAAGTTCTGAAAATACGGTATCAATTATTTTGCCGTCGTCAAGGGCGGCGACATCGGCTGCCCTTGCCCCTCCAAGCATTGTTCGGAAGAGCATATAGCCCTCAGGGGCGCGTCCCGGAAAGGTGCTTGAGTCACAGAGAGTTCCCAAAATCTTCCTGTGCTCTTTGTATGGGATTAGAAAACCAAACCCGTCAAAGTTACTCTTGACCGCCTCAGCCCTAAAGGCCATTGACACAACAGTTACGTATGGATATGGGATCTCAGACAGGGCGCGCGAGAGCTTCTTATCGAGGTCTTTTACGATGGAGGCAGCTGCGTGTGCCGGGCAGGCAAGCGCCACCACGTCAGCCTCTTCCGACGGGGCGTCTTTGAAATGTATTGAATGTGTCCCGGCGGCAGTTTTCTCTATCGAGACAACGCCTCTGTTTTTGACAATAGCGCTGCCAAGTTTTTCGGCAAGGGCACCAATCAGAGCGCCCATCCCGTCCTGAAATGAGGTCAGCGCACCGCCAGGTCCGGCTGAGACCGTCTTGCCAGTCTTTCTTGCCGCCCACTTCATTTTTAGCATTCCACGAATAAGGCTGCCGTATTTGGCCTCAAGATTATAAATCTTAGGGAAACACGACTTCAGAGACAGCCGCGTAGAGTCCCCGGCGTAGATACCGGAGGCCATCGGGTCTATCAATGTCTCATACGCCTGCCGCCCAAGCCGCCTTATGGCAAACTCTGAGAGCGTCTCATCGGTTTTGTTTGTACGCGGCACTACGGTCTCAAGCGCTATTCTCAGCCGCCCGCCTATGCTAAGCAGGTCTGACTTGATAAAATCTAACACGCCCTCTGGTATGAGATTCAGCGTGCCGTTTGAGTACACATACCTTTTTCTTGCCTTGTCGCTGCTTCTTAGAGGCGGGAGGTTCAGGGCTGCCGCAAGTTCAAGCGTCTTTGGACGATTGCTTAGAAAGCCGTTTACGCCGCCCTCAAGCAGATAGCCTCCGTGGCGCTCAGTCCAAATCTTGCCGCCCGGCCTTGACAGCTCCTCATAAATGACCACATCTGCGTTGGGTGCGCCTTCTTTTAATAAATACCCAAGTGCCAGCCCTGATATGCCGCCCCCAACTATCGCTATTTTCATACCTTGTCCATGCCTCCAGTTGTCAACATCTTGTCATTACCTGCCTCAAGTATGAGCGTCTTTAGCGCCCCGATAAATACGGGGTGTGTGTTTAACGACTGCACTCTTCTTAGAATTATACCACGTTTTAGCGCTAAATCCCTATAGTAAATATCTATTTCGTATAAGGTTTCTACATGGTCTGAGACGAAACTTACCGGCACTATGAGAATATCCTTAATGCCGGCCTCTGCCAGCCCTGCTATAGTTTCCTCTGTGGACGGTGAAAGCCACTTGACCGGGCCGCCTCTGCTCTGGTACGACAGGTGAGTTTCATACCCGTTGAGTGTCGGCCTTAGGGCCTCAATAGTCTTGTTTATCTCGATTACGTAGGGGTCGCCCTGTGTGATGAAATACTCGGGAAGGGCGTGGGCGCTGAAGATGATATGTGGGCGTCTGCCTTCAAACCCCTCAATCCCCTGGTTAATAAGTTCAGCAAGGGCGGCGACATATTGGACGTTATCAGGCCATGAGCGAATATAGCGGCACCTCGCAGGATATTTACTTAATACGCGCTCAAGCTCGGCATACGAAGAGCCGGTTGTTGCCAAGCTGTAATGTGGATACAAACTTAGCGCTATGAATTCCCTTATCCCCGCCCCATAGGCGGACTTCACGGCATCCTCGATAAAAGGACTCCAGTATCGCATCCCTGTAAATACGGCAAACTGCGGTTTATCATTGGGACTGCCTTCGTTCAGGGCAGTTGAGAGCGCCCCGGCCTGTGCCGTGGTAATACGCAAAAGCGGTGAGCCGCCGCCTATTTGGGCGTACATAGCGCGGCTTTTCCCTGCCCTCTTTGCGGCTATAACCGCGGCCAGCGGCTTTTGCATAAACGATGGACCGAGCTTAATTATAAGCCTGTCTGAAAATAGGTTGTAAAGAAAAGGCTCCACGTCCTCAAGCGACGCAGGCCCGCCAAGATTTAACAATAAGACGCCGGTTGTCTGTATATCCTTGCTATTCATTTCATACATTGCCGTTAACCATTATAACATTAACCCGGCACTGTGGTTAATCATAAGATATGCCTGCTGACAAGGCTGATGCGTTTAGAGTATGTCAATAGATGCCGCGGCTTCAAATTTCCCATCGCAGCGCATCACGATTGAGAGTTGCCTTTTTCAAAAAATTCCTTCAACTTTTCCAACGAATCTGACTTTCTGATAAGATTTTTAAGTTCCTCCAATCTGTCAACAGTAGATATAATGCGCACCATACTCATCAACTCAACTCCGGCCGCACCATATTTGATCTCAAGCCCTAACTCAATCCCCTCAAGTAAGCCTTCCCGTTTGCCTTCCTGTATGCCTGCTCGTTTGCCTTCAAGTTTGCCTTCAAGTTTGCCGGCAAGTTCTCCCCTGTGAAAGATATCCTTATACAAGTCACTCTCTGCTATATCAATCGTTATCGGCATCTTCTCTACCTCCTGAGTTATCTTATTATACAACTTTCGCAAGTCCGATAGATATAGCAATTTTAATATGTAATCTTTCCTTGCCCTTAATGGCAGCCTTGACAATTTCTCTAAGATTTTGGCAATCGTTACATCAATATTGTCTGACTGGCACAAAATCGCTAATACGACATCCTCTGGTTTTTCACTTTGTAACAGCTCCGAACAGTTGATATCACGAATGTCGAGTAATTCATACGAATAGCTGCCTACTGCATTTTTCATGTCCAGAGGTCTGTTGCCAACATATAACAGTACCTGTCTTGGCAGTATTTCAAACTGATTATAAACAAGCGCCGAATAAAGATACATCCTTTTAAGCATATCCTTGTCGTTCGTGCTCTGTATCTCTAAATGCAGAAGGCTGTCATCGGGAAGCTCAATAAGCAAATCCATCTCGTTGAGTTGTATATTGGGGAGTTGGACGTCAAGAAACTTGCCATCTTCATACCCCGTCAGAATTTTAAGAAATTTAGCAGGTATGTCTTTAAGCAAGTCCTTTAGAGTCAAGTCAAATTGTTTATGCAGCCCACCCTCCGATGCCGAACAGCCGACTGACTAGCAGGATTTCTGCTTGGTCTTGAGCCACAAAGGAATAGGAACTCCTTTAGATTCCATAGCCTCAATTATTACTTCCCTCGTTGTGGGTTTGACACCGCCACAAAACATCCTGCCATAGCCCTTACTCATATTCACAGCCGCCAAAAGATATACCAACGCTATGGGCAGCAACAATGGAATCAGCGGCAGAGCCAATACTATTACCGCCGATATGACAACTTTTCTTCTCATACGAATATTATATCACAAGTAGATTAGCATTTTCAAGACCGCACTTCAAAAACAATAAACCCTGTACAATAACTGTAACATATCTCGACAAAAAACAAGCCGTGCAGGGGGACACAGCCTGTTCTACAAGGGGGAGTGAAATAAAGGAGAGTAATTAAATTTTATCATAAGATAATATCTTTGTCAAGCCCAATAATTTAAATGTAAAATATATTCATTAGTTCTTAATGCATGAGCCTGTTATCAAACATGGATGCCGCATGAAAAGCAGGTGCATATCCCTGCCTGGCAAACGCACTATGATAGATTTGCTCTCACTCCGCAACAAAAAATTGCCGCCGCGACAACAAATTGTCTCCACTATGCCTACCCTGTCGTCATTCCGGCTTGTCCGGAATCTTATTTTGGCTTGCGGATGTGTAGAGACAGATTCCGGACAAGCCGGAATGACAGATTTAGTTCATTAAATGCTATATTCTGAATTAGTCTGACTCTGAAATCACAACAAATTGCATATAGTGCGTTCGCCCTGCATATTCCCACACAACAGATGATATTTATTCAGGAAATAGTGTATGCTAATTATTGAGGGGCCGACGGCAGGATGTCATTATATGAGATGTGGAGGGAAAACTGATGCGTTTGTCTTGGAGGTTTTTGATCTTGGCATTACTTATATTTACCGCAGCGGGCGTTAGTGCGGCTGAGGAGCCTGCTGCTTCTGCAAACGCTAAGAAATTTGGCACGGCCGACATAAATACCACCGTTAATATTGATGACAGAGACGCAACTATTTTGTCCTTTTCAGCAATAGGGACAGTTGACCTGATGACCATATTATATCCACCTGATGACGGTGCCGACAACGGCACTATTGAACATGTTCTGGTAAACGGTAACCCTGAGGCAGTGCGTGTTGAAAAGACGGCTGTGGACAATATTGATATCAAGGCAGACTCCAAATATCCTAAGTTTGCCAGCGTAAACCCTAATCTTGCCCTTTCGACATCAGGGGTTGAGTTTGAAAAAGCCGAGGCTGACGGGCTGCGCTTCTACTTTATGTTTGTCCTTAGAGATGGCTGTAGTAACTGCGATGCCTCCGGCTATGCCAGAATTGCCTTTGATTTCAGCAAAGACGGTACATTTACGTCTGCCACGTTAACTAAACTGATGAGGACAAAGCAGCCTATTCAGTAATTCCCCATAAGCCGCGCTATGATGGCGCCCGTATTGCGCATAGAGCTTTGTAAATGGTTTTCAACGTCTGTCAAGCCAAGGAAGGCCGCCGCCATTTCAAATATGCCGCTTCCCGCTGTGATTGTCTTTTCCTGGCGCAGACGCAGGAGTGTTTCAATAGTACGGTAAAGCAGATAGCCTTGTAACAGAATTTGCCCGTCGGTTTCTTCGATGGCGCCGCATTCCGTAAGCCTATGAAGTGCCGCCCCGGTGTTTTGTACCAAAACGCGCGGGTTACTCCGGGCATGTTTTAACTGTAAATATTGAACCAGAAACTCTATGTCTTCCACGCCGCCGGGAGATAGTTTTATATCGAGGACCTTTGCCCCGCCAAGACGCTCCCTTTTTATCTTGTCGCGCATCGCGACTATATCCTCTGCGGTTATCTCATGTCCCCGCCTTAGAAAGACCTCTCTTGTCATCTCCATAAAACGCCGCCTTGCCGGGCAGGTCGCGGCCAATGGCCTTGCCTTCAGAAGCGCCTGCACCTCCCACATTCTTGCATGGTTCAGGTAATAGTCCCCCAGTCCTCCGAGCGTGTTCAGTAGCATTCCCTTTGAACCGTCAGCCCTCAGCCGCGTATCAACTTTATAGGTATATCCCTCTTTTGTGTACGACGAAAGAAGCCGCAGCGCACGTTCTACCGCCTCCGGGGCCGCGGTCTCGTTTTCGCTTATGAATATTATATCGAGGTCGGAGTTGATCGTCATCTCCATGCCGCCTAACTTCCCTAATGCCGCCACATATAGTCCTTCTTCAGTGTTTAGGGAGGCCATAAGCACCGCCTCCGCAGCCTTAGACAACCCCTTCATCATACTTATTATCCCTATGCGTTTATCGAGATATAACAGCCCAAGCCGCAGCTCCTCCATCTTCCTGAACATTGCCAATGCCTCTGCCTGCGACGGCCTTGCCATTGATACAGCCATTAGCTCCTCAACCATTGCCCTTAGCGTCTTTCTGGCAGGCGTACCGCCTGCCAGCATGTCTAAGTAGCGGGTGCTGCCCGTCAGAATGGACGATAGATATGGACTTTTTGAAAATATGCCGTTAAGTGCCAGCAGCAATGCCGGATTAGAATTGAAAAGCTCCAGATACGAGGCATTTCCCGATGATGAGACTACCTCTGTAAAGCGCAAGAGATTGCGCAGCGACATCTCAGGGTCGGCGGCCTCTAACGCCGGGGCGGCAAACGCCGGGATTATTACCCCCTGAAGCCGTCTCATTGTAAGTGTCTGAAACGAATTTGTTGATTCCTTTATCTTTTGCAGGTAATAGAGTACCTTGTCGGGATTTTTTACATTTCGCCGCTCTAACTCTGCACGCAGCATCTGCGGCCATTGTGTGTCAAACAGGGTCTTACTTTCCTCATATTTTGAATGCTCAAAGAGCGAGTTGTATATATTGTTAACCCCAGTGCGGCGGCGGTGAAGGTCGGCCATGAACGCCTTAGAGTCCTTCGAGCCCATCTTTCGTGCCGCCGCCTCAAGTGCAGCGGGTTCAGTGGGCAGCGTATGCGTCTGTAAGTCGTTTAACATTTGAAGGCACTGCTCAAGGCTTCTCAGGTAGAGGTAGTGTTCAGAGAGAACTGAGAAATCGTCGCAGCCTATCAGATTTTTCTGGCTTAGTCTGTGCAGCGCAAGTACAAGGCCGCGCTCTCTCAGAAGCGGCTCCTTCCCGCCATAGACCAGTTGCAGCGCCTGTGCAAAGAACTCTATCTCCCTTATGCCGCCGTATCCCTTCTTAATATCATTTTTACTAAACGCGGCGTCAATCTTCTTTTTCAACAGCCTAATCTCGTCAAATGAGCGCGTGTCAATGTACTTCCGATAGACAAACGGCCTGACCATGTCGATGAAATCTCTGCCAAGCCCCTCGCTGCCAGCTATAGGACGCGCGCGAGTCAGCGCAAGGCGCTCCCACTCCCTGCCCCATGATGAGTAGTACTCTTCATAGCCGCTTAGCGGAAGGGCAAGCTCGCCTGCACTTCCCTGCGGCCTCAGGCGAAGATCTACGCGATAGACAAACCCCTCTGCGGTGTTTTCGCTTAGCAGCCTGGCCATCGCCTCTGCCGTCTTACAGTAGAACTCATGATTGGTTATTCTGTTTCGTGCTATCCCGCCTGTGCCCTGCACCCCTGAGGTCTGCCCTTCAGGGCATTCATAGACGAACAGTAAATCAATATCAGAGCTGTAGTTCAGCTCCCTGGCGCCTAACTTACCAAGCGCTATGACAGAGAGTTTATCGCTTTGCGGAGTTCCGTATTTATTTATCAAGTCAGTGACTGTCCAGCCGAGGGCGGCCTCTGTTATCACATCGGCCAGCAGGCTTAGCTCTGACATGCTGTCTTTGATATCTGCCATGCCAGAGGCATAGCGCAGGCTTATCCTTAATAGGTATTTCTTTTTGAACGTGCGCAGATATGCACCGAATGAGGTCGTCCCTGAAGAGGCAAGTTCCCCTTGTAACAAGGCTCTGTCAATATGTGAGCCGCGAAGGCGCAGCGTCCCGATAAACACGTCTGGATTGTTAACTACATATGGCATAAGAAACTGCGTGTATGCAAACAGCGAGGCGCATACGTTAAGCTCATCGCGGGTGAGCGCCTCTAAATGTTTGGGGCATGAACGTGCAAACGTCTGAAGATTATTCAGAGACCTTGCCGGGTCAGGGGTTTCGGCGGCAACGTCTTCAAGCAGCTTCTCAGGAGCGGTCATCCCACAGCCGCGGGTCAAATATATCCCTAAGCCCCTCGCCAAGCAGATTGTATCCCATAACGGTTACTAAAATAGCGAGGCCGGGGAATACCGAAAGCCACCATGCTATCTCAAGGTTGTCCTTTCCGGAAGAGAGAATATTGCCCCAGCTTGGCGTTGGCGGCTGTACCCCTATACCAAGGAAACTCAGAGCCGATTCCACAAGCACGGCGGAGGCTATGCCAAGCACGGCGGAGATTATCACGGGCGCAAGGCTGTTGGGCAGCATGTGCGAGATGATTATCCTGATGTCAGAGGCGCCTGAGGCCCTTGCGGCAAGCACATACTCCCGCGTTTTAAGCGACAGAAACTCTGCCCTTACAAAGCGCGAGACCCCCATCCATGAAGTCAGCCCTATGACGGCCATGATATTCCAAATACTGGAGTCAAGAAACGCTATGACGGCAAGTATCAAAAAGAATGTGGGAATTGAAAGCATTATATCAACAAACCGCATAATCGCGGTATCTACGGCCTTGCCGTAATATCCGGCCATAGCCCCTACCGCTATTCCCACAAGCGTTGCAATGCCCACGGAGACAAACCCTACCGAGAGCGAAATCCCCGCCCCGTATAGCATTCTTGACAGCACATCTCTTCCGAGGTCGTCAGTGCCCAGTAAATGGGCGCGGCAAGGGGCTGCCAGCACGCTATGGCGGTTGATGGCCTCAGGGTCATATGGGGCAAGAAGCGGGGCGAAAATGGCGGCAACGAACAGGCAGAGGACGATTATACCGCCCACTGCGGCCATCTTGTTTTCCTTTAGTCTTATCATGGCTTCGTTTATTTTCATAGCTATCTTCTGGTTCGCGGGTCAACGGCGGCATAGCCTAAATCTGCAAAGAGATTGCCGGCAAGGGTCAGCACCGCCCCGATTGTTAAAATCCCCATGACCAATGGATAATCCCTCGACATAACAGACATATAAAAGAGCTGCCCCATGCCGGGGATGGAAAATACCTGTTCAAAGATGACGCTGCCGCCAATGAGGCCGGGGATTGACAGGCCAACAATGGTAACAATAGGAAGCAGGGCGTTTCTAAGGCCGTGAATGTAGATTATGCGGCCCTGCGAAAGCCCCTTTGACCTGGCGGTAGTCATATAGTCCTGCCTTATGACCTCAAGCATAGACCCGCGCATATAGCGGGAAATACCGGCAATCCCGCCAAATGAAGACACAAAAATTGGCATAATCAAATGCCTTAAAATATCAACCGCCTTGCCCTGAAAGGACATGGCGTCAAATCCGGCGGATTTCAGTCCGGCAACCGGGAGCATGTGAAGATGTACGCCAAAAAACATCATAAGCAAGAGTGCCAGCCAAAACCCCGGCATAGCAAACCCCACAAACACCCCCACCGTGGTAATCTTGTCATAGAGCGAATGGCGGGCAACGGCAGACGATATTCCTATGGGTATAGCAATGGCAAGTATAATCAGCAGCGATGCGATGTTAATATATAGCGTAATCGGCAGGCGTTCCTTTATCTTGGTCCATACTGCCCTATGGTCAGAGGAGAATGACTCGCCAAAATCAAGCATAACGACGCGCTTAATCCAGAGTATGTACTGGGTTGTGACGGGCTTGTCCAGACCATAGTATCTCTCAAGTTTAGCGCGCGCCTCCGGGGTTATCTTGGGATTGAGGTCGGTCAGCACGTCGGTAGGCTTACCCGGGGCAAAGTGTATAATAGCGAAGCTGATAATGGTAATCCCAATAAAGGTGACAAGCATCTCAAGGGTTTTCTTAGTCAGATAAGTAAGCATAGTAGTAAGTTTACAACTAAACGGCGGGGAGTTTCAAGATGGCGGGAGATTGACAGCAGCCACGAATTATGCTAAACTTCGCTATGAATCTGATGTGTAACGCATCTGTGGTTTTGAGAGAAAAAAAGGCGTTCCGCATCAGATGTGAATGAGTTGCCGGACGGGAGGTTAAGATGCAAATAAGTCGCTCAGAACATACAATCTCTGAAATAGTAGAGGGATTTGATAAAGATATCAAAATTAATCACGAGTATCAGAGGAATGATGGAATATGGCCGGATACTGCAAGAGTCTATTTTATTGATACGATTTTGGAAGGCTATCCATTTCCAAAACTTTATTTTAATCAGATATATGATAAGTCCAGAAAGAAACCCATATGGGAAATCGTGGATGGACAGCAACGTATACGTACAATTATTGATTTTTTGAATAATGACTTGCGCCTATCAAAGGCGTCGCAAAAATATGGCGGTTGCTATTTTAAAGAATTGCCTGAGGAAACTCAGGATGCTTTCCGTACGGTCATCATTCAAGTTGATAAAATACTGTCAGCTGAAAAGCATGAAATTCTTGAAATGTTTCGGAGGATGAATGCCTATACTGCACCTCTGAACCCAGCGGAGCAGAGACATGCAAGGTATCAGGGCAAATTCAAATGGTTTGCTGCCCAGCTTGCAGATAAAATAGGTGTTGTAATAGAGCAATTTGGGATACTCTCATCAAAGCAAATTATGAGAATGTTCGATGTGGAATTTATTGCAGAGCTTGCCATAGTTCTTGATAATGGAATAGTTAGTAAGTCATCAAAATCTACAGATGATATTTATAAAAAATATGAAAAGGATTTTGAGAACGAAGATCGTTACCGTGAAATTATCACATCTTTCTTCGATACGCTTGCCATCAACTTTAGCGAACTACGCAACACCCATCTTATGAAAACATATGCTGTACATTCGTTTTTTTGTGCTTTTGCGCACATTAAATATGGAATTCCGGATGGTGAGAATGCTGTTGGTTTTCCTTCACCCATGAGCGATATAAAATATGATAAGAAAACTATCGAACAGATGTTGGCGTTATCATATGCTCACGAAATAAAAGATTTAAAAGGCGATTTTAGAGAATATGTTGATGCAGCCACAAGCACAACAACTAAGGCCGCTCAGCGTAGGACCAGAACGAAAACAATTGCACAGATTATTAGACAGTAATGACACAATTATATCAGAGCTTTATTAACAAAACTGATAATTTGCGTAATCTGGCCAACGAAATAATTGATGCTCCTGTCTCTCATCATGATTGGAGATTTCAATATTCTTCTGTCAGCTTAATCTCGGAGCTATGGCAAGTCTGGTGCAATTTCTGCCGCGAAATAATTATATTGTCCTGTAGTGGTACGTTTAGCAGGGATGGCTCTTCTGTAACAAGGCGCTTGGGAGGTAATACTTGGCAACGGATTGCTTATGAGTTTAAAGAGTATGCACGTTCTAAAACGCCCGAACCTGCTAAATCCATTGTGTCAATGTGGCAGCAGCCTACTTGGGGTGATATGGACAAGTTCCTTTCTGTAGTTCCTAAGTTGGGCATCGCTAACGCAGCTACTTTAACGAATGCTTTTGGTTGTTCTTTTCAGGCACCCAAGCATCTCCAGATTGTCCGCAACGCGTGTCAACATCTCGATATGGAAACTTTCAATGAGGTGAGACGCCTAATTCCCTTATATATAGCATACCCAATAAATCATCCGTCTGAGTTAATTTGGCTCTTGTATCCCACAACGCGAAGTGATGCTATTTTTGAGTGGATAGTCGAACTCGAATTGATAGCAGATTTGGCCACTTTCACATCAAAATGAACTTGCTTTTGGATCAGGACGATTAATTGGGTCAGTGACCATTGGAGCAGATTAAACGGAACAATGTCATACTATCAGGAGTTAAAACTATAAACATTATATTAGAAAAAGGCGGGGATGGTTATTTTGCTGCACATTGCCCGTTATTGAAAAGCTGTTGGTCACAGGGCAAAACAGCAGATGATACCAAGTTGCAATCATAGAGGTAAAGAGATTTCCATAGTCCGTCATTCCG
>JAKOEO010000077.1:6933-14873 GCA_022321325.1 Candidatus Magnetominusculus sp. LBB02 | reverse complement strand
CAAATATGCCCCCGCAAAGACGCAGGCTGACATTTCAGACATATATGTTACAGAATACTATACGGCAAAACCGGTGAGCGCACAAAGCGTAGTGTATGTAGTGGGAAGCGACGTGATGGGGCCTATGGGAAAGGAATTTGTCCCCGTTACCGAGGAAAAGGCAAATAGCTTCATGGTAGACCATAAGGGTGAAAAGACTGTTAAGTTTGAAGAGATTAAGGCCGAAGACCTTCAATCGGGCGACATGGGGCACTCAGGGCATAAGCACTGACATGTCTAAGACGAAAATATTCGCCGCGTTTATTGCCATAGAGGCGGCAGTGCTTGCCGTGCTTTACATAAGCTCAGCTAACTGCGTCCACTGCAAAGACAATGAGATGTCTCTGAAGCGGGCAATGGTACGTGCTATGAGACTAACCGACGCAGCGTTCTGGACTGAGGCCAGATATACCAGACATCCGTCGCAGGCAGACTTCTTTGCCGCGTTTCAGGATTTCCCCTCATCGCCTGACCATTTTCCGGCGGGTTCTATAGTGCCTCCAGCGGGACAAAGATGAGAGGGCACGGGCGAGTTATCGAGTACGCGCTGTCAACTTTGGCAAGAAGGAAGTTTAAGAATTTTTCTGTTGCGGCGGTATTTAGTTTTCTGATTGCCGTGCTTAGCTCAATCTTGTTTCTCACGCACGCCTATAAGACCGAGACGCTCAAATTGCTTGAAGACTCCCCTGAGATAATCCTTCAGAACATGTCAGGCGGCAGACACGAGCTAATTCCAGTTGAATACATCACGACCCTTTCAGGCATTGCCGGTGTTGGCAAGGCATCGCCAAGATACTGGGGATACTACTACGACTCGCTGACAAGCGCCAACTATACGCTTATGGCCTATGATGAGAATATGCAGGACATAAAACTGCTGCAAGGGCGGATGCCCGCCTCAGAGGGCGAATGCGCCGTCGGCAAAGGCGTTGCGGACATCAGGCAGGTAGGCATGAAAGACGATATCTTTCTGACCCTCGGCACAGAACAAAACGTTACGCTAAAGATAGTCGGACTCTTCAGTGCAAACTCCGCCATCCTGACAAACGATCTTATCATCTTGACAAAGGACAGCCTCATAAAATTTTTTAATATGCCCGCAGACATGGCCACAGACATAACTATTGAGGTGAACAACCCCTCTGAGGTCTCCACAGTGGCGCGAAAAATCAGGCGCACCTTCCCAAACTCGCGCCCTATTCTGAAAAATGAGCTCATCCGAACCTATGATAATATTTTCAACTGGCGCGGGGGGATAGTCCTTACGATGTTCTTTGGGGCAATAGCCGCCTTTATGATATTCGTATGGGACAAGGCCACAGGGATAAACGCCGAGGAGCGGCAAGAAATTGGGATTCTCAAGGCCATTGGCTGGGAAACCGCCGATGTGCTCTACCTAAAGTTTTGGGAGGGCGCAGCGGTATCGCTTAGTTCTTTTTTCACTGGATTAATTTTGGCATATGTGCACGTATTTTATTTTAATGCCCAGTTCCTTGCCCCGGTGCTAAAGGGCTGGTCAGTGCTGTTTCCAAAATTTGAGCCAATGCCATATATAGATATTTATCAGATATTCGTCCTGTTTTTTCTGACGGTGCTGCCGTATGTTGCCGCAAGCGTTGTGCCTTCGTGGAAGGCCGCAATCTCAGACCCTGACTCTGTGATGAGGTAGAGCCGATGGACGCCGTTATCAGGACAGAAGGGGTGTCAAAGGTGTTTAACGCCGGTCTTGCCGATGAGGTAAGGGCGGTTACCGGAGTGTCCATAGAGATACGCCGTGGGCAGATTACGGTGCTAAAAGGGCCGAGCGGCTCAGGAAAGACGACGCTCCTGGGGCTGATTGGCTGCATGGCGCGCCCTACGGAGGGGAAGATTTTAGTAGAGGGCAGGGATGTGGCAAAGCTGCCTGAGCGTTTTTTGACCAGCGTGCGGCGGCAGACCTTTGGATTTATCTTTCAGCAGTTTAATCTCATCAGGGGCATGACCGTAAGGGAAAATGTCATGCTGCCGCTATATCCCACCGATATAGACGGGCGGCAGATGGTACGGCGCATGGAGGAAATCCTCGAAAAGTTAGAGCTGAGCTCAAAACGCGGCGTAAAGGTAGGAAAACTCTCAGGAGGACAGCAGCAGAGGGTTGCAATTGCCCGTGCGCTGATAAACGAACCAGCCGTGCTGCTAGCTGATGAGCCGACAGCACATCTTGATACAAAACTCTCCGAGGACTTGCTGAACATCATTACAACGCTTAATATGGACGGCAAGACCATTGTCATAGCCACGCACGACCCGCTGATATACGACAAGCCCTACATAGATAATATCATAGAGATGCGCGACGGCACAGTCAGAGAGGCCTCACTGTTGTGATATTTCACCCCGGCGTACTTGGCCTTGTGACGGGGTCTTTGATTGTCCTTGTCATGGCCTTTTTTTCTGTTGTTCTTGGGATAAGAATAATCATCGGCTGGGATATTACAAAGTCTACGGCAGGGCAGCTTTCCCTTGAGAGGCAGACATATCTTGTTTCAACAGTTATGAACTACGTAATGGGGTTTCAGATACTCTCCCTCTTTCTGTTTGTTTATACCGCTGACGACATACATCAACTCTTCGTAGGGGCGATGTGTACCACCGGTTCACTCAATGCTAACCCTATTGGATGGACGGTCTTATTTGCAAAGATTATAATATTTTTCCTCTGTGGCATATGGCTTGTGATTAACAAACTTGATGAGATGGCCGAGGACTACCCGCTTGTGAGGTTCAAGTACAAATATCTGACGGCGCTTGCCCCGCTGATGGCCCTTGAGGCATATTGGCAGCTTAGTTATTTCCTTGGGCTAAAGGCAAACGTGATAACCTCGTGCTGTAGTTCGCTCTTTAGTGATGAGGGCGTCACTGTGGCCTCGTCATTGGCCGCGCTGCCGGTGGATGTGATGATGTATATTTTTTATGCGGCGGCGGCTTTAGAGACTGCCATGTTGGCGCTGCTCATCAGAAAAAGTGCATGGCGTATACTGCGCTATATATCTGGTGTTGGGGCGTTGGTGTTTTTTCTTATTGCGCTTGCCTCCATAATATCATTCGTATCCATATATTATTATGAGACCCCTGTGCATCACTGCCCTTTCGATATATTGCAGGGGCAGTATATGTTTGTAGGGTACCCGTTATATGGCAGTCTCTTTGGCGGCGTGCTTTTTGCGGCAGGGGCGGCAGTGGCCGAGCCGTTTAGAAAAATCAATTCGCTAAAGACCGCGGTTGACCAGATGCAGAGAAAATGGACAAAGCTCGCCGTTTTATTAATCATAATATTTATAATAATTTCGACATGGCCGTTAGTATTTTCAACATTTAAGGCATATGGACAGAACTGACGGCCATACTGTGATGAGTGCAGTGGCAGGATGGCAGTGCCTCAACTTGAACATTAAGCATAAACAATGGTATAGCCATGCAATGCAACTGATTAACCCAATTGATGCCGTTGCCCTTAAACATAGTAACTCTCTCCTATGACGGTTTTTCTCTAAATATGCAAATTACTCAGAAAAATGCTCGCATATTAAACTTTTTACTTGCAAACCCGATAAGGATACTAGTATACTGGTAGGAAACGATTGGAGATGTAAAGAAATGCCGATACAATTTGTACTTCCAGAAGAACTGATAGGATGTTTAAGTACCTTTAATACTATAGACATTGAGGATGTTCAGGCTATTATCGATAAATTATCGAACATTGATGTGTTGCCGATTTTGCCTTCTGGTTTACAAAAAATAATAGAGGAAGCCTTGCCAAGCAAATCCGACAAAGCCGCTCCTGTTTTTGAACTATTAATGTCTTTATATACTATGCGCAGGCAGACTGATATGAGCGCGGATGATTTTCTTGAAAGTATATTATTCAGCGTCGAAAAAGCTGAAAAGCCTTGGAGTGAAGAAGATTTCTCCAAATTGAAAGACAGAAAATCTATATTACAAAACTTGCTTTCGCTGTCGGCTGTATGGAATGTTGCCAAAGGATTGGACTTGTTCTATGCCTATGATTGCTTACTCCGTAGCGCAAAGATAATGACAGATATTCGACCTATTTTTAACGAAAATGCCACGGAAATTCAAGGCTCAATAATTTCATATACGATACGTCTGTATTTAGACAGCATTGAAGGAAGAAGGACTCTCAGTATAGCACTTGATGAAAAAGACGTTAAGAACTTATTGAAACAATGCGAAAGAGCGCTGAGAAAGGCCGAAACTTCTAAAAGCTTTATGCAAGCAAATAGAATTAAAAGTACGATCATAAGTGGAGAGGAGTCATGAATCCTACATGTAATGTGGCAAAACCACGCAGTCTTAACTCAAGGATGTTTGCTCCAGAAAAAGAAGTCAAAGTATACAACGAATGTCAAAATACAAAAAATTGCCATTCACATTATTTATGGTCGTCACAGGACTGGTATCCTTCGGAGTTTGACAATTTCAAGAAATTAGTCTATTCAGGTAAAAACAGATTCTCGCACAAAGATAGATTCTTTAGAGAAGGAGAGCTGCAAAAAACTCATGACAACCCAAAAAACCCTTTACAGAAATTTACCCCAAGCCGGTGTCTTGTGGAATTAGTTGAAAAACATATGCAAAAACCTGATGAGGAGACACAGAAAACACTGAGAGAATTGAAAGAACTCAAGATAGATATTAAAGAGGAAGGATTGACAATAGGAGAGATATTAACCGAGAAAATTGAGGCACTATTAACAAGCATAGCCAGACGAATATCCAGAACAGGGGAGATTGTTAAGATTTCTCAAGAAAATAAATTCGCTCCAAATATCAGTAGAGAGTTGATTGACCGTTTGGGGCTTGACGCATTTGATACACGTCCTGTTTTAGAACAACTATATAAAGAGCTTAGAGAGTTTGTATCAAGTATTTCTCCTGAACGGAAATGGGGTAAAATCACTTACGACAACGCAGAGTTCAAGTTGAATATAAAACCTAATGTATTTAGTACTCCCAATATTAATGAGATTGATCAGAAGTACTGGAAAGTTACTAAGTGACAGATGCCAACATTACGGATATTGCACTTATCCGATCTCCATTTAACGGCACAGGTGGATAGCTGGTTCCTACAGCTTGGGTTGTATGAGGTTTGCGACGAAGATATCCTAAGAGTACTTAGCGAAACGATATACGACTGGCGTGATGAGCTTGATGCTGTCTTAATAAGCGGGGATATTGCAACTACAGGAAGAGATATTGACCTCTCATTCGCAATAAACTTATTTTCTTCAACAGCTCAATCAGGTAACTTGCGAAAAGATTTCCAATCTCATTATAAATTTGACGATTTCGGAAAACCCATTATAATTGTCCCGGGAAATCATGATCGATTTCGCAGCATTTTCGCTTTACCGGGCGGATTTTCGTTTGACCGTTACTTCGAAAAATATTGGAATTGCGGTAACAAAAGGGTACAGGCTCATTTATTACCAAATGATATAGAACCAAGATTAGCAATCATATGTGCAGATTTCTCATTGAAAAGTGTTCAGCATATTACAACACCAACAGGGCACCCCGGACAAGGGAAGGTAGATGATACTATATTGCAATACCTCATAGATAAGACAAAAGAAATATCTGATTCCTTTGCAGAATGCGCTTTTATTTGGATGATTCATTTTGCACCCAACTGCGAAGGGCATTTTGAAATAGGAAAAAATCATAGCTTGATTGATTACAATAAACTGATTGAAGCAGCCATGGACACAAATGTCAAACATATATTTTGCGGACATACTCACATGAGTGAAATATACAGTGAAGGTAATGGTCGTGTTAATATTTTTTGTGCTGGTACCTCAGCTTGTCTTCCAGGGACAGAAAAACAAGACAAACGCGATCCAAAGATTCATGTGCGAGACATTGAAATAGATAATGGAAAGATCATAGAAATAAGATCTCTTGATATTCCTTGGGATAAAGATTTACGAAACTTTCAAGTTTCCTAATCGTCATACAGATAGGTGCATTATACTAAAATGGATTCATGGATTGGGTTAAAATGCAAAAACCTAATTTTACACAGATAAATTTAGTAAAACTCCCCGCCTCAAACAGCGGGGTATCAAGAGGTGTACCCATATAAATGTTGCCGAACCTAAGGTGCAACATTTAGGGATATGAGAAGCTATGCCCACAGATAAAAACGCCAAAGATATAACTCCGATTTATTATATCGCCGCCCTTGTTGCGGCCTTTGTTGTGCGCTCCATTTTGGCGGTCTCTTTTGAAGGCCATCCTATTGACATCGGCACGTTTAAGGCGTGGGCAATTCGGGCTGCTACGGTGGGGTTGTCCAGATTTTACTCTGCCGATGTGTTTGCCGACTACCCGCCCGGATATGTCTATGTATTTTACCTGATAGGAAAGATAAAGGCCGCCCTTTCGCTTTCTGATTACTCAAAGTCCTTTCTATATCTGGTAAAACTCCCTTCGGTGATAACTGACATAGCGGCGGCTCATATCATATTTTTAATGGGTCGCAGGAATTTTTCCACAACTGCGGCTGCCGCCCTTGCCCTGGCCTATGCCCTGAATCCCGCAGTCATAGTGAACTCTGCCGTGTGGGGGCAGGTGGACTCTGTGTTCGCCCTTTTTATTCTCTGTTTTGTCATGTTAATCACAGCCGGACGCACTACGGCGGGGGCTTTAGTGTTTGCCGCGGCGGTGTTGATTAAGCCGCAGGGGCTTGTCTTTACGCCTGTGCTGATATTTGCGCTTAGCCGTGGTTCGCTAAAAAACGCGGCCATTGCCGCTCTTGCCGCCGTCTCTTTATTTATCGCGGCGGTTGTGCCGTTTTCAATTCACAAAGACATGCTCTGGATTGTTAACCACTACCATGCAACCTTATCATCCTACCCATATGCGTCACTCAATGCGTTTAATCTATTTACCCTTATTGGCGCAAATTTCGCCCCGATTACCGACACGCTGCTTGGAGTTACGTATGAACAGTGGGGCTATGTGTTTATATGCCTTACCGTCGGTCTTTGTGCGTATATTTTCTATAAGAAAAGGAATATGCAGGGGGTGTATTATTTTATCGCCGCACTTTTGATTACCTCTGTGTTTGTAACGTCTGTAAAGATGCACGAGCGGTATCTGTTTCCCGGTCTTATACTCTTACTGGCCAGTTATATCGCTATAAAAGATAAGCGGCTGCTGTATCTTTATGCGTTTATCAGCCTGACGTTTTTTATAAACGAGGCATATGTGCTTTACTGCGCGCTCAATGGCAACTATAACTTAAACCCTCATGGCGGTGTACTTCTGATTGTCTCACTGGCACATGTCGGCTGCCTTGTCTATCTTGTAAAGATTGGCGTTGATATCAGGAAACCTGTGGCAAGACCTGCCAAACCGGCTGATGAGCCTATGGCTGCCGCCGACCTTCTACTCACTAAAAAGGACTACACTGCCATTACGCTGATAACTACACTAAATCTCGCCATAATGTTCTGCTGCCTAGGCTCATTTAATGCCCCTGAGACATTCTGGATGGCGTCTGACAAAGACCAGAAGGCCCTTGTTGACCTCGGCAGCGACCGGGCAGTGGCCAGGGTGTGCTTCTTTGGCGGCATTGGTGACGCCCAGTATGAGATGACAAGCTCTTCTGACCTTCAGCACTGGCAGCAGCACAACGCACTCAAGCAAAAGGCCGTGTTTGAATGGCAGTGTGTGGACACAGACATCAGGGGGCGATATGTACTGCTTACAGCCAAGCAGCCGGGTGCTATGTTAAATGAAATAGCGTTTTTTGAGACTGGTTCCGAGACGGCGCTGCCGGTAAAGGCAGTAACGCCGTTTGAGCCTCTCGATACATCATCCCAGTC
>JAKOEO010000077.1:0-6923 GCA_022321325.1 Candidatus Magnetominusculus sp. LBB02 | reverse complement strand
CGCTGCCGGTAAAGGCAGTAACGCCGTTTGAGCCTCTCGATACATCATCCCAGTCAACAGTCGGCAATATTGTTGACGAACAGCGCACCGTCCCTAAAGTGCCTTCATATATGAACAGCACCTATTTCGACGAAATCTACCATGCCAGAACGGCCTACGAGTACCTCTACAAGCTGCCGGTGTATGAAACCACACATCCTCCGCTTGGCAAGGTCATAATCGAGGCGGGCATTGCCATATTTGGAATGACTCCATTTGGCTGGCGTGTAATGGGGGCGCTGTTTGGCGCATTTATCCCTGCTATTGTCTATATCTTTGCATACAGGCTTTTTGGACAGAGGCGGTATGCCCTGATAGCGGCGGCGCTGATGACGTTTGACTTTATGCGCGTTGCCCAAGGCAGAATGGCCACGGTAGATACGTTCGCGGTATTGTTTATCATACTCATGTACTACTATATGTTCAGATACTGGCAGCATTGCTCTGTGTCAGACGGCAGAGTTGACGGCATGTTCAAAGGGGGCAATGTGTATCTGGGGCTAAGCGGGTTGTTTTTTGGCTTGGGAACGGCTGTGAAGTGGATTTCCATTTATGCCGGTGCCGGGCTTGCGGTGATATTTTTTGTAACTATTGTCAGGAGATATTTACTAAGACAGGGAAAAACAACCGTACCTGTGAAAGAGGGCCGAAAGCAAAAGACCGTTCAGCCGGCACCAGACGCCGGACATGCGGCCACTATAGAGGCAATGCTATGCGCCACGCTTTTTTTCATACTGGTACCAGCCATTATTTATTGCGTGTCCTATCTGCCGACGGCAAATTATAACGGTGTAGCCGAGATGCTAAGTTCAGTAAAGCAAAGCCAAATTGACATGTACGACTACCACAAAAATCTTGTAGCCACACACCCTTTCTCATCCAACTGGTACGAGTGGCCGATAATGAAAAGGCCGCTCTGGATATACACCGGCGACCAGTCAGGGCCGCAGATACAGTCAATCGTCTCTATGGGAAACCCAGCCGTGTGGTGGATGGGGATAGCCGCGGTGGCAGCCGTAATAGCGGCGGCAATAGCGGGCAGGAGGACAGGGGGCGGTGTATTCATTGTCCTTACCGGCCTCTGTGCGCAGTATTTGCCGTGGGTTTTGGTGCCGCGCCTGACGTTTATATATCATTTCTACGCCTCCGTGCCGTTTGTGATATTTTGCATAACCTATGCGATAAAATGGCTGGAACAGTGGCGGGGTACAATGAGATGGTTGACATACACGTATCTTTCTGTGACCGTTACGCTGTTCATCGCATTTTATCCAATATTAACGGGCATCCCCGTGAGTAAGGCATATGTCCGGGCGGCGCTCAGGTGGTTTGACAGCTGGATATTTTATAGCTGACGCCCTTATGAAAAAGAGACTTGACATAATACTGACTGAACGCGGCCTTGCGCCCTCCAGAGAGAAGGCAAAGGCGTTGATTATGGAAAACAAGGTCTTAGTCTGCGGCAGTCCCGTTGACAAGGCAGGGCAGGATGTTGACGTATCGTCCGAGATTACCATAAGAGAGACGGAGACGCCGTTTGTAAGCAGAGGCGGCCTGAAATTATCCCACGCCCTCGATGAGTTCAACATAGACGTAACTGGAAAGACTGCTATGGATGTGGGGGCATCAACGGGCGGCTTTACCGACTGCCTGCTAAAGCGCGGCGTCAAAAGGGTATATGCCGTTGATGTGGGCTATGGGCAGCTTGCATGGCAGCTTAGAACCGATGAGCGTGTCATCCCAATCGAGAGGACAAACATCCGGTATCTTGAGCGTGAGAAGATTCCATGCGCCATTGATATGGCCGTCATTGACGTGTCTTTTATATCGCTCAGGCTGGTGCTTCCAGCGGTGATGAGCTTTCTTTCGCCTGAGGCGATAGTGGCCGCGCTGATTAAGCCGCAGTTTGAGGTTGGCAAAGGCGAGGTCGGTAAGGGCGGCATTGTCAGGGAGGAGGCAAAGAGGCTGCGTGTTATTGAGCAGATGAGGGAGTTTTTTTTGCATAGCGGCTTTACCATCTGCGGCGTTTGCGAAAGTCCAATAAAGGGGCAAAAGGGAAATGTCGAATATTTTATCCATGCCGCTCTCCGCCTTCTCCTATAATCGAAAAAATTTAATCGGAAAATCGCTTTTTTTCTTAAAATAGTGTTACTATAGGAATTCATGTTGTAAGCTGAATATAAAGGAGGGAGCAATGCCAAAGAAGAATTATTTTTTCACTTCAGAGTCCGTAACAGAAGGGCATCCGGATAAGGTAGCCGACCAAATATCTGACGCCATTCTTGATTCAATAATTGCAAAAGACCCTACTGCCAGAGTGGCATGTGAGACCCTTGTTACGACGGGATTAGCATTTATCGCCGGCGAGATAACCACTTCGATTTATGCCGATATACCGTCAATCGTAAGGCAGACGATAAGAGATATTGGGTATACGAGGGCAAAGTATGGTTTTGACTATGAGACCTGCTCGGTAATCACTGCGATACATGAGCAGTCGCCTGATATCGCCATGGGGGTTGACCCGGGCGGGGCAGGCGACCAGGGACTTATGTTCGGCTTTGCCTGCAATGAGACTGAGGAGCTGATGCCCGCAAGTATTATGCTTGCCCATAAGCTTGCCATAAAACTGGCCGAGGTTCGCAAGCATGACATTATCCCGTACCTTCGCCCGGACGGCAAGACACAGGTTACGATAGAGTACCGCGACGGCAAGCCATTCGCACTTAATAACGTTGTCGTATCCACGCAGCATAGCCCGGACGTAACGCTAAGGGAACTCAAGGAAGACATCATCGAAGAGGTCATCAAACCTACCGTACCCAAAGAACTGCTCAACGAGGAGACTATCATATATCACGTCAATCCTACGGGAAGATTCGTTACCGGCGGACCTATGGGCGATACGGGCCTTACAGGCAGGAAGATAATAGTTGACAGCTACGGCGGCACGGGCAGACACGGCGGCGGCTGTTTCTCCGGCAAAGACCCGACGAAGGTTGACCGTTCAGGGGCCTATATGGCCAGATATATTGCTAAGAACATCGTGGCCGCAGGTATCGCAGAAAGGGCTGAGGTTCAAATTGCCTACGCCATAGGCATTGCACAGCCGCTTTCAATCCTTGTAGATACATCAAACACGGGGAAAGTAAGCCACGAAAAGATAGTGAAAATAATCAGAGACAACTTTGACCTCACACCAAAGGGGATTATAACCAAGCTTGACCTGAGAAGGCCGATATACAGAAAGACCGCCTCCTATGGGCACTTTGGAAGGCCAGACCCTGATTTCACATGGGAAAAGACAGACATGGCAGACTTGTTAAGGAAGGAGGCCGGCCTCTAAGTGGCCTGCCGCAATCAAATAAAAGGAGACTTGCCGCGATGGTAAAACACGACGTGAAAGATATCGGCCTTGCAGATAAGGGAAGGCTTAGAATCGAATGGGCAGAGATGGAAATGCCGGTACTGCGCTCGATAAAGGAGCAATTTTCAAAAGACAAACCGTTAAAGGGCATGAGGATGGCAGCATGTCTGCATGTTACGACAGAGACGGCAAACCTGATGGAGACACTGAAGGCCGGCGGGGCAGAGGTAGCCCTTTGCGCCTCAAATCCGCTCAGCACTCAGGACGATGTAGCGGCAAGCCTTGTGAAACACTCAGATATCCCCGTCTTTGCCATCAAGGGCGAGGACAATGACACATACTACAAGCACATTATGGCGCTTCTGTCTTTTAAGCCTCAGCTGACAATGGACGATGGCGCAGATGTAGTCAGCGTGCTTCATAAAGAGGGAAAAGACCTGCTTTCAAATGTCATAGCAGGGACTGAGGAGACCACCACCGGCGTTATCAGGCTTCGCGCGATGGCAGAGAAGGGCGTATTGAAATACCCGATAATAGCCGTCAACGATGCCCTTACTAAGCACCTGTTTGACAACCGCTACGGCACAGGCCAAAGCACAATGGACGGCATACTGAGGGCAACGAACAGGCTGATAGCAGGTTCAGTTTTTGTGGTATGCGGCTATGGCTGGTGTGGCAGAGGCGTGGCGATGAGGGCGCGCGGCATGGGCGCGCGTGTTGTCGTAACAGAGATTAACCCGCTCAAGGCGCTTGAGGCCACTATGGACGGCTATGAAGTAATGCCTATAATGGATGCCTCTAAGATTGGAAATATATTTGTTACCGTTACCGGCAACATAAACGTGATAAGCAGTAAGTGTTTCGGCGTAATGAATGACGGCGCGATAGTCTGCAACTCCGGGCATTTCAATGCGGAGATAGAACTTACGGCTCTTGAAAAGCAGGCGGTAGGAAGGCGTGAAATCAGGCCGTTTGTCGAGGAGTTTACGCTTCCCAATAAGAACAGGATATATGTGCTTGGCGAGGGCAGGCTGATTAATCTGGCCTCAGCCGAGGGACATCCCTCCTCGGTAATGGACATGAGTTTTGCCAATCAGGCGTTGTGTTCAGCCTATGCGGTGGCCAACCATAAGAAGCTCAAAGCTACAGTTTACAGCGTCCCTGACGAGATAGACCGCGAGATATCGAGGCTCAAACTCAAGACGATGGGCATAAAGATAGACAAGCTGACGAAGGAACAGAGCCACTACCTGAAGAGCTGGGAGATGGGGACATAATTGATCTAAAGACGCTGTCGCGCACCGAGGTTGGGGAATTGTTTCAGAAGATGGGGCTTCCCCAGTTTAGAACGGTGCAGCTCATGCACTGGATGTATGAAAGAGATGCCGCGGATATAGACGAGATAACGGAGTTTTCAAAGCCCTTGAGAGAGAAACTCAAGGGCTTTTCGTATATAGGCGGCCTGAAAATTCTAAAAAAGACGGCCTCCTCTGATGGGACTACGAAGATGCTCTTTGGGCTTGAGGACGGGCTAAGCGTTGAGGGCGTACTGATACCTGATGAGCACCGCCTGACGCTTTGCATATCTTCACAGGTGGGATGTGCGATGGGCTGCCGATTTTGTTTGACCGCCACAATGGGTATGATGAGAAACCTGAGGGCTGATGAGATAGCCGGGCAGGTTATGGCTGTTAGGAGAGAGCTTCGCGGCAAGGACGAAATAACCAACATCGTGTTTATGGGCATGGGCGAGCCGCTTAAGAATTTCAACGAGCTGGTAAAGGGCATCCACATATTAACCGATTACATGGGGATATCGAAAAGAAGGATAACGCTGTCAACGGCGGGTATCGTGCCGGAGCTTCAGAAGTTATTCAGAGAAATACCTGAGGTAAATCTGGCAGTCTCGCTTAACGCCACAAAAGACGAGACGCGCTCATCTCTGATGCCTATAAACGACAAATACAATATTGGGGCATTATTAAGGGCATGCGGCAGGCTTCCAATCTCGCCGCGCAGGCGTATCACATTTGGCTATGTGCTGCTAAAGGGGATAAACGACAGCACAGCGGACGCGCGGCGGCTGATTGTCCTGTTAAAAGGTCTAAGCGCAAAGGTCAATCTGATACCATTTAACCAATATGACGGGGCTAAATACGAGCCGCCGGATGATAAGACAGTCCTTGAATTTCAGCAAATCCTTGTTGACCGGCATGTTACGGCATTTATAAGAAAGAGCATGGGCAGAGAGATAAGTGCCGCCTGTGGCCAGCTTAGAACCAGCCATGAGGCAACACTGTTATAAACATCAAGTCAAATCAATGGGTAGTTCTCAGAGGAGATAGTGGACTAAGCAAATTGACACTGATAACCCGCTGATGGTATATTCAAGCGAGTCGGATATTTTAAGCGATACTGAACCAAGATTTGCCTGACCAGGCCAATAAGGAGTAGCCATGATACTTCAAGACTGCACAATGGATGAGTTTACAGCGTATCTCCAAAAGACAAAGACTATAGTATTTCCATACGGTACTATTGAAGAACATGGAAGCCACTTGCCGTTAAATACTGACACCATAAGTATCAGCGAGGCCTTGTACATGGCTGAGAAGGAACGCGACTTCTTTCTTGCCCCTCCAATCCACTATGGTGTATGTACTTCTAATGGAAATCATCCGGGTACTATAAGGATAACAGCCGAAACGCTGAGGCGTCTGACATCAGACCTCGTTAGAGATGCGTATACAAAGGGATTAAGAAATTTTCTGCTTGTTTCGGGGCATGGCGGCAGTCTTCATATGGAGGCCATTAAAGAGGTAGCGGAGATATTAATAAATGAGTTAGGGGATATAAGGCTCGCAGTCTTCTCGCCTTACGAAATGCTTATAAAGGAACTTTTTGGCCTATGTGAGACAGAAAACGACGGCCACGCCGGGGAGCTTGAGACCTCTATGGTGCTTGCCATATCTGCCGGCCTCGTCAAAGGAAGAGCAAAAGAGGAGTACCCACGGTTTCCTAAGCCGTTTATTGTCAGGGATAAAGTAAGATACTGGCAAGGCGGCGTATGGGGTAATCCTGAGAAGGCATCTGAGGAGAAGGGTCGAAGGGCAATTAAGATCATCGCCGATAAGATAATAGAATTGATAGATAGGATTGGGGTGGTCGAGGGGTTTTAGGATGTGCAGCCGCTGTGAGGATGGGGAGGCGGTTTTGGGTCGTGATGTGGTACAATAGAAGCAGGGTGCCGACGGCAGTTAAGGGCATGAATGTCAGGGAATTCTAAGCCCGGTTGCACAATTTTATGAATCAGGAGGATAACATGAAAAAGAAAGTTCAGAAGCGTATCAAGCCCCGAATTGGTATTGAGGCTCTCATTCGTATCAAGAAGGGCGGCTTCCATGCCACAAAGAAGTCGAAGTCAAAACATCGCAGACCAACCAACTGGCTGAGTTACTTAGACGTAAGCGTCTAAATAACTACACCATCTGATTTCACGGCAAGCACATTCCTATCG
>JAKOEO010000076.1 GCA_022321325.1 Candidatus Magnetominusculus sp. LBB02 | reverse complement strand
AATCTATGACCAATTTCCCTTATCTTAAATTACCTGTATGATTGCTACTTGGTATTAGTGACTATGTCTATGGTCGCCCCTCACACAGGGGCGTGGATTGAAACAGATATAGTATCAGTATATGACATGTCAGAATGAGTCGCCAATGTGGGTATCTTACGCGGCATGAAGAATGATTTACCGCCCTCCAGCCGTCCTTTGGCCATAAATTCGTCTATTATCTTGGCCGCCTTCTCAGGGTCTTTATACAAATGTGGAAAGAAGTTTTTCATATATAGCGAGTGACAAAAATATGTTCGCATTGTCATAGATGTAAGAAAGTAAGAAAGTAAGAATTCTTACATCTAGATTTTTTAGAAGAGTATGTGCATAATAAGTATTGATGCCAGTATCATTATTAGAGCCGAATCCAGAAAATGCGTCAATACATGAGCTTAAGACAACTGCTCGTTTAGGGACATATGAAACGTCTCTAAGGTGTACCGCGATTCAGATGCTGATAACAGGCATACCACGAGAACAGATTTACGAAGCGCTTTCAGTCACACCCAGAAGTATACAAAAGTGGATAAATGCATTCAATAAAAGGGGAGTAGACGGGTTAATAGCACGTAAACGTCCTGGCAGACCGAAAAAGATAAAAAAAGAACAGGCTCAAGAATTGGTAAAATTAATAGAAGAGCCTGAGCAGACTGGGCGTACCTTTTGGACTGCCAAGGCTTTTCATGGGTACATTACCGAAGCATACCAACTTGAATGTTCTTATAAGACAGTCTTACGTTTTTTTCATGAGGAAGGTTTCGCATTAAAGGTGCCGCAACCGTGGCCAGATCGTCAAAACGAGGAGCAAAGAGACAAGTTCCGGCTGAAGCTCAAACAGCTTTGTGAAGATACTGATGTTGACATATGGTACGCAGACGAATCGGGTTTTGAAGGTGAGTCGAAACCTCGTAGACGTTGGGATAAGAAAGGCTCGAAAAGCAGAGTTGTTCATAATGGCGACCATATCCGTATGAACCTTATTGGCACGGTGTGCCCACGTATAGGTGAGTTTTTTGCGATAGAGGCATCAAACGTTGATTCTGATATGTTTCAATTGTTCCTTGACGAAGCAGACAAGTGTATTACACCTCAGCGAAAACGCAATGTGATTATTGTTGATAATGCCACATGGCATAAAAAGAAGTCTTTGAATTGGCACTTCTTTGAACCTGTATATCTTCCGCCTTACTCGCCTGACTTTAACCCGATCGAAAATATCTGGTTACTAATGAAACAACGTTGGTTTAAGAACCTCCATTGCCGTAATGTTGAAACGCTCATTGCACGCCTTGATGAGGCGATTCTTGACCTCACAAACAATCCCGCTCAAGTCATAAAAACAACCTCTTTCGGAATTCTATTTTGACACTCGCTATAGCTGATCTGCGCGTTCGGGTCGAGTTTATTGACCTTTTCAAACCGGTCGTCAAGGGCTTTTCTAAATATGTCGGCAATCTCTTGAAGCTGCGGGTTGGCCTGTTTCTTGCCAAGTTCCATATCGTCTATGAATTGATAGTTGGCTTCTTTAGGCTGGCTGTCGAAAAACGCGCTGATTTCTTTTGATTTTGCAACGGCGATGTCTTTTTTCCTGTCCATAAGGGCGTTGCGTTCTCTTAGGCTTCCGGCAACAAGTGCAGCCTCTTCAGACATGCTGGCCGGGGCGAATATGCTTTTAATTTCCTTACCGGCGGCCACAATCTCATCGAGATGCGGCTTTATCTGTTCCTTGAGCTTTTCCATGTCCACGTCGGCGGTGTCGGCAAGTTTATCAACATCCACCGCGCCCGACTGGTTCTTGAGCGGGTTTTCAATTCCAATGGCCTTTAGCTGCTCCTCGATGGTCGGCTTCTGATTTTCCTTGACAGCCTCGTCAGGCCGTGTTAAACTATAACCAGAAGAGTTGCTCTTGCCCGTGCGCCAAGCATCGTCCACCTGAGCTTCACTTGGGGCGGTGTTGGTAAGTGGGGTCAACTGCTCAGGGCTGGCCGAGAGGGTTCGCTCCTCTCCAAGACGCAGCTTTCTACCACCTCTTGACGGGTAACCAGGATCGGATATAAACGCAGATGTTACACCATAAAAAGGTTCCCCTTTCTTTTCCCTTAATTCAATTACAGATACTTTAGCGTCTCCATTTCTCTTGACTAACATTAAACGGCCATTCGGTTGGTCCCATATTTCGTTATAATTTTTTGCAACATCCTCAATAAAGGATTCTACATCCTTATAGCCTGCGTCCTTTATGTCCTGGCCGTGTTTATTATCAATTTTAACCTTACCATACTCATTATTCCCTACTTGTAATCTGATAGGGATTGAATCCTTGCCTTCAACGACAACCCCGAAGTTTGGCGTCCCATCGCTGGCTTTAACAAAATCCCCTTCCTCCGGCTCACTCTTCACCCCCAACGCCTCAAGCTGCTTCTGTATGTCAGGCTTCTGTAGTTCCTCCCCTGTGGGCTGTTCATGCGCTCCAACAACAGAATCCACAATAGAACTTGCTTCGGCTTTAGTCATCATGTCCATTTCTTCATTTGAATAACCCAGGGCCTTCAGCTGCTGCTCTAAAGTCGGCCAATCGGAAGGTGCCCCCGCTTGATCAGGTTTGGATGTATTCCAGTCAACGGTTTCACTAACCGGCTCCGGTGTCTTGGACGGGATCTGCTTATCAATAATATCCCGCGCCTGGCCTGCGTCCATATCGGCAATCTCTTTGTCGGGGTAATGCAGCTCTTTAAGCGCCGCATATGATTCAGGGGCGTGGATTGAAACATGTTACTTTGTACCTGCTCAACCTTATCCAGCGTCGCCACTCATGCAGGGGCTTGGTTTGAAACATTAAGGAATGGTATCATCACACATGAAAATGAATGATTTAACTACTACGATGCTTGACTGTGGCTGCTCTTAGCCTTTATATGCTCCTTTCCCTCTTCCTTTTTCTAAGGGGATTAGGTATCGGCAGCGGCAGCTCCAATGTCGTATTCACCGGTATGCTGTTCTACGCACAGGTGGCGCTAACCGAACTATCCCTCGGTATCGCAAACCAATTATATCCGGGTTACTTAATTGCCTTAAATCTCCTGATTTCCACCATACTACTCATACTAACATTCCGGCGGTACAGAGACAACATTCCTGACGCAAGGGCCGATTTCAAAAACGCCATCAGCGCCGTTAAAGAAATTATGCGTTGGGAAAACGCAGGAATTTTCATCGTCGCCCTATTCGTCTTTATATGGATGGCAGCCGCCCTTCGCTTTCTGCCGCCACGCGGCATTGATGACCTATTCTATCACCTGCCCCCTATCTACGAAAGCATTCTGCAACATAAACTCGTAACTCTTAATATTAACGAAGGCGCTACGATGTACCCATTTTTATTCCCATTTAACGCCGAACTGCTGTTTCTGTGGGCCGCAATTTTTCAGCACAGCCAACGCTCTGTGGATATGGTGCAGTTTGCCGCCGCAATCTATGCCGTTGCCGTTATCTACGCCTTAGGACGGGAGCTTGGCCTTAATCGCAGGACTGCGTTTTTCTCATCAACCCTTTTTCTTTTTGCCCCCGTCGTCTTAGCTCAGTCTGGAACTACCTATGTTGATATTATTACAAACACCTGCTATCTGGCCGGGCTTTTCGGGGCTTTAAAATATGCCCGCAGTGGAGACATCCGCTATCTCTACCTTGCCGGGGCCGCTGTCGGCCTCATGTCCGGCATGAAATTTAATATGATTATTCTGGGCCTTGCCCTTCAGCTATTTATCTTCCTTCGTCCTAAGACTGCTTATCTTAATGCCAGACGCTTATCTTTGTACTTATTTCTGTGCATCCTATTGTCATCATACTGGTATGTGCGTAATTTTATCCTATTCGGCAGCCCTCTCTATCCACTTGGCGCACATATCAACAGCACCGGCATTCTTACTATTTCCGGCGGTGTAGGCGCCGCCTTTTTTAAAGACCTGCTGTTAAAAGCAAAACTTCTATTCGTTAACGATATCGGGCTTGGTTCTTTGCACGGCGGATATGGCATATTATACTGGGGCGCCGCCTTTCCTTCGTGGATATACTGCATGTGGAAGTCCTTTAGAGCGCGTCAGTTCACTGTTTTATTCTTTTGGCTTCAGGGCATCATTGGCATACTGATGTTGTTTGCTATCCCATATGATGACTTTGACTTCGTCCCCAGATATTCGCTATTTGCCGTAGGTCTGGGATTTTTAGCATTCGGCAAGGCGCTCACACTTTTCCATGACAACAGGTATAAACTCCTGACATTAAAGGCATCGGCCATTGGGCTTTCCATGCTTGCCGTCATTCATTTGTCTAACTCTATCTGCCCAGTTTTTGATGTTGACGAGGCGGCGGCAGATTATATTAACGGTACTCTACGGTCGCCCTATAAATATCTGTCAAAGGCGCGATGGGATTTACCCTCTCTGGCAACGGCCTGGGACGCCCTCGACTACCTCACAAAAGACAATTCACACCCGCTTTACTGCTATGCGGCCATCTACCGCTCAGTCCTCTGGCTGTCGCCGGTGTATGGATCAAACCTCCAGAACAGGGTCTGGAACTTAATGGAACAAGACGCCCCCGATGTCCCCGACGCCTTCCTCTACCACTTCAGTGCCCAGGAGGACACCCTATATCTAAAAAAGAAAATCCCAATTGAGGATATCGCCACAAATCCTGACTACACATTAATCAACCAGACATCAAAAACAGTTCTGTTTATACGAAAAGATTACTTCAATCGTGAAAATAACAAAACACTGCTGGCTTCATACTATCTGAAGGCATATCCAGCCTCTGTTGAGATTGCAAAACGCCAGAAGTTTGAAAGCGGCATTCCCATAATAGCCATTCCATATTTTGCTGGCGGTCTTGTATATTTGCAGATTTCCGGTATGCTTAATAACGACGTGCACTCCGTACTGCTTGGATTTGAAGACAGATATGTACGCAATACAAAATGGCCGCTTGTGTACACGTTTATAAATCCCCTCTCAGGATACAGGCCGCTTAAGGTTGCAGAGGTCGCAACGGCGGAGGGGCCCGTGGCGATTTATAAAAACATAAGGGAAACACAATAGTGGGCGAGAAAGAGAAACTCTTACTTTTTATCGTCATAATACTGTCGTTAGGGCTGCAACTTTATTTTAACGGCATGACATACGTAAATGCCTTAGACAATTTCGTCAGAATATGGAAAGAAATTTTACGGCTGCTTGTCTTTTTGGCGCATTAGCCACATCTGCCGCCGCCGCTAATGTTATAATGACTTTATTAAGAATACGCACATTGCAGCGAGGTGTTACATGGACGTAATAATCAGGGCAGATGCGTATCCCGAAATTGGCACCGGTCATTTGATGCGCTGCCTCGCACTTGGACAGGCCCTTAGAGACGGAGGCAAACGCGTCGGCTTTGCTACCTACTGCGAGGCCGCGGGGCTTCTTGCCCGCCTTGCCGCCCCGGAAGAGGGTTTTACAGTCTTCCCGCTGAAAAATAAATCAGACATCTTTCACCCGCCATGTGCATGGGCAGTTGCCGACGGCGTCAACTTCGACAGCCGGTTTCACAAGGCCATGTACGACGCCGGCTATAAACTCATCATCATTGACGACATGGCAGCCCTTGACTTCTACCACGCCTCAATCATTCTAAACCAGAACATTCACGCCCATAGCCTTAAATATAACGCCAATCCTGAGACAAAACTCCTGCTTGGGCCAGACTATATTATTCTGCGCCGTGAGTTTATTACATATCGCGGCGTTGAAAAGCTAATAACAGAAAGGCGCCTCAATGTCCTGATAACACTGGGCGGAGTTGACAGGGAAAATTTCACTTTAAAGGTCTTGTCGTCTATTAAAGATATCACAGATATTAATATTACCGTGATTGTGGGCGCCGGTAATCTAAATATTGATATAATAAAAACGGTCAGGACAGAAAGTCCGCTAACTATCCTTCAAAATGTTACAGACATGGCAGCCGTCATGGCAGCCCATGATGTTGCCATCACATCAGGGGGGACAACGGTGTGGGAACTTGCCTTCATGGGCGTGCCCTCTGTGGTAGGCAGGGTTGCCCCAATTGAGGACTACCTCGTTGCCGGTCTGAACAGCCGGGGACTATTTATTGATACGGGATGGTTTAAGACCGCAACAGAAGACGAAATCAGAGGGAATCTGTTAAAATTATTATATAATGAGAAATTGCGAATGGCAATGTCAAAACTTGCACAAAGGCTTGTGGACGGCTATGGCCGCAACAGGATAATTGAGGCAATGACGGCAATATTATGAGTGTAAAACTTCAACCCGAAGGCATACGCTGTGTCGTTACCGGCGGGGCCGGCGTCATAGGCAGGGAACTACTGAGAATTCTCGCTGACTCAGGGGCCGCTGTTATGTCGTTAGATATAAACCCGCTGCCTGATAACTTCAACCCGGCGGGGATAACCCATATCGTCAAAGACCTCTCATCAGACGCCCTCAATGAGATAGACGGCTTTCAGCCGGAGGTTTTCTTTCACCTTGCGGCAGCGTTTGAGCGTTCAAAGGAATCGCCTGAGTTCTGGGGCGTCAACTACAAAGATAACACGCTGCTAAGCCACCGTATGGCAGAGGCGGCAGGGCGGATTAAAAGCCTGCGTGCCTTTGTCTTTGCCTCGTCGTATCTGATATATTCCACAGCGCTCTATCTGTCCGACTCACTTTGGCCTGAACCGGTATATCTACGCGAAGACGCCCCGGTTAATCCTCGCAACATCACCGGCGCGTCAAAATATTATACTGAGAAAGAGCTGGAATTTATTAAGGAATATCTTAGGCCTGAGCTTCGCACAATCTCGGCAAGGATATACCGCGTCTATGGCAAAGGCTCAAAAGACGTTATTTCCCGATGGATAAGGGCTGCCATAAACGGCCAGACGCTTGATGTCTATAACAGAGATAACCGCTTTGATTATATCTATGCCCGCGATGTGGCCGAGGGTTTGTACAGGCTTGCCGCCACACAGACTGCCGCCGGCGTTGTTAATCTCGGCAGCGGCCAAAGCCGGAGCGTCTCTGATGTCATAGCCGCCCTGTCCTCGTTTATTGACGTAGAGATTACTGACCGCGGCAGGACGGAAGACTATGAAAACAGCACGGCAGACATTGCCCTGCTCAGAAATCTTACCCAGTGGCAGCCGCCGACAACCCTAACTGACGGCATAAGACATATAATCGAATACGAACGGCAGACAAGGAGACCCTCTCTATGAACATTTTGATTACAAGCGCATCAAGAAAAGTAACCCTTGTCAAATGTTTTAAAGACGCCCTGAAAAAAGAACATGAGGACGGCGGGAAGGTCTATGCTGCCGACATAAATCCTCTATCTGCCGCCCTTTATACGGCAGACGGCCATTTCCTCATCCCTCCTGACAGTGACCCGCAGTTCATTACCGCGCTGACTGATATTTGTAAGTCTCATAAGATAACGCTGATAGTGCCGACAAGAGACGAAGAAATCCCGATATTTGCAGCCGCAAGGGAACGTTTTCAGGCTGTTGGGACAAACATAATGGTTGCGCCGCCTGAGACGATTGCCGTCTGTCAGGATAAACTACGATTTATAGAGTTTTGTCTGGCTCATGGATTTGGAGTGCCGCGATGTTACAACATCTCTGCTGATGGCGTGGCCTTAAAGGATATAAGCTATCCTGTTTTTATAAAACCGCGCTTTGGAAAAGGCGGCGCTAAGGCTGCGCGCGTTGATAACGAAGACATTCTGATTCACCTGCTAAGATTAGAACCACAGGCTATCGTTGCGGAGTATGTGCGGGCTGAGGAATATACGATAGATGTGTTTGCCGATTTCCAGGGGCAGGTTATATCTGTCGTCCCGCGTCAGAGGATTGGGGTCTTTGGCGGTGAGTCCTTTATTGGAAAGACGCTGAATAACCCCATGCTCATAGAGGCGGCGAAAAGTCTTTCTGAGAAGCTGGGGCTTATCGGGCATAATACGATTCAGTGTTTCCTCGATAACTGCACGGTTAATCTCATCGAGGTAAACCCGCGCTATGGCGGCGGCTCCTCACTTGGGATTGCGGCGGGGGCAGATACGCCCCGCTTTCTGATCAAACTCTTAAAGGGCGAAAAATTAGAGCCGGTGATTGGACAATTCAAAGACGGCCTCTACATGCTTAGATACACTGATGAGATGTATCTGGATGGGAAAGAGATAAAGTGACAAAGGCGGCGTTGTTTGACCTTGACGACACGCTCTACAGGGAAATGGACTTTGTAGAGAGCGGCTTTGGGGCTGTTGCGCGCTTTTTAGCCGGTCATTGCAGCGTCAAACATGATGCAATCTTTGATAAGGCAATGAACATACTCAAGACATCGGGACGCGGGCGGGTGTTTGATAAACTGCTTGAGTTATTAGAAATTTCTGATAAGGAGATGGTCGCGTATCTCATATATATCTACCGTACACAAAGACCGGACATTGCCGCCTATCGGGATGTCATCCCCGTGCTTGAGCACTTGCGCGTCACCGGCGTAAAGACCGGCCTGATAACCGACGGCATGGCAGTTGTCCAGCAAAACAAGCTATCAGCCCTTGGGATAGCACACCTTTTCGATGTAATTATATATACGGACGCCATTGGGGCAGTGTACTGGAAGCCCTCTCATGTGCCGTTTAATATGGCGCTTAAGATCCTTGGTGTGCCCGCAGCGGACAGTGTCTATGTGGGTGATGACCCGTCAAAGGATTTCCTTGCCCCAAATGCCCTGGGCATGAAAAGCGTCCAGATAACGCGCGGGGATGCTGCGCCTAAGCCTGCGCCTTCGGGAAAGGGCTATGCCGCAGAGATGACAATTGATAGTATGTCTGAATATTTTGGATTAACATGCCCGTAATAACAATAGATAATCGTAGGGTCGGCCCAGGTGAGCCGGTCTTTATAATTGCCGAACTCTCGGCCAACCACAGGCAGGACTTCCAAATTGCCCTCGATACGATTGAAGCGATGGGCAAGGCCGGTGCTGACGCCGTCAAACTTCAGACCTACCGCCCCGACACGATAACTATTGACTCTGCCCAAGACTGCTTTCAAATCAATCAGGGCACTATTTGGGACGGCAGGACGCTCTATCAACTCTACACAGAGGCCGCAACGCCGTGGGACTGGTACCCGCGCCTTAAACAAGAGGCCAAAAGGCGCGGCCTCATATGTTTCTCCTCGCCGTTTGACAAGACAGCGGTGGACTATCTTGAAGAGATGGCCGCCCCCGCATACAAAATCGCATCGTTTGAAATAACCGACATCCCCCTGATTCAATATGCCGCCTCAAAAGGAAAGCCAATAATCCTGTCAACCGGCATAGCGCTGCTGCCTGACGTAGAGGAGGCAATAGCGGCAATAAGAGAAACCGGCAACAATGAAATAGCGCTCCTGAAATGCGCCTCCGTATATCCAACGCCGTTTGAGGAGCTGAACTTGCAGGCAATGCCTGCCCTGGCCGCCCGCTTTGGCGTAGTGGCGGGGCTTTCTGACCATACGACGGGAATTACCGCAGCTTGCGCCGCGACGGCCCTTGGGGCTTCAATCATAGAGAAACATTTTATACTGGATAAGGCGCTTGGCGGGCCGGATGCGGCCTTTTCGCTTGACCCTGCGGAGTTTGCCGCAATGGTCAGGGCAGTCAGAGAGGTTGAGGCAGCCCTTGGCAGCGCAGATTACACTATCTCAGAGCGGGTTGATAAAAGCCGGCAGCACGCCCGTTCCCTGTTTGTCGTCAAGGACATACAGGCGCATGAGCTGTTTACAGAGGACAATGTCAAGTCAATAAGGCCGGGCCTCGGCGCTCATCCCCGCTATTTGAATATTATCATAGGCAAAAGGGCAAAGACGGCAATAGGAAAAGGAACGCCTCTTAGCCTGGACATGATTATTGATTAACGCTGCCTATGATAATCACTAAAGACGCAGTCGTAGTCGGTGCCGGGGCGTCAGGGCTTTTCGCGGCGGCAGAGGCCGGGCGGCGCGGAAGAGATGTAATAGTTCTGGAGCGTACTGCCACCTTTGGAAATAAAATTCGGGTCTCAGGAGGCGGCAGATGTAACTTCACAAATCTCCACGTTACAGCTGATAATTATATATCTCAAAACCCGCGCTTTTGCCTCTCCGCCCTTTCCAGTTTCACCCCGCATGACTTTATTCAAATAGCGGAGAGCTACGGCGTCAGCTATTACGAAAAAGAACATGGCCAGTTGTTTTGCAAAGGCAGCTCAGGGCAGATTATTGCGATGGTCAGGCAGCTTTGTGAGGACAACAATGTGCGCATTATATATAACGCTAAGATTCACGACATATCGAAGCGCGGCGATGTCTTTGTGATAGTTACAGACAGCGGCATTTATCATAGCGTCTCACTTTGCATAGCAACCGGCGGCATCTCTTACCCACAGCTTGGCGCCACACCGTTTGGCTATAGAGTTGCGGCGCAGTTTGGCCTTAATGTCATTCCCACGCGCCCAGCCCTTGTGCCGCTTGTGTTTAGCGCAGAGGACTCTACAAATTTTGCGGGGCTTGCCGGTATCTCCATAGAGGCGGCGGTAAGCTGCAATAAGAAATATTTTCAGGGCGGCGTGTTATTTACGCGGCGCGGGCTAAGCGGCCCGCCAATACTTCAGGTCTCATCGTACTGGCGGCCTGGGGATAGCATTTCAATTGATCTTTTTGCCGGGGCAGCGGCCTATGAGTTTCTCCAAAGCAGGCGGAGGCATAAGGCAGCGCTTTCTGCGATATTGTCAGAGGCGTTTCCAAAGAATTTTGCCCGTACATGGTGTGAGGTCTACTCCTACGTCAGACCTGTCAACCAGTTTAATGAAAAGGAGTTAAGAGAAATTGCCGCAAGGCTGCATAACTGGCAGATATTTCCTGAAAAGACCGAGGGCTATAAGCGCGCCGAGGCTGTGACGGGCGGCGTTGACGCTGGCGAGCTGTCGTCAAAGACAATGGAGGCCAAAAAGGTCAGGAGGCTATATTTCACCGGCGAGGTTATTGACGTAACCGGCCAGCTTGGCGGCTATAATCTTCACTGGGCATGGGCGTCCGGCTCTGCATGTGGAAGGCATATGTAGGCAGTGTCTCAGTTTAACCCAGATTGTCCATTTTGGGGGAAGAGCTAATTGACAATCTGGGATTATAAACACCCCTGTGTCGGTGGCAGGAAATCTAAGATGATGAGGCAGATATGGTCTGCTGTTTTCTCTTTAACAGCTTCGTTCTAATACCATGCAGGAATTGGGATTTAGAAGCGGCCTTAGGTTTGGGGGACATTGCCAGCTCTTTTTTCATTGCCTCTATAACACGTTTGAGGCCCGGCTCACCGAATTGTTTGAATATACTTTGCAGGAACAACGAGATAAACGCCCCAGACTTGTTCTTGTCCTTTAGCGCTTGAGCCTGAGTAACAATCATATACGCAAGCGCCTCACAGTAACCGTCTGACATCGCTACGTTTGCCATTGTTATCGTCCTCCTTTGATTTAGTTAGTATCACAACATCTGACAGATAAAAACATATTCCGCCTCACCTCCGCAGTCTTCATGTGCTCGGGTTTCCTTGATTCTTTTATATATCTTTCCTGTGGAAGAGGTATAAGCCACCGGCAGGTCTTTAAAGTACTTCTCATCCTCGACCAGTACCAAGATATCTTTAATTATCCAGTCATATTGCAGGTCTGGTATAACTTAGAGATAGGTTCACCATTCATCCGTAAACCACCATCATATCCCTCAACGAATTTCAGAGTGAATCGCATTTTCACATACGAGCCGCTCTCTATTCCCTCGGGAAATGTAAAGTATTGACGTGTATCCTCTGACTCATAGGCATATAGCCCACAGTCAAATAACAAGGCTGGTCCATTGTCTTTGGATATGTCAAACACCCTGCCTACCCCTTCATACAGGTTTACGTCAATTCTGTTGAGTGACTTGACCGCACTTTCAGACGGCTCAATTTCAGTATGAAAAAGAGTTAACACCGCTGCAAATGTTTCTCCAACATCGTAATCACCATGCTCATCAAGTGTATATGCAGTCTCAGTAATCCAAAAGATGTCCTTTGCTTTCTTATTGAATGTCATCTTGTTCCTCCTCCGACGCGCTCAGTGGCCGGTTATGCCTTGACATGTCATATCATCTCACATATCAAAATATAACTGGCATTTTCACCATCGCCTTCTTCACCGGCATCGGTTTCTCTGATGCGTTTGTATATTTCACCTTTTGAAGAGGTATAAGCAACGGGAAGGTTGGCATATGTTTTCTTTCCTGCTTCCTCCTTTATCAATAAATCTTTCACTCTCCAGTCATATAGCATCTCTGGGATAAGTTTATGAAGAAATTCACCATTCATGGTCAGCGTCCCAAAATAACGCTCATCAAACACAAGATAAAATCGCATCTTCACATACGAGCCGCTTTCAATTCCCTTGGGAAGTCTACTATGAAGCGAGAATGCGTATATTCCGCAATCAAATAGCAGTGTTGGATAGTCACCAAAGTTTTCTATGATGGATATCCGGCCTACTCCCTCATAAGTATTAATGTTAACTTTCTTAAATAGCTTAGTTGCGCTTTCAGACGCCTCTATTTCTATATCAATAAAAGTTAACGCGCTGGAAAAAGTATCTCCAACATTGTAGTCACCATATTCCATAAGTGACATCCCACCGCAATTAATCCCAAAGATGTTTATAGCCTTCTTATCAAAAGTCATCGTCGTCTCCTGCGATATCTGAAGTGGATGGTAATTTCTAAATGGGTCACAACATCTGACAGACAAAAACGTATTGTGCGTTCCCTCCGCAGTCGTTACGTCCGATGGTGTGTCTGATTCTCTTATATATCTTTCCTGTGGAAGATGTATAAGCCACGGGCAGGTCTGTAAAGTATTTATCATCCTCGACCAATACCAATATATCTTTAATTATCCAGTCGTATTCTATCTCTGGGATAAGCTTATGAATAGGTTCACCATTCATTTGCAGACCACAGAAGCCCTCATCGAATTCAAGAGTAAATCGCATTTTCACATACGAGCCGCTTTCTATTCCCTCTGGAAATATCAGATATTGATCTGTATCATCTGACGCATAGGCATATATCCCACAGTCAAATAACATGGATGGGCCGTTCTCTTCGGTTAGGTCAAATAATCTTCCCACACCCTCATAAACATTAATATCAACTCTCTTGAGCGACTTAACCGTGCTTTCAGATGGCTCAATTTCAGTAGGAAAGAAAGCTAACTCTTCGGGAAACGTTTCCCCAACAACATAATCTCCATATTCCGCTGATGACCATCCATTGCAAGAAATCCAAAAAATGTCTTTCACCTTCTTATTAAAAGTCATCGTCATCCTCCCCCGACGCGCTTAGCGGACGGTGATGTCTTGACATGTCACAACATCTGACAGACCAAAACGTATTCTGTATCGCCTCCGCAGTCCTTAGATGCGCAGGTTTGCCTGATGCTCTTATATTCTTTCCCACCGTTAGATTGATAAGCCACCGGCAGGTCTGTAAAGTACTCATCATACTCATCCAATACCAATATCTCTTTTACTTGCCAGTCGTATAGCATCTCAGGGATTGCCTTAACAAGAGGCTCACCATTTATAGTATAACCACGATGATAGTCGTCATCTAACTCCATGTAAAATCGCATCTTAACAAACGAGCCGCTTTCGATTCCCTTGAGGAGTGAAGCATCCCGACGGTAGGCGTATATTCCACAGTCAAATAACAATGCCGGGTAATCCCCCTTGGATATGTCAAATATCCTGCCTACCCCCTCATAAAGATCAATATCAACTCTCTTAAGGGACTTTGTCGTGCTTTTAACAGATTCTATCTCTGTGTTTCGAAAATTCAAAACGCTGAAAAAAGTTTCCCCAATAGCAAAGTTTCCAATTGGCTGAAGTGACCATGTATCGCTATGAATCCAAAATGTGTCCATACCCTTTTTATTCCACATCGTCGTCATCCTCCTTTTTGTAGTCTGATTTATTATACAAAAATAAAGCAACATTAGAATATACTTTTGTTCTCTTTCATTAATAACCTCCTTTATTTGAGATGCTATCGGTTTTTATATTGCTCTTTCCACATTGTCTCAAAAGTCATCTTCCCGTTAATAGGGTCAACTCTATATCGTATACATATAACACCATCGTCTTGTTTAACCATATACTTAACTTTTGCCAACTCACCATCTACTTTATGGGGAAACTCAAGAGTTCCTGCGTCAACCGCCTGTTTACGATACTTTTCTATATTTTGATAATCCTCTTTTTTCAGGGGCATGTTGCCTCTGTCTGCCTCTGGTGTTGCATACTTAGGACTTACTCTCTCGTATTTCGCCCGTTCGTCAGCAATTTTTTTCTTAACTTCATCTTCAGCATGACCCTCTATCGAATGTTCTATATCCCACTGTGATGCCTCTGTCTTGTAGGCATTGATTTTTGTCGCCGGTTTTTCATAATGCGAGAGATCAAGTTCCTCTTTTGTCAACTGCCGACCTTCTTTTGCAGCCTCTTTTTTTGCCTTTTCTAAAGCCCTTTCAGCGTGCTCCTTAGCTGCCTGTTCAGCCACTTGGTTCGTTTTCTTTACCTCATCAGCGCTTATCTTTCCAGTATCCACTATATTTGCCTTTTTTCTTTCTACAGAACTTGGATCCCATTTATAGTTCTCAGCTTCATCGTACCATTTGCCAATTTCTTTTTCTGTCTTTGCAGCCTCTTCAGTCACTTTTTTCTCTGGGTTGACAGTTGCTTTCTCGGCGTCGGTGGCGGCTTTTTCTGCTTTCTCTGCGGCCTTTCTTTCCAGTATTGGCCCTTCAGCCTTTG
>JAKOEO010000075.1 GCA_022321325.1 Candidatus Magnetominusculus sp. LBB02 | reverse complement strand
TCTCCTCCTCAGCGTAAAATCTTACGTTTTCAAGGAGCAGCACATCGCCGTCTTTCATTGCGCCTACGGCCTTCTCCACATCAGGCCCTATGCAGTCAGAGGTAAAGACCACCTTCTTGCCAAGCAGCTCTTCAAGCCTCTTTGCCACAGGGGCAAGGCTGTACTTTGGATTTGGCTTTCCCTTTGGCCTGCCAAGATGGGAGGCAAGTATGACCCGCGCCCCGCCCTCTACGGCCTTCTGTATCGTAGGCAGCGCCATACGTATCCTGTTATCGTCAGATATATTGCCTGCGTCGTCAAACGGGACGTTGAAGTCCACCCTCATAAAGACGCGCTTGCCTTTGAGGTCAAGGTCTGTCATGACTATCTTGTTAAGACCCATCGAATCTTCCCCCTATCTCTTTGCTATTACATAGAGCGTCAGGTCTTTTAAGCGGCAGCTGTAACCCCATTCGTTATCATACCAGGAGATTACCTTTGCCATGTTGCCTATTACCTTTGTCAGGGCAGGGTCAAAGATGGATGAGTGCGGGTTGCCCTTAAAGTCGGACGATACCAGAGGTACGTCGCAGTACTGAAGGACGCCCTTCATAGGGCCTTCTGCCGCCGCCTTAATCGCGTTGTTAATGTCTGCCACTGAGGCCTCTTTGCTAAGCTCTACGGTGAGGTCAACAACTGATACGTTAGGGGTCGGTACGCGCATCGAGAAACCGTCTAACTTGCCCTTTAACTCCGGAAGCACGAGGCCGATTGCCTTTGCCGCGCCGGTGCTTGACGGGATGATGGAAAGCGCTGCTGCCCTTGCCCTTCTGAGGTCTTTATGTGCCAAATCCAGAAGCCTCTGGTCGTTGGTGTATGAGTGTACGGTGGTCATCAAGCCCTTTACTATGCCGAATTCCTTGTGGATAACCTTGGATATTGGCGAGAGGCAGTTAGTGGTACATGAGGCGTTGGATATTACCTTGTGCTTTGCCGGGTCAAGCAGCTCGTTATTGACGCCCATACATACCGTTATGTCTTCGTCGGTTGCCGGGGCTGAAATCAATACCCAGCCTGCCCCTGCGGTAAGGTGCTTAGAGGCCGCGTCTCTCTTTGTGAAAAGCCCTGTGGACTCAACGGCTATTTCTACGCCCATTGCCTTCCATGGAAGGTTTGCAGGGTCTCTTTCCGCCGTTATCTTAATGGTCTTGCCGTTTACGATGAGTGCGTCGTCTTTTGCCGATACATCGGCGTTGAGATTGCCGACGACCGAGTCATATTTTAACAAGTGGGCAAGGGTCTTTGCGTCTGTGATGTCGTTTATTGCCACGATCTCAATCTCTTTTGAGTCCATGCACGCCCTGAAGTAGTTCCTTCCGATTCTTCCGAATCCATTAACGCCTATTTTTACAGCCATGTTAACTCCTCCTCCAATTACTGCTCTTCTGATAAATGTTCGGAGACAAAGCCTCCTGACGTTCTACAGCTACTTATCGAAATAATTAATCACAATGCCCGTCGGTATCTTTGGATAGAAATACGTTGACTTAGGCGGCATTCGCAGCCCCTCCCTTGCCACTAGCTCAATGTCCTCAACACGCGTCGGATTGAGGAAAAAGGCCGCTTCATACCGCAAATCCCCCTTTTCGTCCTCAACTTTCGCAATTGTCTTAGCCACATCCATTTCATATCCGAATTCACTGACATTATACAACTTTTTGAAAATAATTTCATGCAAAATTATTACGTCTATCCCTAAGACCCCCGACGGCCTTTGCCCCTTGTAGGCAAGCGTGTAAAACTGGCCGCCTCGCAAGAGCATTCCAAAGGTGTGGGGCTTGCCAGAAATGGCGGCAATGATGTCGGCGCCGTGTGCAAGCGGCGTTACGTCAAAGTCATCTTTTAGTATGTCAAGCGGCTGTGGCGGGAGCTTTAAAAGCAGCCTGTGCGTCGGTTTAATCGTTATCCCCGGCTCTGCCATGTTGACAAGCAGCATCAATACGTAGTTATATGCGGCGGCGGAGTTGCCTGAACCTTCCTGCATGAGCTTCTGATATTTAAGGGCGGTTTCATACCTGTGGTGGCCGTCGGCAATGAACACATCCCTTCCTCTGAGACCGTTTTGGATTGTCTCAATATGCATGGGGTCGTTGATAATCCAGCATTTATGGACGATCTTGTCATCGTCTGTGAATTCGATATACGGCCTTGTGGCAAGGACGCCGCCAAGCAGCTCTGCCGTAGTCATCTCAGGGTTGTCGTATAGGGAAAATATGGGGCTGGTATTTGCCCTGCATATGCGAAGCAGATTGAACCTGTCCTCTTTTGGCTTGGAATGCGTCATCTCGTGCGGGAAGACGCCCTTGCCTGGGGCACAGAGTTTAACGGCGGCGAAAATGCCGCGCATTGTCTTCATTTTATTATCAGACATGTACTGGGTTTCATAAAGATAATACACCGCCCTGTCTTCAAACTTAATAATGCCGTCTTCTATCCACTTCCTGAGACATTCCGAGGCCAGAAGATACTTAGTAAGGCTGCCGCCATCGGCGGATGTCTCCATGCCGCAGTCAACGCGGGCGATATTATATGGGCCGCGGTCATAGAGCCTCTGGAGCATGTCGCCTGTGATAATGTCATAAGGCGGGGCAGTAACGTCATACATTGAAACCTTCTCAGGGTCATACAAAAGACCCCTGAACGGGATTGCTTCAGTCAATTTAACCTCGCTGGTGTAATCATAAATTTACAAAACGGTATTATAGCACTGTGGACAGAAGAATTTCAAACAGCGTGCGGCCATATGAGTTGTCTTTGGCCTCTGTAGTAACCATGTAATATTATCTGTTAGTAGATGTTTTTAGAATTATAGGCTGAAAGTTGTTGGGTAATTCGATGATTATTATTTAACAGTAGGCAGGCCGTATTTTCACTATGGTAGCGCGGATGTTGCCGCGGCGTTTCCAGTGCGTGGACTAAGCCGCTTAATATTGTTTGATTACAATGCGTTATGGACGATATTGGGTGTTTCTATATATGGTGGCCTTACGGGAGGTTGTTAGCCGGGATGGCATTTATGAATTTTATGATGTTGTCGCGTGTGCCCTGCCTGTAAACATGGTGGCCGCTGAATGAGCTATCTCGTCTTTTCTCAAGCCGGCCTTCTATGAACAGCGATATTGACTGTATGGTATCCTCAGTGCTTTCTGAGTAGTGGACGCGGCGTTTTAGCTCCTCAAGAGAGTCCTTTTCGTATGGCGCTCCATGATTGTTCATTAGAAATATCTCAGTGTCCAGATGTATAACCTCTACCAGCGGCTGCGACGCCATCTCAATCACGACCGCCCTGGGATGGTATTGTTCAAGAAATTCGCTTAACATCACATCCGATACTATCTTCAGGTTCTTTAAGCCCTTTAAAATCGGCATTACGGCTAAATTATTATGGTTTGAGTTTACAAGCGGTTTTATGTAAATACTTAAGCCGTTCAATGAATTCAGATAACGGAGGATGTCTGTCTGCCTTTCTGTTAACAGGTCGGCAGGGGTTCTGAATATCCCTCCTTCAAGAATTGAAACCGTATTTGTAATGGGAAATAATATATCTATCGGTCTCTTCCTCTTGTTTGTCGAAGGAAAATTGACTTTGCCGTATGGCAGGATTTCCGGCAATGGAGCCATCTCAGGATACATCTTCATTAAGTCGCCGCGGTCAAATCCATAGCTGATAAAATAATCGCACCTGCTCCAGTCAGACTCATAATGCCACGGGTCTATTGCCTCACCATACTGGCAGCCGTGCTGCGCTCCAATTACCGGTATCCCTTCCGACCTTAAATACTCAATAATTATGGCCTTCGTTTTATACCACGGCGACCCGCCCCATATGCCCGCCGCTATCTCCTGTTTCTCTCTGATTTTCTGAAGATTCAAAACGGAATTTATATATGACGCTATGTTTTTAGAGAAGTCATCCCTGATGTCTTTAAATAGTGCCAGGTCGAATTGATTATTGGTAATATTAACATTTTCATAACTAATGTCAAATTCATTTACTAAGCGCTTCATAGCGACACCGCGAGGTTTGTTTTCAGTTGAATAATTTATAATATTATATTTGAGCGGTTCATTCCTGATGAATTCTAATTCGTACAGCTCATCATATAGCAATAAAGCCCTTGATGAGTTCGGGCTTCGCCGGATGAGCCTTTTTGCCATATCTTTCAGTTTTGTTCTTACAATCAGGGGATTCTTTATTAATCTTTTTAATATCGTTATGAGATGCCGGTATTTGTGGACAGTACGGTCGCTGCGCGGTGCTTCTATTATTTCAGTCTCTATATCTTTAAAGAAATAATCAGATATGAATCTCATATCGGTTTTGGTATCTAAAAACGTATTAAAGCGGTAATTAAAGAAAATCAATTTTGTAAGATTATACTGTGCAATTATCCTTTCAACTGCCGTAACAAAGTGTAGATATGCGCCATACTGATGGTTACCGCCATATGAATATAGGGCATTGAAATAGCTCATCTTAAGATTAAAGCGTTTATTGATTTCTGGCGAGACTACTGCGTCTAATATGTCTAATATCTTGTGAGTCCTCTCTGATATCAGCTCACGATTGACCCACATCTCTTCTACAGTTAAGTATTTGCTGATACATTGGCAGCTAATTCCATAATATTCTTTGAGATATACGTGGGCGGCAGAATGTGTGGAGAAAATCAGACAGCCTTCATGTAACTTATTGGCCGCTAAGTATTGCGCGTCTGCGATGCTGTGAAGGATGACAGCCGTATTCATGGGCGGCTTAATGCCTGTCAAACCTCTGCGTCTTTCTTAATCTTAGGCTTTTGGTAAGTTACGGTTTTAAATACTGAGTCGAGTTTTAAGCCGAATTTCTCCGCTAACGCGGTCAGCTTTTCAGTTACTGTGCCGACTAATTCAGCGTCTGACATTGTGGTCAAATTAATATGAAAGTCTTGCCTGTCCCCTATTCTCTCAAGATATTTTACCTCGTCCGTGATGTGGCCGTTGTTTTTTGCCCAATCATATATTGACGTGCCTGGCAGAGGAAGTAAGAACCCAACGCTTGGAAATATATTGCACTCTTCACACACCTTAATGGTCGCCTCTATAGTCTGCGGCGTTTCCTGCGGGTATCCAAATATCACACTCGTCAGAGGCGTTACCCCGCCTTTCCATAGCGCCATAGACTGCTCGACGAACTGTTCAACCCGCATCTTCTTGTTCATCGCGGCCAGTATCTCCGGCGAGGCGTTTTCCAGCGAATAACTTATGCTGTCACATCCCGCTTCTTTCATTTCCTTTATCAGCTCAATATGTTCATTCTTAAACAAGTTCCCTCTGGACGATGCCTCCCACAGAACTTTAAACTCCAGTGCGCTTATTTTATCAACCATGTTCTTTACGCTTTTTATTGTAGAGAAGGTCAGCTCGTCCCAGAATGAGATAAAGTTACAATTATAATTATTATGAAGCCTCCTGATCTCATTCATAGCGGCTTCCTCGGAGTACTTCCTGTATCTTTGCCCTTTAAAGACATGATAACAAAAGGAGCAGTTATGAGTGCATCCCCTTGCGGCATTTAATGGATATGCGACTGCCTTGTCAATGGAGGCGTTTGTGTTGACCGCCGCATATTTGTCGTACTTTTTTAGATCAAACATGTCCCAGTCCGGAAAGCCAATCTCATCGAGATTTGGTATCGAAGGCCGCGGCGGCGTATAACATATCTTTCCATTTTCTCTGAAGGCTATGCCGCTTACTTCCGACAACGGCTTTTTTTCCTCGATGGCCCTTAAAAGCTCCACTATTGTAATATCGCCCTCGCCCATAACGCCGATGTCAACCTTAGTGTTATTTAAGAGTATCTCCGCAATGGAGCTTGCTACCGAATTGCCGGCAATGATGACTATATTTGGGTTTGACCTTTTCGCAATTTCAGCTATTTCTCTGGCAAATCTAAACCCTGTAACAATACACCCGAAGGCACAGACATCGTATGAAGTGTTTTCCATAATTTTTGTAAGCTCAGACATACTCATATTGTTGATATCCATATCAAACAGGTCGAACTCAAATCCTGCCTTCTTAACGGCAGTCATTATATAGGCAAGCCCTACGGGCAGCTGCCTCCTCTTAGACTCCGGCCTTAACGATGGATTTATAAACGCAATTTTCATTTAATCTCCTCCCTGCAACTGCTGATTATATCACAATGCGGCGTCTAATGCAAATTGGTATAGACAAACGCTCACGAAGGGATATGATACCCGCTTATCCCCGATATATTTTTAAAATATACTGATGTCCGTCAATAACAAAATGTGCGGGGTATCTTTCATTGTCACACACTCTGAGTTTATTGAACTGCAAACTCAGAGGAATGGTGGGGTCAATTTTCTGGTTTTCAGATGTCCTTTTATTGAAAAATGTTTCTTTTCCCTCTTGTTTGTTTGCCTTTGCCGGGTAGCTGCTAAGGTATTTATCTATCATTTGTAGTGTCTTTATTGCCTGCTTTTGCCGTATTTCGTCTATCAGTTCGTATCCGGTAAGCTCAATGGTATCTTTTATGTACCAGTGGCCGCTGTCCAGCCCTTCTGATGCCTCAAAAAGAGTAATGGGGATGTTATTTTCGCCGGATTCTACCTGCCAGCTGACAGGCGACCACCCCTTGCCCTGCGGCAAGTCGCTCCCATGTATTACGATATTATGCCGATGTTTTTGCAGGTCAGTCTTTTTTACTATCCTGTCACAACTCAGCAAAAAAAGAATTTCACCAGTCTCAATGTCCCTGATATTCTTGTAATACTCTATATTATCGGAATATTTTGCCAGTATTTCCCCGAGGGGTTTGGCGTAATCCCAGAACCAGCTAGTTGGGTTGTCTATCAATATGTCTATTTTAATAATTTTTTTCTCATCCATAGTCCTGCCACCCTACAGCTCATTGATTGAGCTTACTGATCGTATGACCTATCCCTGCCGTCAGTCATCGAAAAACCTACGAAACCATAACTCCAAGCTCATTATCTGCCATAAGACCATCTGATGATTCTTCAGCCCGGCTAAGTGTTCGTCAAACATCGCATTTAACTCTGCAATATCGAATATGCCCCTCTTCTTTAGCGATTCCGAGTTCAGAAGGTTATACATTTGCATCCTGTTGATAGTGCGAAACCACTGGTCTGCTGGGGCAATGAAGCCTGATTTGTCTTTCCTTGTCCTAACATCCTCTGGAAGCACCCCTTTCATGGCCTCTCTCAAAATCCATTTGCCCAAGCCCCCTCTGATTTTAAGTCTGCCCGGCAGGGAAAAGCAAAACTCTATCAGGCGGTAGTCCAAAAAAGGAGACCGCGACTCTATTGACTGCGACATCGTGTTCCTGTCCTCAGGGCGCAGCGTGGCCGGTACGGTCTCATAAAATAACTCCATACAGAGCCTTCTGGAAAGCTCATCCGAAAACTCCTCAGGCAGGATTAAAACCGTCTTATACTCTTCAACAATATCCTTGTTCAGCAAATATGAATAATCTGTAAACTTCGACGACTCAAGTGCCCTGTCTTTTCTCATCGAGGCAATGTAGCGAATTGTCCTGCCTGCCTCGTCAGCCGGACGCCCGTGATTGTCCCTCCATGCCGCTATCTCGTTATTCATAGCGTCTATCTCGCCATCCTGAAACAGGTCGTAGAAGTGATAATGGTAATGGTCCCAGTACCCTGCAAGCAGCTCATCTCCGGCATGGCCGTTGAGCACGACGGTAATCCCTGAGTCTTTTATCTTTTTTGCAATCAGATACAGGCTGTACCACGTTACCGTGCATATCGGCTCGTCGTGAAAGGCCAGCATCTTCTCAACAGTGTCAAAGATATCAGCCGGGTCTGGTTTAATATAATGATAATCCGCATTTATCTCTCTTATAACGCTGTCAATATATTCACTTTCGTCGTAAACCCCTTTTTGGTCTCCAGTTATGCCTGAAAACGTAACAATCGGGTGTTTTAACAGCTTATACGCGGTACAGGTTATCGAGGTTGAGTCCATGCCGCCGCTTAGCATAGCGCCTACCGGCACATCGCTTCTTAGGCGCAGCCTTACGGAATCTACAAATAAATCCCTGAATTGTTCTATAGCCTCATCATCTTTTATATCGCGCTGGATGAGGTTAGGATTGAGCTGCCAATAGGTGGTTATATTGGCTGCCAGCGTTTGGTCTATTTCGATAAACGACCCCTTGGGGACTTGGCAGATATCCTTAAAAAATGACGCATTGTCATTGTCAACATATCGGTAGCTGCCGCTTATGTATCTGAATATCTTGTCTAAATTTGGCTCTTTTTTTGTCTTAGGGTGCAGCAGCAGCGCCTTTATCTCCGATGCGAAGATTATATCCTCGTCGGTCTTATAGTAATAGAGCGGTTTTACGCCCATGCGGTCTCTGCTAAGTATTATCTTCCCGCGGTTCATATCTACAATAGCCAGTGCCCACATGCCGTTAAATCTGCTGAAACACGCAGTCCCCCACTTCTCATATGCGTTTAGTATAACCTCTGTGTCGGTCGTGGAGACGAATGATACTCCGGCGTCAATTAGTTCTGCCTTGAGTTCCATGTAATTATATACTTCGCCGTTATAGATTATACAAACGGCGCTTTCTGAGTGTTCCATCGGTTGATGGCCATTTTCTGTCAGGTCAATGATTTTTAAACGTCTGTGGCCTAAGGCGGCATAGCCATCCTTTTCGCCAAACGGCAGCATTTCATAGCCCATGTCGTCAGGCCCTCTGTGGACGAGCGCGTGCACCATTTGCTTGAGAGTTGCCGTCGCCTCAAAATCGGGTCTTTTTATACCTATAAATCCAGCTATCCCGCACATTTATTTTTCCACTAACTGGCAAAGAATCCTTAAATCGCCCTCTCCGAATTTTTCTTTGCCGTAGGGGTCTGACTGAATCTTATCCAAATCGAAGTCAGTATCAAACCCACCAGTCAATCTCTTAAAATTGCCAAATCCATGTTTTGACAATACCGACGTAATAGCATCCCATGAAGTATGCGCGTATGTGGCACTTAACCCGTCTGTTAAGTGAACGATTTTATTTCGGCTTATGCTCATCGCCTCTAAAATTTTTTGAATAAAATCGCCGGGGACATCTCTTAATATTTCCACAGAGGTATCCCACAGGTCATAACTTATCCCGCCTTCTCCGTCGGTATAATACCAGAACCATCCACCTGTTCTCAGTATCCTTTTTGCTTCCACAATTGCCTTTTCATAATCGTCCAGATGGTGAAACACGCCGTTCTGAACAGCAAAGTCAAAGGAGTCTGTCTCCAACGTAGTATTGTACACCGATGTGGTTACAAAGTTTGACCGCTGTTGAAGGGACTTTTCCTTTGCTACTTCTTGCGCGAACAATATGCTGTTTTCCCCAAAATCTATGCCGACGGCATGTTTAGCGCCGCACTTCAAAAGGGCAAAACAAAACACCCCGTTGCCGCATCCTAAATCTATGCAGTCCTTGTCTTTTATCAAATCGGACAGGTTGTTTATATTTATCCTGTAAACGTATCGGTCAACATAGCCTTCAAATTCCTCACGATTATATCTATTCCACATCTCGTTAAACAGCAGTTGATGTTTCAGTTCTTTCTCGCGGCTTTTCGTCTTCTCGATCGTTTTTCCGGATTCGATGAAAGATGAGTCGCTCATAGCATTAAACATGTTAAGCGCGTCTTCTATTATATTTTTCGTTAAAACATATGGATGGTCATTCAACTTTTTATTAAAGGCTATCTTTTCATATCTCATGTTCATAACGGCCAGCGTTACAACTTTTGCATATGAGACATAGTTGGAGTTTCCTGTTTTATCCATATTGCTCTTCAGCTTATTCAATGCATCCATATATATTTTTTGCATTTGTGGTGCCTCCATAGTTTATTTATTGGTTCGCGCCGAAAGGCCTACATGCATTTATGAGTTATATATTAAAGTTACTATTCATTTTTCTCACTCAACCATTCATCAAGCCAACACAGTATGACGTTGTTTTGATTTGTCTTGAGATATTTCTTAAACTCGGCGACTTTGTCAATTTCTACGGCGTTGACGTATAGCTGTCCCTGTTCGTTTAAGACCAGGGCAACTTTAAAACCCTGATTTTTTAACCTGCTGTTTACTGACGGGCCTACGTAAAATCCCCAGTCCTTTGCGGCGAAGTCACACTCCCTGCCGCTTTCCGTAACGAATGAAACCATCTCGCCGTCTTGCAGATAAATCTTGCCAAAGTCTTTTATTTCAAAACCCTTCACCCCAAAGACGCGAGGGTCTTCTTTAAAGTCGTATCTCATGCGGCAGCTCCCCCGGCGTTCATTTTGAATCTTGTGGGTAAGTGTCCGGCCAGAAGCCAAACTCCCCGACCAGGGCAGGCAGATGCCATTTGCCGTCTTTTTCCTGCCGCCAAATATTAAGATTCCTGTGAGCCTCCGCTATCTGCCAAAAACTCTGCTCAGTTATGCCTAAAAATTCGCAGAGGTTTTTTATTTGCAGTGCAGGGATTGGCTCCGGGTTATTTTTTATATAGCTTATGGCCTCTTCCCGACTCAGTCGGTTGTTTCTTATCTCTATTGCCAGATTGTCCCACAGTCTTGTAATGCCGAACTTATACCACTTGAAAAAATGATGAATAACAATGAAATCACAATCCAAATCGGCATAGGGATAATACCCAAACACTGGCTTATCAGCCCATTGAAATCCAATTGTTCTGGAAAACTCTGCCACCTCAAGCGGGTCCCATTTAAGATACCAGCCCAGGAATATGGACTTAATTCGGGCATCAGAAAGCTCCTGTTCTGTCGGCAGCGTAAACGTATACAGCTCATCCATCGTTAAATCGTCGTCTGCCCAGTCGGCGGCAAACGTCCCGTTTGTGACGCCATATTTTCTTATCCAGTCGTGATTTAAGAATGGATTGCCCCTTTCTTTTTCATTCCCGCCATACTCAAGCCCGGGGTTTTCGCCCCATACTACAAGCTTAATGCCAAGCCTTACGGCCATCTTTAACGTAATCGCCCACATGGCCATATGCTCAACTAATGAGACCGAGCCGTTTCTTTGCAGGCTTTTCAGCATAAACTTTCTCTCTACATCAGGGCTTACCGTGAAATCTATGTGGTCAACGCCTATGTTTATCAGGTTGTCAAGGTTTTTCTGACCTAAGGGCGTCCTGTACTTGCATTTATACGTCAACGCCAACGGCTTTAAGCCAAACGTGTTTTTCAACGTATAGGCCTGCCATGTGCTGTCTTTGCCGCCGCTTACGGGGACTATGCAGTCGTATTGTCCATTGACGGCCTCATGCGCATTAAATATCTCAACAAGGGTACGCTTGCGCCCCTGCCAGTCTATCGTCTGGCGTTTCTCCTCTGCGCCGATACATGCGCTGCACACGCCATCGGCATTTAGCTCCACGCCCGGCCTTGAGTCCGGTAATATGCACTTCTTGCAATATTTCATAATGCCTCGCTATCCTTTATCGAACCGCGTTCTGAAATCTTCTTAGCCGGTGTGCCGACTATTATAGAATTCTCTTCATACCGGCCTTTTCTGACTAGCGACTTTGCCCCTACCACACACCCGCTGCCTATCTCCGCGCCCTTAGCCACGGTAACGTTTGCCGCAAGCCAAACATCGTTGCCGATGACAATTTTACCATATGTATGTCCTTGATTTCTTATCAGCTCACCCTTTGCAAACTTGTGTTCGGACGACTGCACATGAACTCCGTGGGCTATCAGGCAGTCCTGCCCAACTGTAACATCAACGCCGCAGTTAAATATGCAATATGGACCAATGCCTGTCCCGCGTCCTATTGTCAATACGGCTTCGTTGGCCGCGACAAATCTGCAATCGTTGTCTATTTTTACGTCGTCCTCTATGACAATACTACCATTTTCCCTGTTTCTGATGTCAATATTGCCGAAGATTGAGACATTGTTTCCTATGGATATGTTTGACGCCTTGCCTGCTATCTTTAACCTTGGCGTACCTTCGATATAAAACCCGCTGCCGACCTTTATCCCGTAAAACCGCAGGATGGCCTCGATAATTACGCTGTGAAGCCGCCAATATTTCTTTCTGGTTACAATAGCCAATAAGTCAAACATTCTTTGCCTTCCGCATGTCAATCCGATTATATCGCAATGCGGCCTCGTTTGGCAAATAGTGGACATTTCTGAATTAAAAAGGCTACAATATACACATGTGGAGGATAGTGAAATGGGCGAGATAAGGGTACAGGTGGAGTTAGAAAATTTTGGCGACAGGTATTTGTATATGGACAACAGAATCCCTGAAAGCGGCATAAGGAAATACAAGACAACGGCCATTGTGGATACAGGCGCTGTGATGCTGATGCTGCCGCGGGATATTGTAGAGGAACTGAATCTTAAGACTTTACGCAAGGCAATTGTCTACTATGCCGATGAACGTAGGGATGAGCTTGATGTGGCAGGTACTGTGACCATTAAGATAGGCAAGCGCTTTATGAATACTGACTGCCTTGTCGGGCCTCCAGCCAGCGAACCCCTGATTGGGCAGATAATCCTTGAAGAGCTTGACCTCATAGCCGACTGCCAGCGGCAGACGCTTGGCCCAAGGCCGGAATCCCCGATATATCCCCTTCTTATGATGAAATAGCAGTATAGCAAATGACTTAATGGCGTTGCGGGTTATCTAAGCAGCCTGCTTACGCTTTCCACTATTTGTCTTGTGTCAAAAATATTTGTCTTTATAACCTGCGGTGGATTTTGCATGTAAAAGCGAAGTTCTTTACTCTCGAATGTTCTAAACCCAAGATATTTAGCCCATCCTTGCTCATCGAAATACTTGCAGCGCGAGATTTGATGAGCGTATGTGGCAATTAAAATTGCAGGGGTTGCCGTTGCAATCAACTCGTAAGAGGTCAGCCCGCCCGCCCCTATGGCCACGTCGCAGCCCATGTACTCTTCAAACATGTTATGTACGTTCTGTTTTACTGTGTGGCTGTTTTTCGATTTAGAAAGGGCCGCCTCAAGTTCTTTATTATACAGATAACCCGCGCCGGTTATGACGGTAATCCTCATGACAGGCTCATCTTCTAAAATTGCGTCGAGGACTTTTAAAGTGAAGTTTAGCTCATCTGCCCCTCCCATCGCAATCAGAAGATTTTGCGGCTTAGGGTAATATGTGCGTGCGGCTATTCTGGCTCTGTCGAAATTATACGGCAGTATTATATATTGCGGCCCCAGCAGGAACCTTGTCTTAGGGTGCAGCTCTTTATTGAAGTTGATGGCGCCCTCGATGTCCCAGTTTATCGCCATGTCAATACCGTCAGGGATAATGCCGTCAAAGTTGACGCAGACCTTTTTCACGCCGGAGGGTAATGTATAGTCGGTAAGTTTTCTCTCTGTGATTTCCAAAAACAGGATGTCAATGCCTTTTTGGATTATCAGATTTTCTATGACCTGTTGTTCTTCTTGTAAAGAGCAGTCAGGGGGAATTACAGTTACATTTTTGACCCCCTTGCCTTCTATAATTCTTATGCCGGACTCATAGCCGCGAATCAGGAAAAACGTCTGCCAGCCGTCGTTTTCAAAATAATGGGATAGGTTCAACAGCGACATCAAGTCGCCCGTGCCGATGGATGGCTTAGCGTCGCCTCTGAAAAGTATTCGTCTCACCTAATGTTCAAACCGTAGCCTGCCGCTGCTAACTGCCTAATTCCGTTATTACCTCGTCAATGGAGCTGGCGCGGCGAACCAGCTCTTTTATCTGCTCAAGCTTATTCACATCGTTAATTGATTTAATGCCTTCGATTAACGTCAGGCTCTGTACGCCGAATTTCAACTCAACCGCCAGCTCTATCGCCTCTGTCAAGCCCTGCTTTAAACCCTGAAGCCTTCCCTCTGTCCGGCCATCTTCTATGCCCCTTTCAAGCCCCTTCTCAATGCCCCTTTCAAGCCCCTTCTCAATGCCTCTTTCAATACCCCTTGCAAGTCCCTTTTCAATGCCTCTTTCAAGCCCCTGACGATATAAAATATCTGTTTCTATGTCATACGTTAGTGCCATGCCTAACTCCTCCTTATATACATTTTCTTGTAAGTTTCTTAGTCCGGACAGCACCCGCAATTGCCTTATGCATCTGCCCCTTAGCGTCTCTTTTATTATCTTATCGAATTCGCTTGCCATTGCAGCGTTACAATATCAGGTCCCAGGTAATAGGGTCTTCAAACGATGCCGACCTTTTTGCCCTTATATCATATCTATCAAATAATTCTAAATATACGGGGTCAAGGCCGTGCTTTTTCTTGCCGGGGCGCAATATGGCAATGTCCCTCGCCCTGATAGTGTCGCCCTGTTGTATATCTCGTGCCGCAAATAATTTCATAAAGGCAAAATCCCTTAAATACCTCTCATGCGGGTAGACTTGTTTGGCCGTGCTTCCAAAAATTACCTTGTCAATCTCATACGTCCCGCGCTTATAATCTTCCTCCGCCTGCCTTACTGTGCTGACCATGAGGCTTAGTTCATGCGGCTCAAGGGCAAAGAAATGGTCCGGGCCGTCCATCGCCTTATCGAGGGTGATGTGTTTTTCGATAATCTGTGCGCCGAGATATACGGCCTGTACCGGCGCCTCTACCGCCTCCATCGTGTGATCGGAGTACCCTGTTGCAATGTCGGGGAAGGCATGTTGAAGCGTCCTCAACACGCCAAGGTTGCAGTCTGAAAGGGCAGTGGGATATTGAATTGAGCAGTGAAGAATGGACAACTTATTGTGATACTTCGTAACTATCGCAAGGGCGGCTTCAATCTCTCCCAGCGTTGCCCCCCCTGTGGACATTATTATCGGCAGCCCTGTCTTAGCGCAGTGGTCAATTAGTACAGTATTGGTTATTGTATAGGAGGTCAGCTTTATCTTTTTCAACCCTTTTGCCAGAAGAAGGTCAGCCCCATACGGGTCAGAGACTGACGATAAGAGTT
>JAKOEO010000074.1 GCA_022321325.1 Candidatus Magnetominusculus sp. LBB02 | reverse complement strand
CGTATTTCTGTCAAGAAGCCCCCTGTTGCGGCTTGATATAATGGCGTCTCTGGCATTGTTGACAATGTTCAGCACCACCTGCTTAAACTCATTGGGGTAGCCTGCCGCCATATATTGCCCCTCATAGTTTTCTAACGACATCAGGCAATTGTCTTTTTTAAATATCCCGCCAAACATGGACATTATCGTCTCTATTGCCACTTTGACGTCAAAGCTCAGCATCTTTTTTGAAGGTTTAAGGAAATCCCTGAAGTCGTCAATCGTCTGAGACATAAACCCGATGTGACCCATAGTTGACTGGACCTCTGTCTCCAAATATTCATGGCTCATCTCCCCATGAAGGGAGGCATCCACTAAGTCCTGAACAATGAGGCCGATGGCGTTAATGTGCTGCCTCCACTGGTGGGCTATGGAGCCTATCATCTCCCCCATTGCGGCCATACGGGACTGTTGAGTTAGCATCTGTTCTTTGTTGCGCGAAGCAGAGACCTCCCTCTCTACCAGTTCCATCAGGTGTTCGTTGATGTTCTGAAGCTCATCCGTCTTTATTTTCAGGGCATTTTCCAGCCTCTTGCGCTCCATTAGCTCAACAAGCAGTCTGCCGTTAGTCTCATTCAGTTCATTGGTTCGTTCGCTTACCTTTTGCTCAAGCTCTTTGTTGTTTCTGGCCATCTTTTTATGCGCATACTTTATTCGTAGATTAACCAGCAGCAAGACCACTACAAACATCGCCACTACACCTGAGGCGGCAATCGCCATGTTTATGGCTATCTTTTTATCTAAATCTCCAATCTCAGAAAGCAGATATACAGACCAGCCGCGCGTATGAAGAGTTTCAATGACATAGCTGACCTGCTGCTTCTCAGTAAGGTCGGATGGACTTAGCGTGATTATTTTAGCGCCGTTACGGGTGGTGTCGCTTTTAATGGGAAGAGGTATGATTTCAATGTCTCCATACTGTTTACTTTCTTTGATTTTTGACAAAACCTCATCTGTGAGCTTATGCACAGTATGAAAGTCAAACATGTCGTCGTTTGAAGCGAAAATCACGTCGTTCTCATCTGCGATTAAGAGCGTGCCCATAATTTCCTCTGTCCCCAACTCTAAGCTGTCCAACTTATTTTTAACGACGGCAACGCCAATTACAACTCCGTCTTTTCTAATCGGATATGCGGCATAATACCCAGTCTTTCTTGATGTAACTCCCATGGCCGCATATCCGGCTGGCACCCCATTTATAGCCTTTTTAAAATACGGCCTGAAAGAATAGTCCCGCCCTACAAACGAATCTTTGTCGTCCCAGTTGCTTGCGGCAACGGCAACGCCGTCTTTATTGAGTATATACGAGGCATTGGCCCCGACTGAGGAGTTGAACTGAGAAAGATAACTATTAACTGCCCCAGCGTCTGCCGGATTGTTTAAGGAATTGATAATTAAAGAGTTCTCTGCAAGGATTACCGGATAGCTGGAAAATGTTGAAATCCTGTTTACCAGATAAATATTATATAGTTCGAGGTGATGACGCGCCTGCTGTCGAATATTGCCAATGGCCTTATCCTTTGTCCACTCCGACGCAATCCAAAGTCCAAATGAGCCAACACCCAACATAACAATCGTAAAAAGAACAAGCGCAAGCTTATACCTTGCCTCACCGGTGTCGGCATTGCCGTTATCGCTCATGGTTGTAAATTATATCACAAGCCCGGCGCAACAATCAATTTGTAACTGGCCTCTGTCGGCTACAGGGTGATTTCCATGCCCTGATATGCGGCAAAGCAGTTCAGAGGGGAGCCAGTTTTGGCAATTATTCTTTGGCAGTCATCCACAATTGCGTCCTGGGCGTCGTCCGTCCTGTTTTGGTTATGGTGAAAGAGGCCGAAGGACTTAGCGCCGCTTTCCATAGCAAGCCGCAGGGTGTCGTTATAGATTGAGTGCCCCCATGTTCTTTTGGCCTCGTATTCTTCGGCGACATACTCGGAGTCATGCAGGAGCAGGTCTGCATTTGTGGAAAACACCCGGTACTCCTCAAAAGTAAGGCCGCCGGGGTGCTTATATGTAAGCTCGTTGTCGGTTATAAAGACAAACGTCTTGCCATCTTCTATAAGCTTGTAACCAAGCCCCATGTTAGGATGGCTTAGCATGATAGGGGTAACCGTAATTGAGTCAATTTGAAAGCTCGCGCTACATACGGCAGTATAAGAAAAAGCCGCTTTGACTTCATTGAAGTTAACGGGGAAGTGCGGGGATACCATAGTCTTTGAGATTATTTGCTCGATTGAGCCTTCAGAAAAGGCGCAGCCATAGAAGTCAATCTTTGTGCCTTCGTTATAAATCGGCCTGAAAAATGGAAACCCCATGATGTGGTCCCAGTGGAAATGGGTAAATAAGATATTAAATTTAGTCCGCTTCTCAATGAGTACTTTTTTGCCAAGCTCGCGTATGCCTGAGCCTGTATCTATGATGATAATCTCGCCGTTTTTCGTCCTGATTTCAATACATGTAGTGTCGCCGCCATATTTTAAATACTCCCTGCCGGAAACCGGAATAGAGCCTCTTGCCCCCCAACATTTAATGACCACGACCATTCCTCCCCGGCAATAAACCAGCACATGGCATTATACAACAATACGCCGGCCAATGGCAGCAGCGGCGGCGGCCAAGTCTTAGCGGGTGCATGTGGATGGCCGCGACAGCGGGGATATCTCTCTTAGTTTTGTTATCACGCCAGGCAGTATGTCAATTAATCTATCAATGTCTGCGCTGTCGTTATAGCGGCTCAATGAAAATCGTATAGAGCCGTGTACAGCTGAGACAGGAACAGACATCGCCTCAAGCACATGGCTTGGTTTTCCTGAACCGGATGAGCAGGCAGAGCCGGAGGCGGCATATATGCCGCTGTTATCAAGCAGCATCAGAATCGCCTCGCCGTCAATATGCTCAAAACTGATGCTTGACGTATTGGGCAGACGCTCCGCAGCGCGGCCATTGATTATTGCCCCAGTGCAGGCGCTAAGCACCGCAGCCTCAAGCTTATCCCTCAGTTTCCCAAGGTAGACGGCCTCCTCGGTGAGCCCCACGGTGGATAGTTCACATGCCTTGCCCAGCCCGGCAATCGAGGCGGCGTTTTCAGTCCCCGAACGATATCCATGTTCCTGATGGCCGCCAATTATAAGTGGATAAAACGGCGTACCCTTTCTCACATAGAGCGCCCCAACCCCCTTAGGGGCATGGAGCTTATGTCCGGACAAAGACAGCATATCTACATTAAGTTTCTGTACATCAACCGGCACCTTTCCCACTGCCTGAACCGCATCTGTGTGAAAGAGGGCATTCTTGCCTTGCGTCCTTTTTATCAGACGGCCAAGTGCTTCGATGGGAAACATAACGCCGGTTTCGTTATTGGCAAACATTATGGACACAACTGCCGTATCGTCAGTAAGGGCGTCCTCAAAGGCTTTCGTATCAAGCCTTCCATCAGAGTCAACTCTCAGATAGGTAACCGCATATCCACGGCCTTCCATGCGGCGGCAGACATTGAGCACGGCAGGGTGCTCCACAGCGGTAGTGATGATATGCCTCTTGTCGGGGTGTGCCTCAAGGGCGCTTAATATTGCCGTATTGTCGCTTTCCGTGCCGCAGCTTGTGAAGATTATCTCTTCCGGCAGGGCGTTAATCGAGGCGGCTACTACAGAGCGCGCCCTCTCAATGCTTTCACGCACAGCAACTCCGAAAGAGTATGAGCTTGAGGGATTGCCGTAGCTGTCTTTTAGCAGTGGCAGCATCTCTTCTAACACCTCTGGCGCTACTGCCGTTGTGGCATTGTTATCAAGATAAACCTTTTTATAATCTACCATATCGTCCCGAATATGAGTTGTACGATAAAATATTCACGCCGATTTGTCAACTATTTTTTAACGCTATATTTCACAGCGGCCATTGTGTCGGTTTAAAAAAAATAACAGGTTATGATAGAATACCGTCATGGCCATGCCGGTTTGGGTATTGGACAAATCTGAAAGAAAAAGGAGTAATACTATGCTGAGGAAAGTTCTAACGCTATTGCTTGCAGTGTTTCTAATGGCGGGGGCAGCCGCTTTTGCCGCCCCTCCTGATAATTATACCGGCAAGATGGTCATTGGCGGTACGGGCATGTCAATGGAGATTGCCCATATGGGAGAGAAGACACGCACAGAAAACCCCATGATGAAGGGGATGGTTACTATATCCATTCCTTCCGCTAAGAAAAGTATAATGATGTCTATCCCCGGCAAATCGTACTTTGAACAGACAATGGCCAGTGGCAATGAAATGCCATCGGTACATGACAGCAATGCAGTCTTTGAGAAAAAAAAGGTAGGCGATGAGACCATAGACGGACATCCGTGCGTCAAATCAACCGCCGTTTTCTACATGAAAGACAAGCCACAGGACAAACACAATGCTACCATATGGGAGGCATCTGACCTTGGCGGGCTGATAATACGCTATGAAATGAAGGCATCAGAAATGAAGCAGCCTATGCCCGGCAGCACCAACCAGACCTTAGTAACTGAAATAAAAGATATAAAAGTCGGGGCGGCTACGGCGGCAATGTTTGAAGTCCCAAGTGATTACAAGAAGGCCGCCTCGATGCAGGAACTTATGATGGGCTCTATGGGGTCGTTTGATCCTAAGAATATGCCAATCCCGAAAAAGCCCTAACTAAGGATGGCCAGTCTTGCATTATTGTGGACGAACGAAAAATGCAGCTGTATAAGCCCTAGCTCTCTGTGGCAGGCGGCTTATGGCAAGAGCGATATATAGGCCGGCTGCCGCAATATCAATTATTGCGGCACTGGTTGTGTTTGTCTACGCTGGAGTCCTGCAAAGCGAATTCATAAACTATGACGACAATGTATGCGTGACTGCGCACAGTCGTGTACAGCAAGGCATTAATCTGGGAAATATCAAATGGGCATTTACCTCGTCTCTTAACTGTATCTGGCATCCATTGACAACGCTGTCACACATGTCTGACGTTCAGACCTTTGGCATGAACCCGGCAGGGCATCACGCGATGAGCTTATTGGTTCACATTGCGGCCTCAGTCATGCTTATGGCTGCATTAAACAGTATGGCGATAGCCACGGTGAGGAGTTTTCTTGTTGCTGCGCTTTTTGCAGTTCATCCAATGCATGTGGAGTCTGTGGCGTGGGTTTCTGAGCGTAAGGATGTCCTAAGCGGCTTGTTTTGGATGACTGCGATGTGGGCATATGCGCGTTATGCCTTAGGGCCAACTACAAAGCGATATTTAATTGTCATTGGCTGTTTCATACTTGGCCTGCTGTCTAAGCCAATGGTCATAACGCTGCCGTTTGTGTTTCTCTTGCTTGATTATTGGCCGTTGGGACGGCTTGCAATAGGTCAGCCCGCTAACAAGGTGGCGGGCTTAATACTTGAGAAAGTTCCATTTTTCCTGTTATCAGCCGTAAGCGCAATAATCACCATTTATACTCAAAAGAGCTGCGGCGCCCTTGCCGCTATTGAGATAACCCCTATGACTCTGCGTATTACTAATATGTTCATATCATATTTTACCTACTTTGAAAAGTTGCTATTGCCTTTTGGACTATCTTTCTTTTATTGCCTGCCCGACAGTTATCCTCTGTGGAAGTGGCTCTCTGCCGCCGTTTTCATAGGGGCAGTCTCCATGTTTGCAATTTTAAAAGCCGCAAAGATGCCATTTCTGATAACCGGCTGGTTCTGGTTTTTAGTAACCCTTCTGCCTGTTATCGGACTGTTGCAGGCAGGCGGACAGGCCATGGCTGACAGGTATTCGTATATCCCCTCAATTGGGTTGTTTATTATTGTGGCAGCCGCTGTGCCTGACTCTCTGTCTGAGAGACAACTTAAAACCGTCATAATTGCCGCCGTGGTCATAGTTACCCTCTATGCGCTTTTGGCAAAAAGGCAGGTGCGCTTTTGGCAGAACTCCGCTTCTTTGTACGCACACGCCATTGAAGTTGACAGCGATAACTACAATGCCCTTTTTAACATGGCCATGACTGTGGACAAAACCGGCCAATATGAAAAGGCCGTAGACTTACTTAAAAAGACCGTTACCCTGCGGCCTGGCTACACAACCGCATATGTAAACCTTGCCAACCTGCTCTTATTCAAATTACACAAGGCAAACGAGGCCGTGCCATACTACTTAGACGCCTACAACTTAAACCCAGCGGACGCAAACGTAAAATACGGACTTGGCATAGCCCATGCTATGCTTGGCGATAAGGACCAGGCCATATCCGACCTCTTAGCGGCATCCGCCCTTGACCCGAAAAGCGCAAAGATAAATAACGGCATAGGCGTCGTTATGGCTCAATTGGGGAAAAGACATGAGGCCATACGATATTTTGAAAAAGCCGTCTTACTGGACCCTCAAAACAATGAACTCCTTAATAATCTCAGGCGCGCCAGGAGTATGGATTACATTCCTGATAACATCGGAATCAAATGATTTTATCAACTACCGAGACAGCCTCTCACACTTATAAATCCAAGAACAGCTCTACCGGCTTCGGCGGCGATGACGCGATAATAGTCGCTCTTACGCTTCTTACGCTGTTTGTTTACGCCGATGTGCTCAAATTTGATTTCGTCGCTTATGACGACGGGATTTACGTTACAGACAATGCCCGAATTAAAAATGGCCTGTCATGGAATAATATAGTATGGGCATTTACTTCCTTTTACGATTCCAATTGGTTTCCCATTACGCTGATTTCGCACATGGCAGATGTTGAACTCTTCGGACTGCGGGCCGGTTTACACCATATGAACAATGTCTTTATTCATACGGCCAATTCTATTTTGCTGTTTTTACTGTTTCGGCGTCTTACGGGCAGCCGTTGGATGAGCGCCTTTGTTGCCGCCACCTTTGCCATTCACCCCGTCCATGTAGAGAGCGTTGCGTGGGTGTCTGAAAGAAAAGACGTTTTAAGCGCCTTTTTCTGGCTAGCTGCGCTCTTGTCTTATGTGCGTTATGTAAGGAGATCCTCAGCAGGCAATTACCTCATCCTTGCGGCGTTGTTCATACTTGCCCTTATGTCCAAACCAATGCCTGTAACGCTGCCATTTGCGCTTCTGTTATTGGATTATTGGCCTCTTGGCAGGATAAGCGGCATTTCAACCGGCCCTCAAATTTATGAAATGCGGTCTCTGAAGGCGCTGATTATGGAGAAAGTTCCCCTTTTTATTATCTCCTTAATATCTTCAGCCGTAACGCTGGCTGCCCAGAGTAGCGGAGGCGCTGTGGTATCCCTTCAAAAACTGCCATTTATCTTTAGATTAGAAAATGCCGCCCTATCCTACTCTAAATATCTATTTAACACGATTTTCCCATACAATCTGACCATCCTCTATCCCATGCCGACAGAAATCCCCGCGTTACACGCGTGGGCGGCGGCCTCCATTATCATACTCATAAGCGTGGCCGCATTCCAAAAGGCAAGAAAGTTCCCATATTTGCTCACAGGCTGGTTTTGGTTTATTGGTACGCTTGTGCCGACAATCGGATTAGTGGCGGTTGGGCAGCAGGCAATGGCTGACAGGTATAACTATATGCCTTCAGTGGGTCTGTTTGTCATTGCCGCGGCGGCTCTCATGGCATTGCTTACTAAACGCGCTCATCGCACCCTTGCCATACTTTTAATAGTGGCTCTGCTTAGTATCTGCACAAGGAAACAGCTTCAGTATTGGCAGACATCGAAGACCCTTTTTCAGCGCGCCATAGACGTTACAGAGCGCAACAAGACCGCTTACTATGACCTCGGCATGGTCTATGCCGCAATGAGGAACTATCCCGAAGCAGTTCAATGCTACGAAAGCGCCCTGCGAATAAGGCCGGACGACTGCGACACACTGCACAACCTGGGGCTGGCTCTTATGGACAGCGGCCACTCTGACGAGGCGGCGGCGCGTTTTAAAAAGGCCATTGAAATTAACCCGCGCTATGCCAAGTCTTACGTGGCCTATGGCAATATCCTCATCAGCCAAAACAGGCTTGCCGAGGCAATGGTTCAATTTAATAAGGCAATGGAGATTAACCCGCTTATGCCAAGCGCCATAAATGGCGCGGGCGTAGTTATGGCGTTAACAGACGACCCCGAGGGGGCTGTTAAGATGTTTGACCGGGCGCTGTCTTTAAAACCTGATTACGCCGAGGCCGATAGAAATAAACAGGGCGCCCTTGCCCTCATAGCCAAACGTCCTGAAGGCGGCCACAAATGACTGGAAACAGAAAATTGTCCGCATTATTGAAGTCAGACTACGCCGTTGTCATCGCTATTTCCCTAATTACCGCGTTTGCTTACGCCGGTGTTGTCAGAAACGGGTTCATTGACATCTATGACGACAATGTCTATGTACTGAAAAATGCCCATGTCCTGGGCGGCCTGACCTTTGACGGCGTCAGGCGCGCCTTTACCACTGATAATGACGGCAACTGGTTTCCTCTTACGTGGATTTCCCATATGGCGGATGTTACGATGTTTGGATTAAACCCCGCGGGGCATCACATTACATCGGCGGTAATTCATATATTAAGTTCGTCGCTGTTGTTTATCTGTTTTAAGCGCATAACCGGCTCCATATACAGGGGCGGCTTCATTGCAGCGCTCTTTGCCACTCATCCTTTGCATGTACAGAGCGTTGCCTGGGTTGCCGAGCGTAAGGATGTGCTTAGCGGCTTTTTCTGGATGCTCACCATGTGGAGCTATTTACGCTATGTTGACCGAGGCGGCGCCCGCCGATATATACTCGCTCTTGTCAGCTTCATTTGCGGCCTGATGTCAAAGCCGATGGTAATAACGCTTCCCTTTGTCTTGTTGCTGCTGGATTATTGGCCGCTTCGAAGGCTGAGCGCTTACAACGAATCCAATTCGCAGACCGCCAGCAGTTTACTGATTGAGAAAATTCCTTTTTTTGCCCTTTCCGCCGCCTCAGGCGTCCTTACTTACCATGTGCAGAGCGCATGGGGGGCGGTGGTCTCCTCTGACATCCTTCCATTGAAGGCCCGCATAGCAAACGCGCTTATTTCGTATGTGAAATATGTGGTTATGATGGTTAATCCCGGCAAATCGGCTGTGGTCTATCCTATTGTGGAGAATTTCCCAATGTGGCAAACTGCCGGGGCGGCTCTTTTGATAGCCTCGGCAACTGCAGTCTCCGTAATTCTTATTAAAAAACAGCCGTATGTGTTTGTAGGATGGTCGTGGTACATTGGGACGTTTGTCCCTGTTATCGGGATTGTGCAGGTGGGCGCTGCGGCAATGGCCGACCGTTATACATATATTCCATTTATAGGACTTTTTTTGATTATTTCTATGGCTCTTCCACGCGTTATTGTCAGAAGGCGCGCCTTCGCAGCTCTACTGGCAATGGCCGTCATAACCGCTTGTGTAGTTTATACCAAAAGACAAGTCCGATACTGGGAAGACTCGATAACATTATTCGAGCGCGCCGTCTCGGTAACGAAAGACAACTATGTGGCACATACAGACCTGGGCGCGGCATATAGCGAAGCAGGAAACTATAATGAGGCGTATACGCACTATCAGCAGGCAATAAGACTTAACTACATCTACATACCAGCCCATGTGAACCTAGGACACCTGTTTATCAGCATTAACCGCATCGAGGAGGCCATAGAAAGTTATAAGAGGGCAATCAGCCTAAATCCATCGTCGGCAACGGCCTATAACGGCCTTGGCGTTGCGCTCTTGCTGCAGAATAAGACCCTTGAGGCGATACCATACCTAAGAACCGCGGTATCGTTAAATCCAAACCTTATTCAGGCGCGCAACAACTTAGAACGCGCCCTCAGCCGGGCAGTTAACGAAAACACGCCGCCGTCAATGTTGTTTATGCCGCAATAACTTATGGCATTGCCTATGCGTCTAACAGGGCGTTGACAAACTGGACAATGTCGCGGCGTATCTCATCGCTGACGGCAATAAACTCGGCACCGGCCGCAAAACCACCGTCAGACTCCAAAACCCTCACCACCTCGGCGTAAATATATATAGGTATAGGCGGCTCTACTGGAAGGACAATCCTCAGCTCAACGAGGTCTTTGACATTACACTTAGTATCGCACAAAAACCGCACGCCGCTTCCGCTTAGGTTTATCTGCTTATATTTCAGGCCATGAAAACCATCGCCGCTCTTGCTGTCAAAAAGCCGCTCCATAGAGTCAGAGTCCTCTGCAAGCGTAACCAAATGCTGCGGCAATTGTGAGCTGTCGGCGGCATTAGGGTCTAAATTTACTTCTTTGCCTTTAACAGCGGCAGAGGCCGCATTGGAGATCTTAGAGAAATAGCCGGCCTGCCTGTCAGTCTCAAGCAGCCGCACCTTAATCAGAACATTGGCGTCGGCACGCTGGTATCTCCTTCTTTCCATCAGACAGACCTCATCATAAGCACTCTATAGTAACATAGCCGTAGCAATTAGTGAAATGCTTTTGCGATGGCTGCATAAATATTCATTTAAAGCCTTTGAAGCAGTTGTTTTATGGTCTGCCCAATCAGTGGATGTACGAACTCAGGGGCAATCTCCGCTAGCGGCTCAAGGACAAAGCGCCTGAGATGGGCATATGGATGGGGGATCTTAATGCGCTCATCATCAACTATCATATCGCCATAAAACAGGACGTCAAGGTCAATCTCGCGCGGCCCCCATTTATACGACTTCTGTCTGCCTACCTGCCGCTCAATTTCCTGAAGCGCCTCAAGAAGCCCTAAGGGGGCAAGCCGCGTCTCTATCTCAACGCACATATTAATGAAATCCGGCTGATTCTCCTCGCCCCACGCCTTTGTCTCATATAATGAGGATTGCAACAAGACGGCAATGCCAGAAGAGGACATCAGTTCAATCGCACAGAGGCAGTTGCCATGCCGACTGCCAACATTTGAGCCAATGCCTACGTATGCCCTCAGATTATCTTTCTCATCCTGTCAACAGCCTCTTTCATGCGCTCAACTCCAGTGGTAAGGGCAAATCTTATGAAGCCCTCCCCTGCCTCGCCAAAGCCGTTTCCGGGGGTGGCAGAGATGCCGGCGTTCTCAAGCAGATGGACTGCGAATGACTCGGAGTTAAACCTTGCCGGAACCTTAGCCCACAGGTAAAAGGTCGCTTCAGGCTTAACGGCCTCTATGCCGATTGATTTAAGACCGTCGTAGAGGGCGTCTCTGCGAAGCCGGTATGTCTCTCTAAGCGGTGCAAGTATGGCGTCATCGGTGTTTAGCGCCGTTACTGCCGCCTCCTGAACGGCCTGAAACACGCCTGAGTCAAGGTTGGTCTTTATCTTGCCAAGCCCAAAGATTACGTCTGCGTTGCCAACTGCAAATCCTATCCTCCAGCCTGTCATATTATATGTCTTTGACAGCGAATGAAACTCTACGCCTACGTCTTTAGCGCCGTCAAGCTCAAGGAAGCTCATCGGCCTCTTGCCGTTGAAATACACCTCGGTATATGCGGCGTCATGGCAGATGATGAAATTATACTTATTGGCTAGTTCGATGGCCTCAATAAATTGTTCCTTGCTGCAGAGCGCACTCGTCGGGTTATTTGGATAGTTTAGAAACATCAGCTTCGTGCGCCTTAGAATATCTTCCGGTATAGCGGAGAAATCAGGGAAATAACCATTGCTCTCTAAAAGCGGCATAAGATACGCCTCGCCCCCTGCAAACATCGTCCCGACTGCGTAGACAGGATATCCCGGCGATGGGCACAGAACGACATCGCCCTGATTAACAAAGGCAAGCGGCAGATGTCCAATGCCTTCCTTTGAGCCAATCAGAGACAGCGCCTCCGTCACAGGGTCAAGCCTCACGCCAAAACGTCTGAAGTACCAGCCGGTAACTGCCTCTCTGTATGCAGCCATGCCCTCGTAGGAGGGATAACGGTGATGCTCAGGTTTTGACGCTGCCGCCCTCAGGGCTTCAACAATGTGGGCTGGGGTTGGAATGTCCGGGTCTCCAATGCTCAGGTCAATTAAATCCACGCCCTTTGACCTGGCCTGTTTTTTCAGTTTGTCAATCTTATCGAATAAATAGGGAGGCAGGTGTTTTACCCTCTCGGCTAGTTCAATAGTTTTTCTCATCTCAATCTCCAATAAGCCATAGTATAATGCCGCAGACTGCCACAGACCGGCGTTTGACATTGTAAACAAATCAGAGCGGTTTATACAATAACCCCGCCGCCAATAACCGTATCGCCGTCATAGAATACCACGCTTTGCCCGGGTGCGGCAGGCCACTGCGGGGTTTCATATTCAACTTTTAATGTTTGGGCATCAATGCGGCTTACAAGCGCGGGGAAATTGCCGCCGGATGAGCGGCTGCGCACATGAAGCCTTGCAGGCAGACCGACATCAACAAGCACATTGATATCTGCCGCGAGGCAGTGAGAGACGGCAGCATATTCTCTTGGCGCAACCCTGAGGGTATTGTTAGTCGTATCAATGCCTACGACATAGAGCGGCTCTTTGGCCGCTACGCCAATTCCCCTTCTCTGGCCAAGCGTATAGGCATAGAGGCCGCTGTGCGTACCAACTCTCTTGCCATCCATATCAACAATAGGGCCTTCGCGCACGATTGAGCCGCCTTCGTAGTCTCTGATGAGTTTTCCATAGTTACAGTCTTCGACAAAACAAATCTCCTGGCTCTCAGGACGCGCCGCAGCAGGGAGGCAGAGCCCCCTTGCAACTTCACGCACGTCATCCTTTGTCATCTGTCCCAAGGGAAGAATCAGCCGGTTAAGCGTTTCCCGCGTCATGGCATAGAGAAAATATGACTGGTCCTTCCTGTGGTCAGAGGCAATTTTTAAGCGGCGGTTTTCAACAATTGCATAGTGTCCGGTTGCAATGAAATCAATTCCCATCTGATTTGCCACATCAAGCAGCACGGGGAATTTAACGTGCCTGTTGCATAATATACATGGATTAGGCGTCAGCCCTGCCTTGTAACTTGAGATAAACGGCTCTATCACCAGTTCCATAAACTCCACGCGCACATCCTTAGCGCTATGGCTGATGCCAAGCATGGAGGCCGTCTTAGCCGCGTCAAGCGCCGAGTCAACAGAACAGCAGGCGTTTAAACCGGAGTTAAACCGTGTTTCCCAGAAGATAAGGCTCAGGCCATAGACTGTGTAACCTGCCTTTTGCAATAAATAGGCGCTTACTGAGGAATCAACCCCGCCGGACATGCCTACAAGGACGCTGCTCATCAGTTAGCCAAACGCCTGGGGCTGTTACCTGATTTCCACGCATGTGTGAAGGCCGACCTCATCGAGGAGCGCGCACATGTCCTCGTCTTCGAGGGCAATGCACCCTGCCGTCCAGTCGTCGCTGCCACCGCCGTGAATCATAATAAGGCTGCCCATCTTTGTATCCTGAGGAGGCATTTTCATATTCAATGCCGCCGATATTATGCGGTTATACTCCCTTATGGAGATAACGCCATAGCGAAGGGCGTCCCATGCGTCAAAGGCGTTTGGGTAGCTAAGCTGAAGCGATGGCAGCGCCCTATGGGTTTGCGGATTAACGCCGAAGCGGCTTACGGGATTTACCCTGACGACATGGTAAACGCCCTCCGGGGTGAGGCGGTCGAATTTCTTTGTCTTTGGATACATGTATTTGTTAAATATTATGTGAAACTTGTCTGACGCAAATTTTACGACATAATCGCCGACGGTAATTGTCTGCCCGTATGGAAATATCTGCGGGTCTTTTTCTTCCGTCTTGCCGCGATGGTAGAGTGTCAAAGTTTTCGCGTCCCGGTCAAGGGCAATAACGGCCTCGCCCGTGGTCGTCATAGCGCTGCCAGTGGTCTCTAAGAGGCTGAATTTACCATTGCCCTTGAGGGTAAGATAGGCGTGAGGGCGGGTTATTTTGCGGGTTGAGGCGCGCACGGCTGTGTCCTTGCCAAGGCCGATGGGATATTGCTTTAAGGGTTTCCAGCCGCTTTCATCTCTTTCAAGTATGGTCAATGTGCGCAGTTTCTTATCAACGGCAATCTTTTTATCGCCGTCTTCACAGCTATAACTCCTTGCCTTGTAAGATGAGAGCTGTGCCTCGGCACTGCCATCCTTTTCAACTGCCCAGAAGCTATTGCCGTGTACGTCAAATCTAACCCACGTAACGTCTGCCTCTTTTACCCTGCTGTCAGAGATTATCTCCATGCCGCGATAAAGCTGAAACGCCGGGGCAGAGTGTTGGTCATGGTCACGATAAACTGTAATATTATCAACCGCAACCGTAAGGGTCTCGGCAAATGCCTGTGAAAGACAAAATGCCGCAGTAAATAATAGCGTCAGCATAATAAGTTTTCTCATAATTCGGTATCCGGCTGTGTATAGGAATTCTAAACGATTATACGCGATTAAAGCAACCGCAATTCAGCGTACAGGCTTGTAAGGCTAAAGCAAAAAACGCTTGTTCTTTCCCGTCTCTACAGAATAAGCCTCGACCGGCATTACCCGTTTCAGTTTCAGGGGCTTACCAATAGACGAAGGTATCTCAGACTAAAAGCCGCAGCAACCACCCCCACGATGTCATATGGTTAGATTAAATGGAAAACGCGATCATAGAATAGGTCAATATGTTTTAGCTAAGGGCGTGGCAGCGCGAAATAATAATACATTATGCACAATATTTCCTTGACAAATAATTCATTTAGTTGTATTACAGTAATTACATCATGCTTTTAGTGTGATTTAGAAAAACATTTTTAAGGGAGGCAGTGAATGGGCAAAGACAATTACATTCAGTTACCTGACGGTAAGATGGCTGGGTGCAGACCAAAGGATCATGTCGAACTTCAGGCGAAAAACGAAGGCGACGGCCAAAAGAAAGATGTGGTTAAGAAAAGTGCAAAGCCAAAAACAGTGATTCATGGTGAGGAGTTTGCCATTCCTAATAGTTTTCATGGGGATCTACCAAAACGCTGCATAAAAATGTTTGGCTTATCAACTGAACTGCTCGCAGATAACGGTCGTGTATTCCCTAAAGGAGATTTAATAAGATATTTAGGGGATGGCTATTGGTATGGCCAGGGGTCAGGGTATCCAGCAAATGACAATGATACAACGGCCTCAGGTGAACGTTATGGGAAAGACCCCGATGCCGTTACAATAAATAGAATTTTCTCATATAAGACATACCCCACTGTAAGAACCAATTTTGTTGTTGTGGGTGATTTGGGTAAGGATGATGGCAAAATAGAAATCCGCAGAGTAAATAACACTGTCTTGGTTCAGCGTGAATTGGACAAATCCGATTCACAATTAAGATACTATG
>JAKOEO010000073.1 GCA_022321325.1 Candidatus Magnetominusculus sp. LBB02 | reverse complement strand
CCCATGGCCATGTACCTGAGCAGCGTCTGATTTGCATACTTTCTTGCGCCGCTTGATACCTGAAGTATCACAGGCGACTTGCTGTCAGAACAGCCGATTACTATTGCCTGCAACTGCTCCATGTTGTTAAAATTATAAGCAGGTATGGCATAACCGCCCTTAACCGCCCGTTGAAAACCCTCTTTTGTATTAACCAGCCCCAGTTCCTTGTAACTTACCGCCATAAACCCCTCCATTGCATTAGTCCGGCCACAAAGGGCCGACAGATATTTAACGCACTATGCTAATCAACGCGGCTTCCTTTTGTCAAGCAGCAATTACCAGCCGCGCTTCAGTATGGTCTCTATCATTTCTTTTTCCTCTTCTACCGACAGGTGAAACTCTATGCCCACGTCAAACCTGTCATACGATGAGGCCACATATTTAATCGTGCCATTTACAGATTGTTCTTTATTCGTGCCGCCTATGGGCAGCAGGACTTCCACAGCGCTGTCTTCCTCGCACAGAAACTTCGCTGACCATTTGTCCATCATACCCGATTCATACAAACTGCACCTGCAGCCGGTTGGCGTAAGGTCCTGCACACATGCCTTTATCCTGTTGTCTTTGATAAGCAGTACGCAGGGCAGCTTGCAGGTTATCCTTTGCTTAATGCGGCGTTCCTCTTTATGCAATATATCGGGACTGCTAATCAGCGCTAGCAGCGTCGGTTCAAATACTACGCTTTTTAACACGCTGCTAAACCTGAAGACGCTCTCCCCGATAAAACACCTGACCGTAAGTTCTGTCCCCGAAGGTATCTTCTCGTGAAAATCATCCATACCCTTAGGTTTGATTAAAATGCCTTCTGGCTTGACGTCAACGATAAAGGCGGACACCTTAGAAAGCACTGCATCGCAAGTTACCTCTGCCGCAACACCAATGTCGAAGGAGTTTAAACTATAAATTCCCTTATTTGAGCCACTATCCACATTCATCTGTCTTCCCCCAATGCTATTAACTGCCACGTAATATTGTCGTGTCCGCGCCCTACGGCTCAATCTTAAACTCGTATTCCTCGATGACAGTGTTTACAAGGAGCTGTTCACACATCGCCTTTACTTGCGCTTGTCCATTCGATGCGTCATCATCCATATCAAGCACGATGTACTTGCCTACTCTTACGTCGCGTACGCCGTCAAAGCCGAGGTTTTTAAGCCCGCCTGAGACGGCCTTGCCCTGCGGGTCTAATACTTCCGGTTTGAGTTTTACGTAAATTCTCGCCTTCATTGCGCTATCCCCTGCCGCTTAATCAAGTATGCTGTCAAGGGCTGTTTGCGTCTCTCTTTCGAGGTCCTTGGTCAGCTTCCTGAGCTTGAAAAGTTCGTCGGTTATGCTTAGTGACGCCAGAAGCGAGGCCTTCAAAGGATGTACATGAGGAGCGCTCTCAAAAACCTCCTGACATTTCCTGTTAAGATATAAGGCCAGTTCCATTACATACTCATCCGGCCCGTCGCCGGTCAGCACGTACTTATGCCCCATTATATATACTTCAGCGCTGCCCATGCCCTATATCTCTATAGAATCGAGTTCGCCAAGTATGGCGTCTATCTGGTTGGAAACAGAGTTCTTGTCGTTTCTGATATTGTCAATCTCAGAGTTCTTGGCATTCAGCTCCTCGCGCAGGGCGTTAGCCTCGTTCTGGCTTTCAGCCAACTGACTCTGAAGCTGCTCAACCTGCTTTTGCATGTTGTCTTTTTCCAGCTTCAGCGCCTTTGCCTTTTCCACGACAGAGGCAATCTTTTCCTCCAGGCTCTTTAACTTTTCCACAGTCTACCTCCTCTATAAATACGGCTACGGAACTTAGATTAACAAAAAGGCCGACGCTATGTCTACATCGCCCGGCAGTCAAACGCAAATTTTACCGCATCACCGTCAGGGTTGGCCTCTCTCGTGTAATGAAAATATGTCTTTAGCACCCGCTTGACGTATTTTTCTGTCTCGTCATATGGTATATCTTCTATGAACTCGTCCACTGCCCTGTAGCGCCCTGTCTCAAGCCATTTATTTACGACATGCTCCCCCGCGTTATATGAGGCAAGGGCTGCGGGGACACATCGGGTTTCCTTCACAAGCTGGCTGACATAATAGCCGCCCAGCAGTATGTTCTTTTTTACATTGAAAATATCGCTGTCGCTGTCTATTCTAACTTCCACAGCGCCTGAGTATTTCTGTGCCGTCTGCGGCATCAACTGCATCAGGCCAATTGCCCCGGCAGGCGAATACGCATCCTCCTGAAAACGACTCTCCTCCCTTATTACAGACAGAATGAGCAGAGGGTTTATGGAAAACCTTCTGGCAGCCTCGTCCACGACTTCCTTGTGCCCATATGGATAGAGCAAACGGTGCGTCTTTGCCGAATAGGGCAGACTTCCCGCAAGCAGTATAGAGTGGCGGTACATCGCCGCCTCATTAAGCATTACGGCTGCCTGTGCCATCACATCCGGCGGGTATGCGGCGGCGTGCTTTGCTATGTGGAGGCTTTCAACCTTTACCGCCTCCTCTATGTTAAGCTCAAGCAAGATGGCAAGCCTCTTCAGCTGCTCATGGTTATTTGATACAGTAAACTCAGATTGAGAGATTATGGACGGGGACTTTGCCGTCTTATAATATGACAGAAAGGCATAAAAATCATCTCCGGCGGCCACCTGTTTATAAAGAGCTGCGGCGTCTTCTTTGTCGCTTTCAAGCGCCCTTGCCATCCAGTAGAGGTATTTTGAGCCGCCGTATTTAGTGTGCAGGGAGTGAAATATCTTATAAGCATCGCCGTATTTGCCGGTAAGGAAATGCGTCCAGCCGATATGCCAGAGCGCCTCCTCCGCTATAAACTGATTTCCCTTCAGGGAATTAAATATAGATATGGCCTTGTCGGGATTGCCGTTTCGGCGATAGTACAAACCGCGAATGAGAATAAGTTCGGCGGCCTTCTGGCTGCTATTTGGGTCAATGGCGCCGACCTTCTCGTGAAATCTGTCATACAGGCCGGCCCTGAACAAAGAACGCGCCTCGTAATAATTCATGCCGGCTTTTTTAAAATATACTGAGGCCTCCTCGTATTTTTTTTGCTTAAAGAGGGCCATGGCGATAGTTTCAATGTATTGCCGTTTTAAAGTCTCCGGGGCGGCAGTGATGTTTGAGATTAGTTCAAGCTCGGCGTCCTTATAGCGGAATTTGCCGATGAGGTTTTTTGCCCTTTCCAGTATTGAAGATGGGCTGAGGGTCTCGGTGTTGATAGCTCTTGCAGCCTCTTCAGACCCCTTACCGGCTGATATATAAAGGCGCGTAAACTCGCGCAGCGCTTCCTGTTGCCTGCCGTGGTCAGAGAGCAGCCTGGCATATGCCAGCCTCAGTTGATTGTCCTCCGGGTTTCCCTTCAGGTATCTTTCAATCAGGACTACTGCCCTTTCAGGGTGCGACTTAGTCTCTATTTTAATCTCAAGCTGTACGGCGTTTTTCAGAACAGGGCAGCCCGGATATTCTTTCTTAATTTGCGAAATGTCATTAAGCGCCTTTTCGGGTTCATTAAGGCCGTCATAGACCTTTGCCCTCCACAGCAGGGCATAGTCGGTCAGCAGATTCGGTTTTTCCAGAAACTGCGACAGCTCCGCCGCAGATTTCTCATAATCCTTGTTACTAAGCGCTGTATAGCCGTCTTTTAAATGCTGATAGTGCCTGTCTGCCGCATGGATGTCCGAGGCGGCTGAAAGGGCAAACAGAGTCATTATTGCCATTATTAACTTTATTAACTTTTTCATGGCTTCCCCTTGTAAATCCCCCTCTGGCGCGCCATCTCCATGAAGGTCTCAATGGCTGCCGCCCCCAGGGCGCCGCAATCCATAGAGAATTCATTTACATAGAGCCTGATGTGGCTCATTATGACCTCGTCAGAGAGTTCCTGTGCGTAGTGTCTTACGTAGGTCATTGTCTCATCAATGTTGGCGTATGCGTATGAGACAGACGCCCTTATCGCGTCGTCTATCTGTGCGCGCGTCTCAGTCTGGATTTCCCTCTTTGCCGCAATTGCGCCAAGCGGAACAGGCAGGCCGGTCTCCATCTGCCACCATGCGCCAAGGTCTGCCACTAGCGTAAGGCCATAGTCCTGATAGGTAAACCTTCCTTCATGGATTATCAGGCCCAGGTCTGCCTCCCCATCCCTTACGGCGGGCATTATCTTATCAAACGGCATCACAACTATATTGTCCCTCAATTTTGAATCATACATGCCTGCAAGCATATACGCAGTTGTCATCAGGCCGGGAATCGCCAGCCTCTTTCTGTCTGACAGCCGCTCACCCGATACCAGAAGAGGCCCGCAGCCCCATCCCGCAGCCCCGCCGCTTCTTAAGAGCGCATACATGCCGCTGATATGCCCGTATGCAGCCGCCGAGACCTTGGTTATGTCCAATCTGCCCTCAAGCGCCATCTGATTAAGCGTCTCAACATCTTCCATATGCACAGTGAAATCATTCCCTGCGCAGCCCACTTTCTTATGAACAAGGGCATAAAATATAAACGTGTCGTTGGGGCATGGCGAATATCCAAGTGTGTAGTTCATCTTAAAGGTAAAGCCGATGCCGCTATCCCGGCGGCCATTGCAAAAGCCGTCCGCCCAGTACGTGCATATGAATGTGAAACACGCTCTGTCCGGCATCTTTGTTACAGTTCATCACCATTCTGAAGCCGCGCTCCGCTATGCCCCGCTCCCTTGCGATCTTATTAGCGGCCTGAACCATGTAGCCTATAAGGGCATCGTCCTTGTCGGAGATTTCAAGGCTTGTTGATATATGTTTTTTTGGTATAACAAGCACATGAACTGGGGCCTGAGGATTAACATCCTCAAAGGCAAGCACAAGGCCGTCTTCGTAGACAATCTTTGCCGGTATCTCTTTCCTCGCTATCCGGCAGAATAAACAATCCATGCTGCACCTCCAGATATATCTGGCTGTTGGCCCACTAACCCCACAGGCCGACGCCATCTGAATATACCATAACGCGGGTAGTTTTAAACAGTGGAAATGTGTCAGGGCAGGGGCGCACCGTCCATGCCCTTAGAATGACAAAAATACCCATATGGCCGCAATCAACAGTAACGCTAATATAATAATTGTTTTATTGTGCAAAATTAATTCTTGACTTATAATTCTATTAGTGTTATAATGGAATATGAACTGCTATATTCGTAGCAGAATCCCGCTGTAAAACCCAAATGGAGGAGGTAGTTATGAGAGAAGTTTGTTATATTCAAGATCAAAAGACGGGCAGATTCCTTGGAAGCAAGCCGGGATGTTCTCATGGCAGCGGCAGCCGACGGTAAGTTGGAGCCAAGGGACAGCGAACTAAAAGACAAGGCGGAGGAATTAGGGCGGGATGTCAATAGCGGGGCTATGACTTCTGGTGAAGGGCTTAATGAACTCTCAAAAGGCCGTTCCTATCCACTTTACGCAAAGGCGGTGAACCTCATAGAGCAGGATCTTCCATTCTGGAGCGGCATAGCCGACAAGGCCGGCACTGATGAGGTAGACACACTAATGGCCGGAATTATCGGCGCGCCGGTACCGGGGTCTTTTATCTTCGCTAAAAATGCGGCTAATGCAAAGTCGGATGTGCAAAAGGTTAGCGGTAAGATGACTGGGCTTCCCTCAGGCAAAACTCCAGACGATGTCAAAGACAGGCATGATAAATGGCGGAAAGCAATCAAGAAAAAAGCCTTCGACTATAAAAATGACTATGAGAAGAATTATACCGACGACAAATTCACAAAAGTTAACGGCAATACGATGGACACAAAAGCTACTCTTTATAGTGATGATAACGAAGGTAGAAAAACACAGACTGGTGAAATCTTCGGCAATCATAACTTCACGGCGGCAATTCAGCCACTCTATAGGGGCGTTGGAAATGCGTATGCGAGGATTACTAATTTAGATGATCCAAGAAAAAGCGTGGTTTTAAAAGCAAATGACTCTGGACCATACACGCCAATTGTGTTTAACAGGTACATAGATAAAAATGGAAAGAAACATGAGCCGACAGTCAATCTGGAGGATCCAACAAAAGGGGTTGACTTGTCAGTTGCGGCATATAACGCCATTACTGATGACGCTAAAAAAGGTACCTTACATGTTAAGGTTGAGTTCATATCTCCTAAGGAAGGACAGGCTGCCATTGACGAACAAGTCAAAAACGCTAATGAACATAAAGCTAAGTTTGACAAAGATGTGCATAAGACACTTTGTATGCATGATTCAGTGTTCCGCAACAACCCAAAAAATAACTGCCCCAACAAGTAAGCGCCGTTAGTCTGGCTAACATAGTAGAAAGAGAGGGGTACTCAATGCCCCTCTCTTTTTTTTATTGTGAAGAAAATACGCTTGACAATTATCTATACACATGTTTAGAATAAAGATGTTGATTTTATAACAAATGCGGAATTTAACGAATAACTTTAAGTCTAAGATTATTAATGTCGTTAATTGTCTTATTGGCCGAGTTTGTACAGAACGCGGGAGTAAGGGTTTATGAAACCGATGACGACGAATTCAATATACAGACAAATGTGTGCCAACAAAACTGCGACGATATTAATAATTTTGATAACGATTTTGTCTGCCTTATCTTATTCCGAAGGGGGAAACGACCTATATTGTGTGTCGTTGAAGAAGGAATTTAAGATAAGCCGTAAGATCAATTATAGTATCATGCATATGGATTTTGATGTGAGCAACGCCGAAATAGTCAGACTGCTTCACAAGCCGCGGGGATGGATATTTGATGTTAGCAGCAGTAACTTTAACGGTTGTGTGCTGTGGTTTCCATGCGGCATGAGGTTGAACTTTTTCTATGACGATTTTGTGGTAATAAAGAAAACGCATGGGGTTAAATTAAGCAATGTAAAATTGCATTTAGAGTTTACCGCTCATGGTTCTGGTCTTTATGATAATGATACAGAATCCGAAGCAGCTGACTACAAAAGGCAATACACCTTTACAATGAAAGATTTTAATATTCGCAGGTGTGACGGTGGGCGTTATAGGAAAAGGAACTGAACTATGATGCCACTTATCGCTGGAGCTAAACGCATGACTTTGTGTCTGAGATTAGCGGTTTTTATAGTTGCCTCAACGGTGGAGTTCTCACCAGCGACTGTGCTGGCGGCAAAATGTAAGAACCAGTTTTATACTATCTCATTAAAAGACTCATATCTTAATAAGAAATATAAGGTTAGGGCGTTCTTTTTGTATCAAGACAACTATATCTATGGCATTCCTAAAATGCCCAAAGGCTGGTTCTATGACTTTCCTGATGAGCATGGAATGGAATCATTTATAATTGGCACGGCTGTAACAGACAAAGAAGCCGTTGATATTGGATATTTTAAGGATTTTCTCACCTATGTCATAACTGAATTTGAACCAGAAAGAAAACCGGATTTTAGTATGATACTGATCTGTAACAAACCCGATGGACAAGCTGAAATAATAAAGCTGCGAACTAAAGACTTTAAAATAAAAATAATTCACAAATGCCTTAGGATGTATTAACCCGAAACTAAAATGATTGCTCGAATGGACGATTACCGTATGACACTGAATATTAGAAACATTGTGGTAGTTTTACTGACCGTAGCGACGGCATTATTTATTGTTATCGGCGCTGCCAATGGCAGTGTTGCCGCTGATTGCAAATACAGGTATTATTCTGTTTCGCTAAGTCATGTAGATGGTTACGACGATGAGAAAATCCGGGTAATGGATATGAGGATTTTTGATGCGTATATATATGACCTTCCCAAATTGCCATCGTCATGGGTGTATGAAATCAGTAATAATTATGCTCCTGACGGGCGGGTGGCTTTTATGTATGCCGCGGCAAAGTCAGACAATCACACTATCGAATATAAAGATTTAGAAAATTTTCTAGTTCTTAGGCAGCCCAACAATAAAGCGGAAGAAGAGAAAATCTATATGCGATTAATTATTTTACATATAGGCAAGAAAGGCGGCACGTCCATAGATATTGAAGAGGCTGATGACAATGCGTTTACAGTAAAAAGGATAGATAAATGCCTGCCGGAAAAGCCAGCAAGACATTAATAATACTTATACTTGTATTGTTGCCCCTCTCAGCCACCTATGGGGATGACAAGCTTTATTGCGTGTCGCTAAAGAGAGATTTTAAGATCAGCGGTAAGATTTATTATGGTATAATGAATTTTAAATTCAAAGTTACTAATGCCGAAGTGTACAATATTCTTCATAAACCCCTTGGATGGGTACTAAATGCCAGTAAAGGACGTAACGGTGAGGGTGGCTTTGGCGGTTGTATTCTTCAGTTTACCGGCAGTATAAAATTCGACTTTTTCTATGACGATTTCGTGATAATCAAGAAAAACCCCGGGGTTAAAATAGACGATGTCAAGCTAATATTAAAATTAGGAACAGATGAGTACCCTGCAGGTAGTACTGGTGAGAAAAAATACAATTTCACCAATAAAGATTTTAACATTCGCAGGTGCGCTGACAGGCCGTACTAGGGCAGCGGCCTTGCATCACAGCCCGGTAACTGTTCTTGTCTGCGCCTCGGCGCACGGTAATTTTGTTCTAACGAATAAAACAAGTTATCATGGGAATTTGCAGTGATTTCCAGACTATTCTTTTCTTTGTCTGTCATTCCGGCTTGTCCGGAATCTGTCTTATATCGCAGAATAGGAAAAATCATCTTAGAACAATCACTTAAGGGAAGATTCCGGACAAGCCGGAATGACAGAAAGGAACAAAAATGGCAACAAACTAAGCAGCTAACGCTTACTTATGATGGAGAACAAATTTATCGTGGGCCTCGGCGTGCCGCGCTTGATTTTATCCCCGTTGGACAAGTATAATGCCGTTTGCATTGCAGCCGTGGCTCGTTAAGGAGGATAGATGTCTCTTAAAACTTTTCTAATCGGCAGTCCTATTGAATCTGTAAAAGAAAAACACGAACGCGTCTCCAAGCTGACCGGTCTTGCCGTGTTCTCATCGGACGCCCTGTCCTCTGTGGCATACGCTACCGAGGAAATACTGCTTGTACTTGTGGTCGGCGCCGGTATGGTGCATTTTTCCATGCCTATTGCCATAGGCATAACCGCCCTGATAGCAATAGTTGCCGTCTCATACTTCCAGACCATTCACGAATATCCATCAGGCGGCGGCGCGTACATTGTAGCCAAAGATAATCTCGGCGATAATGCGGGGCTTGCGGCAGGCTCAGCTCTGCTCATTGACTATGTCCTGACAGTCTCGGTTAGCATAAGCTCAGGCGTTGCGGCTATAACCTCCGCCCTGCCTTATTTGCATGGTTATACGGTCGTCATATGTATCTCATCGCTTTTTGTCATCACCGTTATCAACCTGCGCGGCGTTAAGGAATCGGGCAAGGTCTTTTCACTGCCGACCTATATGTTTATCTTTGCAATTTTAACCCTGATAGGGTTTGGGTTTACGGTTAACCCGTCTGCCGTGCCACATGTAGAACATCCAAAAGACGCGCAGACATATACGTCCTTTGCTATGATATTTCTTATTATGAGGGCATTCTCCTCCGGCTGTACCGCTATGACAGGCATAGAGGCCGTATCTAACGGCATTAGGGCCTTCAGGCAGCCTGAGTCAAAAAATGCCGGCATCACGCTTGTCTGGATGGCCGTAATCCTTGGAACAATGTTTATGGGCATTACCTTTCTGACCGAACGCTTTCACTTATTGCCGTCTGAAAGCGAGACCATACTTTCGCAGCTGGCAAAGACCGTATTCAACGAAGGGTTTTTCTACTACTTTATTCAGGGCACTACGTTTTTAATACTAATCCTTGCGGCTAATACATCGTTTGCGGACTTCCCGCGGCTATCCTCGATAATGGCACAGGACGGTTTTCTGCCAAGACAGCTTGCAAACCGCGGCGATAAGCTCGTCTTCTCAAACGGCGTTATCATATTAAGCATAATATCCGGCATACTGATGGCCGCTTTCTCAGGCGATACCCATGCACTTATACCGCTTTACGCCGTAGGGGTGTTTCTCTCTTTTACGCTGTCGCAAGGGGGCATGGTCGCACACTGGTTTAAATATAAAAGCAAGGGATGGGTCAAGCACATGATTATAAATGCCACGGGAGCGCTGACAACGGCGGTTGTTTCTGTGGTAATTGCCGCAACAAAGTTCATTCACGGGGCATGGATGGTAATCATTGCCATTCCAATCATAATGGTCATCACAAAGAAAATCAGCCAACACTACCAATCGGTCTCAAGGCAGCTATCTATTGAAAACGCCGAACCGGAGGTCGAGTACGCCCACCACTCTGTGATTATCCCCATATCGGGGCTTCAGGTTGCGGTATTAAACGCCATCAAATACGCAAAGGCAATATCTAACGATGTATCTGCTGTGTATGTGTGTCTTGACCCGGCTGCCACGCTGAGGCTGCAGTCTTCATGGCAGAAATTCGGCATGGGCGTGCCGCTTGTTATTCTTGAGTCGCCGTTTCGGTCAATTATCGAACCGTTGATGGACTATATAGACGACGTAAGAAGCTGTTATCAAAAAGGCGTTATCACCGTCGTCCTTCCAGAGTTCGTTCCCAGAAAATGGTGGCATCACCTGCTTCATAACCAGACGGCTATATTCATAAAGGGCATAATATTGTTCAAACAGGGCGTGGTTTCAACAAGCGTACCCTTGCACCTGAAGGATTAGGACGGTTGTAGAAAAATAAATATTTACATAACCTGTAGAATTATGCTACGATACCGTAAATGCGGACAGCCGGCAGTGGGCGAAATAGAGTAAGTCTGCGCGGCAGCCGTTGTCTTCGCGAGCAATAATTAGCCATGGAGGTTTATGATGTATATTGTTATGATAGCCTCGGAATGCGCCCCTGTCTCTAAAGTAGGCGGACTTGCCGATGTAGTGGACGGGCTTAGCCGTGAGCTTTCCAATAAAGGCCATAAGGTTGAGGTCATTCTTCCATATTACGACTGCATGAAACACCCTGCCGTTAAGGATTTGCAGGGCAATTCCGTGCAAGTCTCAGTCCCATGCAATGGTAAGGAGATATTAAGCACTGTACACAGGGCGGCAGCCCACGATAACGAGTGTTTTTTCATTAAACCTCAATCGCCGGAAAGGTATTTTGACAGAGGCGTTTACTATGGCAAGGGCGACGACGACGAACGTTTTACGGTGTTTTCCCTCTCGGCCATTGAATTTCTTCTGGCAACCGGCAGGAGGCCTGACATCATACACTGCCACGACTGGCAGACAGCCGTCATCCCGGTGCTCCTGAAAAATAAATACAAGCACTCGGCCCTTTCAGAGACAAAGACCTGCTATACGATACATAATATCTGGCACCAGGGCAAGACCACCGAAAAGATACTGAAAATGGTAGGCATAGAACCCTCCGCCGCCGCAGTTAAAGACAACATGACGGATGATTCTGACCGCGCTTACATAAATCTTATGAAAGGCGGCATAGCATACTCGGATGTCGTTACCACGGTCTCCCCCAAATATGCCGAGGAGACAATGACTAACCAGATGGGCGAGGGTATGCAGGCAACGCTGTCAAAATATTCCGGCAAATATACGGGCATTATCAACGGCGTTGATTATGATTCGTGGTCTCCTGCAAGCGACCGGCATATTCCCTTCAACTACGACGCAGATACAATAGAGGACAAATATAAGAACAAGGAGTATCTGAGAAAGAAGCTCTCGATGAAGCAGGACTTTAAACCCATAGTCTCCGTTGTCGGGCGGCTTGATATGCAAAAGGGCGTTCACCTTATCAGGCATTCACTGTTGTATGCCTTAAACAACGGTATGCAGTTTATCCTTCTCGGCTCATCGCCGGATACAGAGATAGACCTGTACTTCCATCATCTGAAATCTTATCTCAAGGACAATCACGACTGCCACATATGCCTGGGCCATGACGAGGAACTGGCGCATCTCATATACGCCGGGGCTGATATGATATTAATCCCCAGCCTCTTTGAGCCGTGCGGGCTGACGCAGATGATAGCCATGAGATATGGCACCGTACCGGTTGTCAGGAGCACGGGCGGCCTGAGCGATACCGTGTTTGACGCCGAGGTCTCAGCCAAACCTGCTGCCGAGAGAAATGGGTTTTCGTTTGACGACTTCTCATATGATGCCGTCTCGCTGGCCCTGAAGAGGGCGTCTATGGTGTGGCATGAGAAACCATATACGTTCAGAGAAATTATGCTGACCGGCATGAAGACAGACTACTCGTGGATGGCCTCCGCAGATAAATACATCAGTCTGTATAACAAGGTTTCCGGGAAGTGGTAGTCCTGACAGCTAATTAACACATGATATACTATATAAGGAGACAATATGGAAGACGCCGCCGTTAATGCCAGGCAGGAAGAAGGCAAGGTAAAGGTAAGTGAAGACGGTCACGGCATAGCCTATCTGCTTTCGGACACATTGAAATATCCGATAGTCGGGGAATATGAAATTCCGGTTAAATATAATACCGATACACTTGTAATATTGCCCATAACCGACAAGAAGGTCTATATTTACTGGGAATTGACTGAAAAGCTGCTGATGGAAAGGACGCAAAATCCGGCGGCCTCTTATTTTACCGTCAAGATTTATGAGATAACGCTTGGGCAGACTAATAACTATAGGGAAAAAGAGATGTACTCCGTCGCGGTAACCGAGCCGTTTGGGCAGATATACGCAGAGTGCACGGATACCTTCAAGCCGATGGCAGCCGCCATAGGCATTGAAAGGGATGGGGCGTTTACCGCGCTTCTGAAATCGAACCAGATTAATGTCCCATCGTTTAGCGTATTGGGCCTGAAAGAGGAATTCTGGAGCAAGGGTATTTTACATACCGAGGAGAAAAATGTGGACGAGGTAATGGACGCTGCTAAGGACTCTAATGCGTTACAGGGCAAGTCGGACATATTCGAGAAAGAGATGGAGATAATCACCAAGTTTTTGGATATCAGATTTAAGGATACGGACAATATCGAGCTTATCCTGAGGCTGATTGAAAGGATAAAGCACCTGACTGATGATGAGAAGGCGTTGCTTGACCTGATAAAGAGCTTCTTTGAAACAAGGTCTAAAGATGTCCAGCTATTGAGCCTATTCCTTGAGTTTCTCAAGTTTCTGGGACTTAAAGAAGGCAGCAAAGGTTCAATAATGAAATACTTCGATGAGTTAAAAGGGATAACCGGCTCAAGCGAGATGTCCGGGGCAGGCGAGAGTGCAGGCTCAAGCGAGATGTCCGGCAAGAGGAGTTAACCGATGATAAAGGGATATTGGCTGCCGGTACTGCATTCGCATCTGCCGTTTGTAAAACACCCGGAGTATGATTATTTTTTAGAGGAGCACTGGCTGTTTGAGGCCATTTTTGAGACATACCTGCCGCTTATTATGAGAATGAAAAAGTTTGAGAGCGACGGCCTGGATTTCAGGCTGACCATGTCAGTGTCGCCGCCGCTTGTGGAGATGCTTGACGATGAGTATCTTGGAAGCCTGTTTATAAAGTATATGGACAAGCTCATCGAGCTTTCCCAAAGCGAGATGAAACGCCTGAAAAATGACGGCGCCATGCTCAATGTTGCAACGTTTTACTATAAGAGATTTATTGAGATAAAGACATTCTTTACAGATGTTCTCCACAGCAATGTGCTAAACGGGTATAAGCATTTCTCAGACAAGGGGCAGCTTGAGATAATCACATGCGGAGCTACGCACGGCTTTCTGCCGCTTCTGAGGACAAGCACACGGGCAGTGGAGGCGCAGATTGACCTTGCTACGCAGTGCCATTATGAGCACTTTGGCAAGGCCGCCACAGGTATCTGGCTTCCTGAGTGCGCGTACTACGAGGAGTTGGACGAAATACTGAAAAAGTATGGCATTAAGTATTTCTTTTTGGAATCTCATGGGATAAATAACGGCGTGCCAAAGCCAAAGTTCGCCGTTTACTCGGCAGTACATACGTTAAACGGCCTGGCGGCGTTTGCCAGAGACCCGGAGACCTCAAAACAGGTATGGAGTTCAATGTCTGGCTATCCAGGCGCCCCTGAGTACCGCGATTTCTACAGGGATATCGGCTTTGATCTTGAGATGGACTATATAAAGCCGTATATATCTCCAGATGGCAACAGGGTTTTCACCGGTATTAAGTACTATAAGATTACCGGTAAAACGGAGGACAAGCTGCCTTATGACCCTGTTGCGGCATTTCATAAGACAAGGTTTCACGCAGAGCATTTCTGTAACGCCAGATATGAACAGGCAGAGGCGCTTGCCCCCACAATGGACAGGCCACCGCTTTTGGTCTCGCCATATGACGCTGAACTTTTCGGCCACTGGTGGTTTGAAGGGCCTGACTTTCTCTATCATGTATTGTTGCAGCTTCAAAAGGATAAGGTCATCAAGCCGGTTACCGCAACCGAATACCTTAGCTACCATCCCAAGAATCAGACCATAGCCCCATCGCCCTCTTCATGGGGTGAAAACGGCTACTACGATGTGTGGCTCAACGAAGACAACAGCTGGATATACAGACACCTGCATTTCCTGGCCGATTCAATGGAAAAAGTTGCCGACGAATATTATGAGATGTCTGATAATGGCTCAGAGACAAATCATCTCAACAAGAGGGTTCTGAACCAGCTGGCAAGAGAACTCCTGCTTGCGCAGAGCAGCGACTGGGCATTTTTGATAACCCAGGGAACTGCCATAGAGTATTCCGTTAAAAGGACAAAAGAGCATATATCGAATTTTAACGCCCTTTTGGGCAGCTTTAAATCCAATACAGTGGATATGGATTTTCTGAAATGGCTGGAGAACAAGAATTCAATATTTAAAAACCTTGATTTCAGGGTTTACTCCGGCAAGAAATTAACCTAACAAGATGCGGCATCGGAGTGATGCGCAAGGCGTTGCTGCCAAGTGTGCGGCGTCACGGTAGGTTTGTTTCGCCTGTAACCCATTGATTTATGGTGTTCTGCAAATTTATGACGTATTTATAGCGATTGTCAAAAGTCAGTTCCGAATGAGGTGAGATTATGGACAGCGAGAGGGGAATTGATGAGGTCAAGAATGGCCTGGTCGAGCCTTTCGATAAGAGCAATTTTATCACGGCAATGATGATTATTGAACCAGCGTTGTTTCATAATTAGCCAAAGCATTTCAATAGGATTGAGGTCAGGAGAGTAGGGAGGGAGATATTTAGGTTCGAAGTTGTGCCAATTTAAAGAGCGCTTCTTATGCCATGTAGCATTACCAAGAATAAGAATACTATGTTTTCTCTGTGGTACAATATTCTTATTTTCCTGATCAAGAAACGCCTGAAAGAGATCGGAGTCGACATGGGAGGCTTCAATAACAAAGAACTCCCCAGTCATTGGGCAAACCATACCAACAACATTCATACGTAGATGGTCTCCATTATG
>JAKOEO010000072.1:7776-15543 GCA_022321325.1 Candidatus Magnetominusculus sp. LBB02 | reverse complement strand
TCTATTTTCCTAATGGCCGCCATTAGACTCTTTCCCCTAATGGACAATCTGGGTTTATTAGTTTCAATGATAAAATTGGATAACTCAGCTATATCAAATATAGAATTTTGAGAGCTATTATAAATATAACGCGTCACTTTAGTCGCTTCACTTTTTATTCCGGCAGAATAACTATCTATAAACAAATCGGCCACATGACACCTCAGGATTCCAAATACCCAATCTATGGTCGGGGCGACTGGATTCGAACCAGCGACCGCACGGTCCCGAACCGTGTACGCTACCGGACTGCGCTACGCCCCGATTACCATCACTTAGCTATTATACACTTATGCCGCGGCAAATTGCCAGATAGTATTAACCTTCAACTCACGCACACCATGACTTTGACATCTCTATTATCGCTCTGATCTCTTTATCAAAAATCGTGCGGGTATCTAACAGAAGCGTGTCGTCCTTAACTCTCGCTATCACGGGCAAACTCCCGCCCCGCAGTTTGGCCTCAAGTGCGTTTAGCGTCTGCCCTGTTGGACTCAGCGACACGACATATGTCGGTATCTCATGGCCGGGAAGCGACCCGCCGCCTGCAAACGATAAATCCTGCCTCCACGCAACTTCCACATGTCCTGCTGTCTGATGTCTTATCCCTGCGGCCAGGCGAATAGCCCGCTTTCTTATCTCTTTTATGTCTTCTGTAAGCATCTTTAGCGCCGGAATGTTTTCAAACGCCCTGCCCTCGTCCATGTACTCAGAGACCGTTGCCTCAAGCGCCGCTAAAGTAAACTTGTCCACCCTGACCATGCGCGCAAGCGGATGTGTCCTCACCGCCTCAACTAATGCCCCCTTTCCAGCTATCACACCGCACTGCGGGCCGCCAAGCAGCTTATCCCCGCTAAATGTGATGATATCAACGCCAGATTTTACTATCGTTTTGACCATTGGTTCATTATGAATTTTATATGGAGCAAGGTCAGCCAGGCAGCCGCTTCCAAGGTCGTACATCATCGGAGTTCCAGACTTTTTCGCGAAGGCCGCAAGTGCCTCAACGCCAACATCCTCTGTAAATCCCGTAATGTGAAAATTAGATCTGTGTACCTTTAATATAACCGCCGTATTTTCTGTTACCGCCCGTTCATAATCATAGAGGTGCGTCTTATTTGTCGTGCCAACCTCTTTTAAAATCGCCCCCGTATGCGCCATTATATCAGGAATTCTGAACGAGCCGCCTATTTCCACAAGCTCCCCTCTGGATATTATGACCTCTTTACCCTTAGCCAGTGCAATCAGACATAGAAACACCGCCGCCGCGTTATTATTGACTACGAAGGCGTCCTCAGCGGCGGTCAACTCCCTTAAGATGCCCTGAATGTGGGAGTAGCGCTTGCCGCGTCGGCCTGTTTTAATATCATACTCAAGGGTTGAATATCCCGAGGCTACGGCTGTCGCGTTTTCCACTGCCGACTTACAAAGTGGCGCTCTGCCGAGATTCGTATGAATCACTATGCCGGTAGCGTTTATCACCGGCCTGAGATTAAACTGCGTGCGGGCTGTAAGAAGGCTTGCTGCCGCCGATATGACTGATGACTGGGTTACAGTTTGTGCCTCGCCGCTTAGAACTTCAGTCCTCTTCGTCTTAGTCGCATCGCGCAGTGCCCTGAGCACTATAGTTCGCGGGTATCTTCCAAGCCATTTAACAACTTCCGGGTCTTTTAAAAGGCTGTCAATTGATGGAATGCTTCTTAAAATTGCGCTCAATCCTCAGGCGCCCTCTATGTGCTGGACAATGGATTCAAAGAGCAGTCTGCCGTCGGAATTTCCGAGGATTCCCTCGGAGGCGCGCTCAGGGTGCGGCATCATACCAAGCACGTTGCCCGTCTGATTCGATATGCCGGCAATATTATGGAGTGCACCGTTTGGATTTGCCGAGTCTGTGGCATTGCCGTCTTTGTCGCAGTAGGTGAAGAGAATTTGATTATTACTCTGAATGCCGTCAATAGTGCCTCGGTCGGCATAGAAATTGCCCTCTGCATGGGCAATTGGAATCCTCAGCACGCTGCCGTCTGAGTATTTTGAAGTAAATGGAGTTTTCCCCGCGTTAGTTACTTTTACAAATACATCCTTGCATATGAATTTAAGGGCGCGGTTTCGAAGCATTGCCCCCGGCAAAAGGCCGGACTCAAGCAGTATCTGAAACCCATTACATATACCAATAACAAGGCCGCCATCGTTAGCAAACTCTGTAACCGCCTTAATAATCGGAGAAAATCTGGCAAGCGCCCCCGCGCGCAAATAATCGCCGTGAGAAAAACCACCGGGTAAAACCACAACCTTGATATCCTTGCCAAATCGCGTTTCCTTATGCCAGATAAACCGCGCAGGACGCCCGATGACATGTTTAACAACATGATAACAGTCATGGTCACAGTTGCTGCCGGGAAATACCACTATCGCAAACATTTGCCTGTATGTTATATGAAAAGAGGCGTTTTGTCAAGCGCAACGCCTAAGATATCAGATATAGTCGGTTCGCCCTTCGAACTGTTCTATAAACGGCCTGAGCTTTTCATTAAATGTTTTATTATCTATACTTTGCGACAGCGCCGGCTTCATTATATAGCTGGTAACGGCAGCCTTTGCACACTCTATCACGCTTTCCTTGTTCTGTTTTTCGGTTATTATAATAAACGGCGTATCCTTAATAGCCGGTGTTTCTCTTACCTTCTTCAGAATCTTAAGCCCATTAACATAGCCGTGAATGTCCCAGTCGCTGATTATAAGCTCATACCTGAAATTTGATTCTATCTTATTGATACCCTCTATGTCATGGAATGCCTTATCTATTGCAATGCCAGGGAAATCCCCTTTTAGGTAGGCTTCAAGGTCCTTTTGTAAAGACTTATAATATGAGATTATCAGTACCATGCCACAGCCCTCCGCCATCATAGTTCTGTAGTGAAGCTACAAAAATTTAGCTAATGTTGTCAAGGAAAAAAATATCGCCCTTGCCCTCCCTTTGCGAATTCACTGCGAATAAATATTTTTTTAGTTTGGCTTGAGACCGGCTCCTCGGGGTATTGACCAAACGGTAGGATAACGATTACAATAGTCCAGTGCCGGAGTGGCGGAATTGGTAGACGCAAGGGACTTAAAATCCCTCGGGTCTCGCACCCGTGCCGGTTCGAGTCCGGCCTTCGGCATTCCAAAAAAAAACAAGGGATTAGACGATTTTCGTCAACCCCTTTTCCTTTATGGCTCCCTTTTTGGGGAAAGAATAGAGAAAGTCAGGCGCGCGTAAATCCTAACAGTCTTAGGTATCCCATCGTTGTGGAAATATTACTGTGACCAAGTATCTGCATTATTTCTAAGGTACTCATACCGCTATTAGCCCATATTGATGTAAGATGGAAAAGTGGGCATCACCTTACTTCGACACTCACCCACTGACGCTGACCAACAGCCAGACTCGCAGTTTGTAAATATCCACCTGAATAATGTTAATATAGGGGGTATTCTTATGGCTAAAAAGACAAAGGTTACGGTTAAACATGAGGCCATTGTAAAGGAAAATGCCGCTTCCGCATTTTTACAGGCCCATTACGTAAAGGCTCTGCTGTTGGTATTTGTCATCTACGGCTTTTCTCTGCGCGCCTACCATATTGACTATGTCAGCATTGGGCTTCATAATCTGAAAGAAAATCAGCACCTTAGTGAGGCACTGAATTTCTACAACAAGGGCATCTCTATTCACCGCGAGGTGTTTTTTCAGGCCGCCGACAAGGACATTCCCTACTATGAGGAATACCCGCAGTTTCCCCTGATACCGTATATTGGCGTGCTGTTGTGGAAGATATTTGGGATTAATTTCTGGACGATGCGCCTTCAGATTATCCTGTTTTCGCTGGGGACTATACCGCTTTCCTATCTTGTGACGAAAAAGGTGACGGGCGATGACGTACTGTCGCTTGTGACGGCGGGGTTTATGACAATTATGCCTCTAAATGTTTTTTTTGGCAGGAATATACAGCCGGAGAGCCACTGCCTGCTTCTCCTTCTCGTATTCTACTACTGTTTCATTAAATGGGCTGAGGACGGCAGGCTTCGCAACGCCCTCTATGTGGCCGGTTCAGCCGCCCTTATCGGGCTGTTAAAGATCTCTTTTTTGGTTCCTACCATTGCAGTGCTGCCATTCGTCCCTTACCGGCGTATGCTTGACGACCTTAAATCTCTGAATTTCGGACGCTACTACGGCTTTGCTGTCCTTGCCATCTTGCCGTTTTACATATGGCTAACCAAAATCACGAACATAAACGAGGGCCTGACCGAGGGGTCTCTTCACAATATCAAACCATTTGATCCATTTACGGCTCAATACTGGAAGGCCAACGGGACTGCTATCATGTTGTTCTGGATAGACAACTACTCAACGCTGTTAGGGATAGCGATGTTTTTGGGGCTGGCTCTGCTGCTATTTGCAAAGGGTCGGACGCGGGCGTTTTTCCTTGCATACTTAGGTTCATTTGTTGTCTATATGATGATATTCAGCCTCTATTTCTACCAGCACAGCTACTATCAGATGCCCTACGTGTATCTGGCGGCGTTTGCGATGGCTTATATGTTTCACTACCTGTTTACCGTGGTGATTAAGATAAAACACCTGAAATATGCCTCGTTTTTGGTGCTCATTTTAAGCCTATATCCTATGAAGGCAAGTATTACGCGCCACTTTGACAGCCAGTTTTTGGGTACTGATGTGGCGGGCGAATACATAAAGTCGCACACAGGGGCAACTGACAGGTTTTTAATATTGGCAACTGCACAGAAACTTGCCACATGCTATTTTGCCGAACGCTTCTGCTTTGCCCTTCCCGCCGATGAGGAAGAGGTCAAGAAATTCGAGAAGAAATTCAACTCCAAATACATCTTCATTTATAACAATTCGATGCAGCAGGCGATGTCGCAAAAGTCGTGGGACTATGTCACAAATAACTATAAGATAGCCGAGGTCGGCCTAATCAACACGGGTGAGTCCGCCGCACCCGGAGATAACGGATTCAGAGTCTCATACCTGATACTGGAAAAAGGCGGGACATTCTCAATGGACACAATAAACGGCAAGGTTCCCGAACTAAAGAAATACTACGAATTCAGCTACGCAACAAACTTCCCGTTTTATACAATAGAGCCATGATTACTGAAGGAAAAGGAGAGGACAATGGCGATAATTGAGGGCTTCAGAGTGAAGAACTTCAGGGTGCTTAAGGATGTAACGATTGGCAAGCTTTGGGACATGTGGGGGGCGCAACCCCTGACACCTTTGACGGCTGTGATAGGCAAAAATGGCGTTGGTAAAAGTACATTCTTCGATGCCTTTGGATTTTTGGCCGATTGTCTAAAGTTAGGGGTTGAAGAGGCATGTGACGCACGTGGCAGAGGTGGGTTTGAAAGGATTCGTTCGCAGGGACAAATAGGGCCGATCGAATTTAACATTTATTACAGACAAGAGCCAAAAGCACGTCCTATAACATATGAACTGGCAATAGAACTGGATGGGACAGGTAGGCCTTTTGTTTTAAAGGAACGACTTAGGCAGCGGCGAAAAGGACAAAAAACAGGATGGCCATATTCTTTTCTGATCTTAAACGACGCGGCAGGCGTTGTTTGGAAAGAAGAAGAAATAGGGGTTGATGAAAAAGACGAAAAATTCACTTCTGAAAAACTTAAACACATGTTGCAAGAGGAAAGAGATGATAGGGAAAGTATTGAACTTGAAGATAAAAGAAAATTGGGAATCTCTACGTTAGGGTCTCTCAGGCAGCATCCGAGAATTTCAGTTTTCAGACGATTTATAGAAAGTTGGTATTTAAGCTATTTCAGGCCGGACTCTGCCCGAAGTCTGCCCCTTGCCGGGCCGCAAAGACACTTAAATGTCAGCGGTGATAATATTGGTAATGTTGTTCAGTACATGGAGCGAGAGCATAAGGAACTCTTTCAGACTATCCTTGACAGCATTGCTAAAAAGATTCCTGGTATAGACAAGATTGATACGGAAAAGACATCAGATGGACGCCTACTTTTACGTTTTAACGATAAAGGTTTTAATGATCCATTTTACTCTCAGCAGATGTCTGATGGTACACTAAAGGTTTTTGCCTACATGCTCTTGCTGAATGATCCCACGCCGCCGCCGTTTATTTGCATAGAGGAGCCGGAAAACGGCCTCTATCATAAACTTTTAGAAACGCTGGCAAATGAATTTCGTGAACACACCACGGGGGCAAAAGATGCCTCTCAGGTGTTTATTACAACGCACCAGCCGTATTTTGTAAACGCTCTAAGTCCAGATGAGGTTTGGGTCATTAATAAAGATAAAGACGGTTTTGCATCGGTTAAACGGGCAAGCGATGATGAAATCGTAAAAAACCTGTACAAAGAAGAGTTGCCCTTAGGCAACCTGTGGTACAGTGACTATCTGGATCCGAGATAAACATTATGCACCTTGAGATACTCGTTGAGGATGTGTCAGGCAAGGAGGCGCTCAATGTCCTTGTCCCAAAGATTATAGGAAATGACAACACATTCAGAGTCATACCATATAAGGGGATTGGTAATCTCCCAAAGGATATGAAACCTAAAACCGATGCAGATAAGCGACAACTGCTCGATCAACTTCCAAAATTAATTCGAGGCTATAGTCATACATTTAATACGAGTTATCCTGGTGCCGTTTTTGTGGTTTGCGACTTAGACGATAAATGTTTGAAGGCGTTTCGCGAGGAATTATTAGCTCTCTTAAATAGTTGTAATCCAAAACCAGAGGCAGTATTTTGTATCGCCGTCGAAGAGATGGAGGCATGGCTGCTTGGTGACTTAACCGCGATAAAAAAGGCTTATCCAAAGGCAAAAGATTCAGAACTGCACAAATATATAAATGATACTATCTGCGGTACATGGGAGAGGCTTGCTGATGCCGTCTTCCCCGGCGGAGCAGCACAACTTACAGATTGGCGGCTTGCTGGTGCTGAAAAATCTAAATGGGCCAAGGCCATCACCCCGCACATGGATGTGGACAATAACAAATCCACAAGTTTTTGTTATTTTCGCGATAAGCTGCGTTCGTTGTCTTCAAAAAGCACATAGACAAAGCCGAAAGCTGCGCGATATAATATCGCTATGAAAACATTAGAAAGCGATTTAGACTTAACCGAAATCATCAACGGGGTGGAGGTTGTGCGGCCTTGCCCATTTGCTAAACGTCAGAGTATTTCCGCTGATCTATTCTTTTTAATACACGAACATATTGAGACTGCTAATTTGGGACAGTTATATTTTGCCCCCTCGATGTCATCTTTGAAGAAGGTTTAAACCGGCTACAGCCAGATATACTGTTTGTGAAAAAGGAAAACGAGGGCATCTTACAGGATTGGGTGCGCGGAGTGCCGGATAGTTATGCCGGAGCTGAAAACCATCGAGATATTAACCATTGACGGCGATAAATATAAAATACATGCGGTTGCAGCGCTTGAAGGCGTGGTTACGTCAAAGGCTATCGAAGGGCTGCAACTCAATATCGCAGACATATTCGGGTAACGCATGAAGGGGGATTGTTAAATTAATGGATATAGCAAAACTCAAGCAAGCTGAGCGTGATTTTTTTGACCTCTATCCGGAGGGATTCGCTCACCCCACTATGCAGCAAATCGTAAAAAAACATAAACCCGTACAAATGACCGAACTTGCACATAAGGTTTTTGACAAGGCCAGCTTTGA
>JAKOEO010000072.1:6598-7766 GCA_022321325.1 Candidatus Magnetominusculus sp. LBB02 | reverse complement strand
AACCCGTACAAATGACCGAACTTGCACATAAGGTTTTTGACAAGGCCAGCTTTGAAAATCCACATGAGATTGTCAGAGCAATGGTTCAGGTCGTCAGCCGTTCCTCATTAATTTCGATATTTGAAAAACCCAAATTTCGTGACTTTGCCAGAGCCTTGCCCCCATTCTTGCAGGATCAAATGTCAAATGCACTGTTTACATTTCTCTACGCAGAGAAGGGCGCAGGTTTTGAAATGCTTGTTGAAACATTAAGAGATGGCAATCTGGCCAGGTGGTCTTTGGTAACGGTCTGCCCTTTCTACGTATATCCTCAGACGGAAGTATTTATGAAGCCCACTACAGTCAAGGGCGTTATTGAGTTTTTTGGCTTAGAAGGGCTTGAGTATAAACCTAATCCCACGTATCAATTCTACAAAAAATACAGGGATGCCATAAATGAGATGAAAGGGCATGTAGACCCCGCACTTGCTCCTGATAACGGTTATTTCTCCGGCTTTTTGATGATGACAATGGAACATAATCGGGACCATTAATTTTTTTCATAGGACAATTTTTTTCCGATTGTGTTATGATAGCCTTAATTCCAGTCGGGGTGTCCGGTAAGACGGGGCGTCCTGTGAAGCGGTGTATCCAGTAAACGGGTCGTCTAAGTGAAAGAACCCTTAATAACTGAAGAGCTGATAAAAGAACACGGGCTTAGCCCTGACGAATATGGCCGTATCGTCAGCATACTTGGCCGCGTGCCTTCATTTACCGAGTTGGGGATATTCTCGGTTATGTGGAGCGAGCATTGCTCGTACAAAAGTTCCCGCCTCCATCTGAAAAAGCTGCCGACTGAGGCGCCGTGGGTCATTCAGGGGCCGGGTGAAAACGCAGGAGTTGTTGACATCGGCGACGGCCTTGCCGCCGTGTTTAAGATGGAATCTCATAACCACCCCTCATACATCGAGCCATACGAAGGGGCGGCAACCGGCGTGGGCGGCATTCTAAGAGATATTTTCACAATGGGGGCAAGGCCGGTGGCAAGCCTTAATTCGCTGCGCTTTGGCCCGCTGTCAGACCCCTATCACAAGCACCTCTTTAGCGGCGTCGTATCTGGGATTGCCGGTTATGGCAACTGCATAGGCGTGCCCACTGTGGGCGGCGAGATATACTGCCACCCCTGTTA
>JAKOEO010000072.1:4614-6588 GCA_022321325.1 Candidatus Magnetominusculus sp. LBB02 | reverse complement strand
GCAACTGCATAGGCGTGCCCACTGTGGGCGGCGAGATATACTGCCACCCCTGTTATGCCGGTAATATCTTAGTAAATGTGTTTAATGTCGGCATTGTAAAAAAAGATAAAATATTCTACGGCAAGGCAACAGGCAACGGCAACCTCATCATCTACGCAGGCTCAAAAACAGGCAAAGACGGCATTCACGGCGTTACAATGGCCTCCGAGGAGTTCACAGACGACGCTCAGCAAAAAAAACCCAACGTGCAAATAGGAGACCCCTTCACCGAAAAACTCCTGCTTGAGGCATGTCTTGAGGCAATGGACAAGGGCTTAATCGTTGGGATTCAGGACATGGGCGGGGCGGGGCTTACGTCGTCATCGTCTGAGATGGCCGGAAGGGCAGAGACCGGCATAGAGCTTGAGCTGTCAAACGTGCCGCTTCGTGCCGAGGGTATGATACCCTATGAGATAATGCTCTCAGAAAGTCAGGAGCGAATGCTGCTCGTAGTGGAAAAAGAAAATAAGGATGCGCTTATTGATATATTTAAAAAGTGGGACCTCGACGCCGTCGTAGTAGGCAAGGTCGGCGGCGACGGGTTTTTGAGAGTAAACTGGCACGGCAGGACGGCGGCTGAAATACCGGCAACAAAGATATCAACCGACGCCCCGCTCTATGACCGGCCATATAAAAGGCCAGACAGTCAGGACGAACTTAACGCGCTGGACTTATCTAAGATTCCCGATACCGTTAACTTATCTGATTGTAACGATGCGCTTAGGAAACTCCTGTCATCGCCAGCGATTGCCTCAAAAGAGCTAGTCTGGCAGCAGTATGACCATATGGTACGTACAGATACAATCGTTAAACCTGGCTCAGACGCCGCCGTCGTGCGAGTCAAGGGGACAAAGAAGGCCCTTGCCATGTCAGTAGATTGCAACAGCCGCTACTGTCGGCTTGACCCATATGTCGGGGCAATGACAGCCGTGTGCGAGGCCGCCAGAAACGTTGCCTGTTCAGGGGCACGCCCTCTTGCGGTCACAGATAATCTGAACTTCGGCAATCCCGAAAAGCCAGAGGTAATGTGGCAGTTCGTCAGGGCAATAGAAGGAATAAAGGACGCCTGTCTGGCAGTTCATACGCCAGTCATAAGCGGCAACGTCAGCCTGTATAATGAGACAAAGGGCGAGGCAATATTCCCAACACCGACCATTGCCGTAGTAGGCATTTTGGAAGACGCAGAGAGGGCGCTGACCCAGTGGTTTAAGCGCGCGGGGGATGTCGTCATGCTAATAGGACAGACGAAAGAGGAACTTGGAGGAAGCGAATACCTCTACGTATGCCACGCTACAGAACGCGGGCTGCCTCCAGCGATTGACCCTGCGATGGAACATGCGCTTCATAACGCGCTTGTTACGCTAAATGACCGCGGTCTTTTGCAATCTGCCCATGACTGTTCAGAGGGCGGCCTTGCGGTGGCGGCGGCTGAGTCAACATTTGGCGCGCTCATAGGAGCAGAGATTTCTCTTGGCGCTGTCTCTATGAGAGCAGACGCGCTCCTATTTGGCGAGACGGCAACGCGCGTGCTTATAAGCGCTGCCTCTGAAAATGCCGCCGAGGTAGAGGCCATCGTCAGGGCGGCAGGACTTCATATCGCTCAAGTTGGCATAACGGGCGGCGATAGTTTACGTATCAGGGCAAACGGCGAAACGCTTATCGAGATGCCTGTAAGCAGTTGTAAATCCATCTATGACACTTCTTTAGAGAGGAGACTCAACCAAAATGAACATCTATGAGATGAGAGAAGAGTGTGGGATATTTGGAATATACGGGCACCCGGAGGCGTCCAACATGACCTACCTTGGCCTCTATGCCCTGCAGCACAGAGGGCAGGAAGGGGCGGGGATATGCTCCTGCGACGGGCACACGCTGCATCTTGAGAAATCTCTTGGCCATGTGGCGGAGATATTCAGCGAGAAACGCCTTCGAAGG
>JAKOEO010000072.1:0-4604 GCA_022321325.1 Candidatus Magnetominusculus sp. LBB02 | reverse complement strand
TGAGAAATCTCTTGGCCATGTGGCGGAGATATTCAGCGAGAAACGCCTTCGAAGGCTTCCCGGCCACAGCGCCATAGGACATAACCGATACTCGACTGCCGGCGGCAACGCCCAGAAAAATGTGCAGCCCATAATGGTCAACTCATCGCTTGGGTCGCTGTCAATCGCCCATAACGGCAATCTCACAAACGCCGGCGCTCTGAAAGAGAGCCTGGAACGTCAGGGTGCAATCTTCCAGTCTAATGCAGACAGCGAGGTCATCGTCCACCTGATAGCCCACTCCGGGGCGCACACTGCCGAGGAGAAAATCATAGAGGCGGTCAACCAGATATGTGGCGCCTTCAGTCTGCTCATCCTGACTGAGGACTCATTAATTGCCGTCAGAGACGCCTACGGCGTACGCCCGATGTGTGTTGCAGTTATAGACGGCGCCTATGTGGTGGCCTCAGAGACATGCGCCTTTGACCTTATCGGGGCATCATATATCAGAGATGTCGAGCCGGGCGAGATGGTAATAATTAATAGAAACGGCATAAACTCGATGAGGGCAATTCGCAGCTCCATGAGGGCGCACTGCTCGTTTGAATTCATATATTTCTCTCGTCCTGATAGTTACATATTCGGCGGTACCAATGTACATCAAATAAGAAAGGCGCTTGGCAGGCAGCTTGCCATAGAATCCTATGTGGACGCCGATGTCGTCATCCCCGTACCGGACTCAGGCGTTGCAGCAACTATCGGCTATGCCAATCAAAGCATCATCCCATTTGATTTCGGCCTTGTGAGAAACCACTACATAGGGCGTACATTCATCGAACCAAAACAAAATATCAGGCACTTCGGCGTAAAGATAAAATTGAATCCCGTTCAAAGTATTCTCAAAGGCAAGCGTGTCGTCGTCGTTGATGACTCGATAGTCAGAGGGACAACATCCAAGAAAATCGTCAAGATGATAAGAGAGGTGGGCAAGGCGGCGGAGATTCACGTAAGAATCAGCTCCCCGTGCACGATAAGCCCGTGTTTCTATGGCATTGATACCCCAACGCGCAATGAACTCATCGCCTCAACGCACCATGTCGAGGAGATTAGAAAATATATTACCGCCGATTCGCTGGCATATCTATCGTTTGATGGACTGCGGTCGGTGCTGCCAAACCCGGACAACTACTGCTACGCGTGTTTTAATAATAAATACCCGATTAGTTTCGTGCGCGAGGAACCTGCCCAGATGGAGCTGTTCCTGGCGTAATGGCATTGTCTTAGTGTTAAAGAAAGTTGCCGCTGCGTTTGAGTTTTTGACAATTATACCGCTGCCGTTTAAGCGGGTGGTCGGCCATCAATGCAATATTGAAGAGATCGGCAGGAGTTCCTCGGTATTTCCCATAGTTGGGCTTATCATGGGCGGGGCGTATTTATTGTGTCTTACTGCCCTTCGAGCTGCGCTGTCTATCGAGGTATGCGCGGTTTTGGTAATTGCTCTTGGCGTGCTGATTACCGGCGGGTTTCACCTTGACGGAGTTTCAGACACATTTGACGCCCTGGCCGCTAAGAGAAATACCGCAGAGCGGCTGCTGATAATGAAAAGCGGCTCTGCCGGCCCAATCGGAGTATCTGCCATTGTGCTGACTGTGCTGTTGAAATACGCGCTGCTTAAGGACTTACTTGGAAACGGTCAACTCTCAGGCGCGTTTGTCCTGCTTACATACCCGGCAGCCGGGCGATTTGCCGCAACGGCCGCGATGTTTACCGGCAGGAGCGCCAGGACGGAGGGGCTTGGATGGATTTTCATAGAGCATACTGGCATGAAAGAGTTTATAATGGCCGCCCTTCTGATGTTTGCAATTTTTACGCTGTCAGATATATATACCGGAGGAAGCGCGCTGTGTGCCGCTATTCATGCTATTATTGTAATTGTCATAATCACAGCGGCGGCCAGAATGACCGGGGCATTTTTCCAGAGGCGTTTTGGCGGCTTGACGGGCGACACGATGGGGGCGTTTATTGAGGGTTCTGAATTGATATTTTTAATATATATGGCGATAGGAGGCCACACATGCCCACGCGGGTTTATCTGATTCGCCACGGGATAACCGTTGACGCCCATGAGAAGCGCTATAAGGGACATATTGACGTGCCGCTGTCAGATGAGGGCATAAGACAGGCCGGGCATACTGCCGGATTTATAAAAAATCTTAACTGGCAGCCGTCCCTAAGCCGCATATTTTGCTCCGGCCTAAGCCGTGCTATAACGACCGCAGAGACTGTCGGCAGGCCATTTGGCATTACACCTGAGCCGCTTAGCGGTCTCTGCGAACGGCACTTCGGGCAATGGGAGGGCATGACGTTTGACGAGATAAAGGCCGCCTTTCCTGAGGAATTCGCAAACTGGGCAGGCGACCCGCTTAACTTTAGCCCCGTTGGCGGCGAAAGCACCGCCGATGTAAGCCTTCGCGTGATGCCCGTGTTTTATGATATTGTAAGCGGCAGCAGTGAAAAAACTATAGCGGTTGTCGCCCACGGCGGCGTCAACAGGATTATACTATGCGACATTCTCGGCATCCCGCTCTCAAACATATTCAGAGTTGAACAGGATTTTGCCTGTCTGAATATAATAGATTTCTACGACGGCGTATCGGTAGTGAAGCTGATGAACTGGAGCAATGGCTAAGGCAATAATGATTCAGGGAACGGGGTCAGGCGTAGGCAAGAGCCTGATTGCCGCAGGACTGTGCCGTATTTTCAGAGATATGGGGCTGCGTGTGGCGCCCTTTAAGGCGCAGAACATGGCGCTGAACTCATTTGTCACGGCAGAGGGCGGGGAGATTGGCACGGCGCAGGCGACACAGGCCGAGGCCGCCGGGGTTGTCCCGTCAGTGTATATGAATCCCATCCTGTTAAAGGCCGCAGGCGAAAGCGGCTCGCAGGTAATAGTGCTTGGCAAGGTTGACCGAACAATGCCGGCGGTGGAGTTTTATGCCTTAAAGGAACGCTTCTGGCAGACGGTAACTCACGCATGGGATAGGTTGGCCGCGGCACATGAGCTAATCGTCATCGAGGGTGCGGGAAGCCCGGCAGAGATAAATCTCATGGACAGCGAGATAGTCAACATGGCGGTGGCAAGGCACATAGGCTGCCCGGTAATCCTTGTCGGCGACATAGACAGAGGAGGGGTGTTTGCGTCACTTTATGGCACGCGGGCGCTCATGGGCGACGATGACGCGCGGCTGATAAAGGCGTTTATCATAAACAAATTTCGCGGCGATATTAACATTCTCCTGCCCGGCAATAGACTAATCGAAGACAGGACTGGCGTACCGGTAATAGGCGTCCTGCCATACGTTACCGACATGGGACTTCCAGAGGAGGATGGCCTTGCGCTTGAGACGAGGGCAAGACCCGCCGCGCATCAGCCAATAAAGATAACCGTGCTGCGGCTGAAATATATATCGAATTTCACAGATTTTCAGCCGTTTCAGTATGAACCGGATGTGGAGCTTGTAATAAGCCGCCGCCCCGAGGATATATTAAACACAGACCTGATAATTATCCCAGGCTCAAAGAATACTGTCGCAGACCTCCAGATATTAAAAGCCGCCAAGCTCGATGAGATTATTAAACAGGCGGCGAAAAAGGGAACGCCTGTCATCGGGGTCTGCGGGGGATATCAGATGCTTGGCAGGGCAATTGAAGACCCGCTGCATATTGAAAGTGCAGAGACAAAAATTTCCGGCCTATGTCTGCTCGATACAACTACGGTGTTTAATGAGACGAAGACGACGAGGCAGGTGGTTGCAGATACGGCGGGGAAGATTCCATGCGTAACGGGCGCACACACAGCCCTCCGGGGCTATGAAATCCACATGGGGCAGACGACGGGGACGAACCCTGCGGCCTTTGTAGTTGGCGGCCAAAAAGGACAAGACGGCGCTATTGGCAATGGCGTTTGGGGGACATATTTACACGGCATTTTCGATAACGACGAGTTTCGCCGTGACTTAATAAATGGCCTGAGAAAAAGGAAGGCAATGCCGCCGCATGAAAGCGGCATAGTAAGTTACGCCGCTTTAAAAGACGCGGCCATTGACAGATTAGCCAATCTGCTAAGGGCAAATCTCGATATGGATTTCATATATAAACTGGCGGGGCTGTAGTGGGGAAAAAATGGGCGATGATAATGAAATATGTACATTACGCTGATATATAAATATCGCTTGCAAAATGTATCACTAAGTGATATACCTTATAGTAGTGAGAGTTTTTAAAACAAGTGGTTTAATCGTTGGGCACGTCGTGAGGATATTGACGATACTTTTTTGTGTGATGCTGCGAAGGACATTATCTTGGGCAAGGTCGAGGCCAGCCTTGGAGGTTATTTATTTAAGAAGCGGCTGCCGCGCACTGGAGAAGGGAAAAGAGGGGGGTATCGTATTATTGTGGGATATAAAAGTCCGGAAGTGGAGCGTATTATATATCTCTATGCCTTTGCCAAGAGCGACAAGGCTAATATTTCCAACATAGAGCAAACGGCCTTAGCGATTGTCGCTGAATCTTTTATCCCAGATTGTCCATTAGGGGAAAGAGTCTAATGGCCGCCATTAGGAAAA
>JAKOEO010000071.1:5061-15967 GCA_022321325.1 Candidatus Magnetominusculus sp. LBB02 | reverse complement strand
TTCCGAGGCGGTACGAAAAGAAACTCTCAGTAATCTGACAAAAGACTCACACACCATAGATCCCCTCACAGGCTTGTTTTATTACATGTACTTCAGTCAAAAGTTAAAAGAAGAGATATACAGGAGTAAAAGAGCGCAGTCACCGCTTGCGGTAGCAATCATAGACATGGATAATTTCAAAGATATAATGAACATTTATGGTTTAGACACGGCACACAGCCTGTACAGAGAACTTGCGGACGAGTTACGCACTCACCTCAGGAGTATAGATATCATTGGACGGCATGGCACAGACGAGATAATCATTGGTATGCCGAACACGTCATGCGGCCACGCCAGTGCTGCCATAAACCGCTTCATTGACGCTATAAGGGATAAGACATTCACAAGCCATAACCTGCTTACTTCAATTTCAATTGGCATTGCGTCAATGCGCCCGGATGAGTCATTGGAAGAGCTGCTCCACAAGGCGCAGCTTGCCCTGTATAAGGCCATGCAGGTGGGAAATAAAATAGCGGTATGCCACGAAATATAGCGAAGTGCTTATGTTTTTCTATATCAGCATGTTTATAGACAAAACCATAAATCATACGATATAACATCTCTATGAATGCCGCTGTCGAAATTGTATAATGGACCCCAAAAAATAGACAACATGTTCAATCTCTGCGTCAGTCATCGCCACAACTTTCGCCCAGTCGGTCTTGTCATCCACCGGGCCTTCTTTAGGGCGTACGTAGTATGTCTTTTTCTCATCGGTTCCTGCCTTTCTTGCGCTGATTAATGCCTTTATCGCGGCAGCGTTATATTGCCAAGTATGACTTGATGTTGCGCGCCGGTTGCCGAGGGTAGATTGCCCGGCAGTCCTTTCAATGTCCTCATCCCCATGACGGCAAAGCAGACCGCCTCTCTTGCCTCCGCATCAATGCCATATTCGCCGATGTCCATTAGCTCTATCCCTCTTGAATTCAGCTTCTGCCGAAGAAGGCCCATAAGATATGGGCTTTTTGCGCCGCCGCCTGCCGCTATCAGCTCATCCGGCTTGTACGGCGCGGACGACTCAACAATCGTTCTCACGGTCAAATGCGCCAGCGTTGACATGATGTCCTCTGGAGGCAGACTGCCGTAGCGCGCAATTATTTCTTGCGTCATCGCCGCGCCAAATAGCTCGCGCCCTGTGGACTTAGGCGGACGTTTTCTGTAGTATGGATTACTAAGCAGTTCTTTTAGCATGGCCTCGTTTAGCCGTCCCCGTTTTGCCATATGGCCGTCTTTGTCAAATGTCTTTTTCCCATTTGTGAACAGCCTTATTGCCTCGTCCATCAGGGAATTTCCGGGACCGGTGTCAAAGGCAGCCGTCTCGTTCGCCTTTTGTCTTACAATCGTTAGGTTGGCAATGCCGCCAATGTTTAGCACAACGCGCGTCTTGCCCTGTTTTCTGAATAAGAGATAATCGCCAAGCGGCACTAACGGCGCACCCTGACCTCCTGCCGCCATGTCCTTTGTCCTGAACCCTGATACTGTGACAATCCCCGTACGCCACGCTATCACAGCAGGGTCTCCTATTTGAAGCGTAGAGCCGCCGCGTTTAGCCCTTGGCGGGACGTGGCAAACTGTCTGACCATGCGAGGCAATTGCGTCTATGTCCTTAGTGTCTACACCGGCAAGGGCAGTTACCTTCATAGCCGCCTTTGCAAACGCCTCGCCAAGCGTAAAGTTTAACCTGCATATCAGCTCCGTATCCCCTGTAAAGGACTGCCGTATCATCTCTCTCAATCTCTTGTCATACGGCACGTTGATGTGTTTAATGATATTTACTTTAATGGAATCGGCGCTTATGTCTTTAATCTCCACAAGGGCGGCATTAACGCCGTCATGCGATGTGCCGGATATCAGGCCGATAATAGTAAATGTGTCCTTATGGGCAAACCGGCTCAGCACTGAAGCGCCGCCCTAAGCGAACCGCCGCACTGGTCTAATAACCGCACGGCCCCGGCATAGTCTATGCCTTTTTCGTGCATAACAACCGCCGTCTTGGCGTTTCCATGCGCCCTCTGAAACAACTTGGCGGCCAACTCCGGCGAAAGCCCCGTAAGCTCAGCGATTATACGCAAGGCGCGTCTTTTCAGCTTTGCGTTTGATGGTACTACATCTACCATATAGCCCTTATACACACGCCCAAGACGAATCATCGTAATGGTGGAGAGCATGTTTAGCGCCATCTTTGTGGCAGTCCCCGCTTTTAGCCTGCTTGAGCCGGCCACTATCTCAGGGCCAGTACTAATTCCTATCAAACCATCTACAAAACCGTATGCAACATCGCCGCATGTCAAAAGCCAGCAGCGCGCCCCGCGCCGCTTCGCCTCTTTCAGGGCGGATAACACAAACGGCGCCCCGCCGCTTACCGTAATCCCAACAACCATGTCATAAGCGCTAACCCCTGCCACGGCGTCAATGCCCGCCGACTCGTCATCCTCGGCCCCTTCGATACTCGTGGTAAGGGCACGGCTGCCACCGGCAATTATGCCGCGAATCACATGAGGCGGCGTGCTGAATGTAGGCGGCATCTCAGAGGCGTCCAAAACACCCAGCCGCCCGCTAGTTCCCGCGCCCACGTACACTACCGACCCTCCGGCCTGTATCGTCTTAACGGCGTCCTCTACGGCAAGGCATACGGCCTTCTTTGCCTTTTTTACCGCCCTTGCCACTTTAGCGTCCTCATCGTTCATGAGGTTAAAGACCTCTGCGGTTGACATGGCGTCTATGTCTGCGGCCCCGGGATGCAGCCCCTCTGTTATCATGGCATTATTCTAACATTTTTGTTACAATAACTTACAGAAATAGGATGATAAAAGGGATGTTGATAAAATACGCCGTGCTGGCCGCCCTATTGGCGCTTGTCGGCTGCGCCTCGATTACTATCGAAAAAACGTCGTCAATGCACAGGCTTTCCGTAGACCAATACCCGGAGCTCAGCGACGACGCCCCACTTGAAACGCTAACCCTTGCAATGACGCAAAATATGAACTATTTAAACGCGCTTAAAGACGGCCATGTCTTTCAGTACGGGCCTGATACCTATACGGCAAAGGAAATAAGGGATTCGATGGCGTATTTTATGTCAGTCATCAACGCTGCCAAAGGTGATAAAACTTTGCTTAATCAGAAACTCCGCGACGAGTTCACCGTATATGAGGCGGCAGGGTCTGACGGACTTGGCAAGGTCTACTATACGGGATACTATGTGCCGCTGTTAAATGGAAGCCGCACGAAGAGTGTGCGCTATCCATATCCACTCTACGGCCTGCCAAAGGATATGATAAAGGTAGATTTGGGGCTGTTTGGACAAACGTATAAGGGCGATGCAATTGTTGGCAGGGCAGTTGGCGGCAGGCTTGTCCCCTACTACACGAATGAAGAGATATGCAAGGGGGCGCTTGCAGGCAATGGGCTTGAGCTTTTTTGGGTGGATAGCCGTGTGGAGCTGTTTTTTTTGCAGGTTCAAGGCTCAGGAACTATAAGGCTTGAGGATGGCAGCGAGATAAATGTAACCTACGCAGGTTCAAACGGCCACCCATATCGTCCCGCGGGGAAAGTTCTTGTGGATGAGAATAAGATCCCGCTTTCAGAGATTTCACTAAGAAGTATAAAAGAATATCTTGCCAAACATCCAGACGATGTTGACAGGGTGTTATTTTCTAATCCAAGTTACGTATTTTTTCGGCAGTCAAAGGAATCCGCAATTGGCTCAACGGGGGTACCGCTTGTGGATGGACGGGCAATTGCAACTGACAAGAAGATATTCCCGCAAGGGGCGCTGGTCTATGTATCCACAAAAAAGACTGAATTCACTAAGGACGAGGCTGTATCCGGCCAGTCCACCTTAACGCGCTTTGCGCTCAACCAGGATACCGGCGGGGCGATAAAAGGCCCTGGACGGGCGGACTTCTTCTGGGGCCGCGGCACTGAGGCCGAAACGCAGGCAGGATTTATGAAGTATAACGGCACCCTGTACTTTATAGTAAAAAAGCGATGACAGGCTCAGTACTGCAAGTCGCCCTTGGCGTAATAAAACGCATACCCCGCTAACTCATAAATACAGTCAAATGTATCTAAGACTCCATTGGCCGAGGGTATGAAATGCCCAAATGACAGTCTCCCTGCCTGTGGCTTGTTAGTCGAAAAGATATCCGGCTTAAGGCCGAGGTGTCTGAACATGGCTGCAGCCCTTCTCATATGCAGCCACGATGTTATGAGCAGAATTTTCCTAATTTGTGTCCTGCGCACGTAGGTCTTTACGCCCCTAGCCTCGTCTAATGTCCTGTCAACCTTTGCATAGAGTACAAGTTTACTCTCATCAATTCCCTGCGATGCCATAAGTATCTTTACTTTTTCTGGCTCGTTAATGGCTGCATACGACTTGTTAAGGGGTCTATATGTCCAATCGCCAAGCAGAAGCTGCCCGGCATGTCCGGTTTTTACAAAGTACAACCCCGCCAGAATCCTCTCGGTAGTGCTAATAGTTTGTGCATAGTCCTTTGGTACGTAAAACAGAGAGGCGTTTTGGGAATGCCATTCAACATTGAGCACCCCCGCCAATACAACCGCCGCCTCATATTTTTCTTCCGGCCTGTATGTATCCGCAATCCCCCATAGTTTAGCAATAGCGTAAGCCGTAAAGGGTATGCTAAAAACATAGAAATACAGGGTCAGAAATATAATAAAGACCTTCCGGCTTTTCTTAGTAAAAACGAGAAACATCATCCCTGCAAACAAATACACCAACGGATTTATCAAAACCAATGCTATGTACTTTAGAATCTGCATGTGTGATTATATACGAGCCACAAATTATTTGGCAAATATGTGCGGACAATTATATACTATCAGAAGAAGATGCTATTTGAACCATACACCTTAAAAGGCATACGGCTGCCTAACAGGATAGTCCGGTCGGCCACTTACGAAAAGGGCGCTGACGCTCATGGCTTTGTTACGCCGGGGCTTATAGAGCGCTACGAGGCCCTTGCTAAGGGCGGCGTTGGCCTGATAATAACCGGAGGCGCGCCCGTGCATACCACGGGGGTGTTTGTGCCTCAGATGGTGGCGGCCTACGACGATAAATATATTGACGGCCTAAGCGGCCTGGCCGGTGGAGTTCATGCCGCCGGCGGCAGACTTGTCCTGCAGATTGCCCACGGCGGAAGGCAGTGCTACCCTGAACTTCTAAATGGAGCGCTGCCTATTGCCCCATCGGCAGTGCACGAGCCTGTGCTAAATATAACGCCCCGTGAAATCACAGAAGATGAGATATGGACGATGATACGCGCATTCGGCGATGCGGCAAGGCGGGCAAAGGCCGCGGGATTTGACGGCGTACAGATACACGGCGCCCATGGCTACTTAGTGAGCCAGTTCCTGTCATCCCATACAAACAGGCGCACTGACGGCTGGGGCGGCGATGAGGACAGGAGATTCCGGTTCCTCAAAGAGGTGTATAATGCCATAAGACAGCAGGTAGGGGGCGATTATCTTGTACTTATTAAGATGAACTCAAGCGACCACCTCTGTTGTGGCGGCCTAAGGCCCGACGAATCGCTTCGCATAGCCCAAAGGCTTGAGGCCCTTGGCATAGACGCGATGGAAGTAAGCGGCGGCATGTATGAGTCCTCTCTAAGACCGGCGCGCACAAAGATACTGCATCCACAGGATGAGGCATATTTTAAGAATGCGTCGGCGTTGTTTAAAATGTCTCTCAACATCCCTGTCATTGTCGTTGGCGGAATAAGATCGCGCGCCGTTGCCGAGGAAATGCTGCAACAAGGATATGCCGACCTTATCTCGATGTCAAGGCCGCTGATAAGAGAACCTGACCTGCCGAATAAGTTTAAAGCCGGTAAGGACAAGGCCGACTGCGAATCATGCAATGCCTGCATGAATTTCAGAAGGCTTGATACGGTAAAGTGCGTTGTCCTTCAAAAACTTAAAGACCAGGGGCGGTTGCATTAACGGCACGCCGTCATATTTTGAGCCATGACGCAATCACTATGACTGAAACAGACAATAACGCCAATGGCAGCCGGGCGGCCAGGACTGCCTTTGCCGCGCTCATCATCTGTTCAGTGTTAGTGAGGCTTGTCAATATCGCCTCTCCTATATTGGAAGACCACGCCTTTCGCCAAACACAGACCGCCATAACCATATGGACATTCGTAAAAGAAGGTATCACCTTTTTTTCATACCAGACGCCGGTATTCGGCCCGCCGTGGCAGGCGCCCTTTGAGTTCCCGCTGTTTCAGGCGGCAGCTGCCCTATTTGTCAAGGCAGGGCTTTCCGACATAGACATTGCGGCAAGACTCACAAATATAATGTTTTTCTACTTGTCCGCATATTTCCTGTTTTCCCTGTGCAGGCGTTTCTTTACAGACCGGGGGATAACCTATGCAATCATATTGTGTTATGTGATGTCGCCTTATACAATATTCTGGAGCCGCACCAGCATGATAGACTACGCCTCTGTTGCCTTTGCGCTGGGGTATTACTACTTTTTCATGCGTTTGCTGCAAGAAAATGGCAAGTTCTTATTCTTAACCGCCGCAGTTGTCAGCGGAGCGCTTGGATATCTTGTAAAAATAACCACTATGCCATTGGCTGCTTTTCCTCTGGCGTATTTTATCGTAAAACATCTCTGGAATAATTACAAACAAGCCGGCCTGTCCTGTTTATTACGGGAAAAAGTGTTTCTCATAAAAATATTGACGGCGATTGCCGTCCCTGTTGCCGCCGGCTATTTGTGGACAATACATGCCGATAATGTTAAAAGCGCCTCCTTATTTACTGAATGGCTTACCTCGGGACATCTGCATGGCTGGAACTACGGCACATGGGCGCAGAGGGCGGCTTTGTCTAACTGGCTGGCCATAGCCCGGCATCTTAGGCCGTTTGTGCCGTTTGGTTATTTTCTTATCCCCGCCGCTGTCGTCTTTGCGCTTAAACATCCCAAAAGGCACATGGAATTTATATACACCGGCCTTATCGGGGCGGTTCTAACGATATTCACCTTTTTTAATTTGTATAAGGCGCACAGTTATTACGCTATGGCGGTAACTCCGTTTTTAGCGGCGGCGGCGGGTTTTGCTATTTACCATATTTTTTTTATCTTACTTAAAAACAAGAAGGGCACTTCTGTCATCACCCTCAAAGGATGTATTGCCGCGGCTTGCCTTGCCGCCCTTGGGTATTATTACATAGGCACTGTCAAGGCATATCTGAGAGTCCCGTTGATTATTAACCAATACAGCCCAAGCACAATAAGCGACTTCCTGCGGGACATTACGCCGCCCGACGAGTATATTATTATTACCGACCATCTGTGGAATCCGAGCATTCTCTACTACGCAAGGCGCAAGGGCTTTATGATAAACGAAGACTACGACTATGGACAGAGCCTGACGGCATTCTTAAAGCAGCACAAATTCACTACAATTGTCACAGTACGCGACTATCCTGAGCTTCTGGCCAACTGGAAGTATGTCCTGAAAATTGCCCCAACAGGCTATAGAATCATCGGTTACAAAATCTATAAGGTAACAGACGACCCGCAAGTATACGAGGATTATAAAAAATTCAATGACCCCGGACGATTTACAAAATTAACGACTTCATGAACAAGGCCGTCAAATCAGAAAGCCTATATCTTTTAACTGCTCAACGAGCGCCTTTTTAGTTATAGGCTTTGTCAGATACGCCGTGCAGCCACCCTTATAGAATGCCTTGATTATGTCCCTTGGATGGTCAAGGGCGGTGGTCATCATAATCTTCGCCCCTTGCGTGGGAATATCCAGTCCAATCTTCTCTTCGTATTGGCGCATACTCATCAGAGCCTCATTGCCATCCATCACCGGCATCATAATATCGAGACAGATAAGGTCATATGGCTGCTTCTCTTCATGCGCCATCATAAATGCCTCAAACGCCTCCTTGCCGGTTACCACAACATCGCAGTCGCCATAACTGGTAAGCATCCCTTGCAGCACAGTACGGTTGTTGAAATCATCGTCGGCTATCAGTATTCTCATCTATATTCCCCCATGTTAAATAATCAGTCTCTGTCATTATGAAAACGTTGCATCCTGTTGTTTTATCTCGCCCTGTTGAGTAGAAGGAAGGTCCCAAACTACAATAGTCTTATCCAGCGAAGCGGAGAGTATTTTATCGCCGTGGGCTGCAATGGCATAAATACTGTCCTTATGTCCTTCAAGTTCGACTAATTGGGTACCGCTTGAAAAATCAAAAACACGCATTTTCCTATCCCACGAGCCGGTAAAAATCTTTTCCTTATGCGCAATAATACTATAAATCCTTGTCGAATTGGCCTTGATAGTAAGCACGGGCGCCAAAGTCTTAATATCCCAGACAATTGCCCTGTCATCCCATGAGGCCGATAAGAGTCGGTCATCGGCAACGGCCAGCGACCACACATTGTCCCTATGCCCTTCGAGAGTCTTTATGAGGTTGCCTGTTTGCATATCCCATACCCTGATTGTCCTGTCCTCAGAGCCTGAGAAGATCTTGCCGTCAGCCGCGGCAAGCGACCAAATGCCGGCGCGGTGTCCTTCAAGGGTTCTGATGAGCTGCCCTGTTTCGATATCCCATATTTTAACGGTCTTGTCATCGGAACCGGAGATAACAAGAGTGTCGGAAATGACTACGGATGTTACCCAGCTTGCATGCCCTGTGAGCGTGTGCATTTGCACAGGAGGACTCTCGCCAAGATTCCATATGATAACTGACCTGTCCTCAGAGGCAGATACAAGAATATTCCCTGACACAGCCAGCGAGGACACCCCGTCCGTATGGCCTTCCAGGACTCTTAGTTTGTTGAAATACGCGCCGTCCCAGATAGCAATCGTCTTGTCATCCGAGCAGGAGTAAAACTTGTCGCCCGTGGAAATCAGGCAGTTAATGCCGCCCTTATGTGCGTCAATAGTTCTGACAGGATTATATTTTACTGTTGAGAGAAGTTTTTTTACTCTCTTTATCTTCGGGTCTCCGCTATAAAGACCGGTAGGATATTTCTCTATATATCTTTTGCAGCCGGCTACCGTATCGCAAAGGGCAAAGGTATACTCTTCCATTTTTGCCTTTACATCCTTGGCATTCTTGCCAAACGGGAAGGCCTTGAGGTAATCGGCACATGTTTGCAGATCTGTTACGTTGTTATAGTAGATTTCCTCGATGGCCGCCTTCGCCTCCGCTTCAAATTTCCCTTCGGGGTATCTGTTCAGATAGTCTTCATAATCGCCCATCGCCTTGCTATGGCTGGCCTTTCCCCAGAAATAGATTTCAGTAAATCTCCTTTCGAGTTTTACATCGAATTGCTTCTTGGCGCCCTTGCCGACATTGGCCACTCCCTCATATGAATAGAAGCTGCCGTCAGCAAGCTCCTTATGTATCAAGATTTTGTGAGTGCCCGCCGGTACTCTGGTTTCTATACTGCTGTGGCCTTGCAGCTCTCCGTTAACATAAATCGGCGCATCGGCCTGGTCACATTGGATTACAAGGGTAGCCCTGTTGCCTAAAGAAAAGGCAAACTCAACTATTACGGTCAAAACGCCCAATATGATGACCACTACAGCCACTGTGTTTAATATGTCCATACCCGCCTGATACTTTTTGCCTGATAATAATGCACGCCTTATAATACAATATTTCGATTGAAATAACAAAATAAAAAACGTTTAAAACATACCCCTTTGATGTTAAAATATGCGTTATGATTATAGCGCTGTTTCATTCAGTGCCGTTTGAGGCCGCAACGGTAATAAAACGCCTGTCCGACCGTCGGCGGCGGCGCTGCCCAAAGACCGCTGTCTTTGGCAGCTTAGGCAAGGCCGGGGTAATTTGTGTGGAGACAGGGGTGGGCAAGGCAAATGCGGCGATGTCGGCGGCACTTGTTCTGCAGCAATATAAGCCGGACATGGTTATCATGATGGGCGTGGGCGGGGCATATCCAGACGCGGGGCTGCGTGTTGGAGATATTGCGGTAGCGGCGTGCGAGATTTATGCGGATGAGGGGGTTGCATCAGAGGCAAACTTTCTTACGCTTAGAGACATTGGCATACCGTTTTATAAAAAAGGCGAAGTTGAATTGTATAATACAATGCCAACTGACGAAGAGTTAACACGCCAGTTATTTGACATTGCCCGCAGCAAGTGCGAAAACGCACAGACAGGGGCGTTTCTAACTGTATCCACATGTACGGGTACAAAGCTGCGGGCTGATGAATTGGTAAAACGCTATGGCGGCATATGCGAAAACATGGAAGGTGCGGCGGTTGCCCATGTAAGCGCCATTTTCGGCACTCCGGCTGTGGAAATTCGCGGTATCAGCAACATAGCCGCTGACAGAGACCGGGACGGCTGGGAACTTGAAAGGGCTTCCCAAATGGCGCAGGAGGCTGTTATTATGCTCATCGAAAATGTTAAACTTCCCCGAAGGTCAAAGAGGAAATAGATGCGCATACTTGGTAAAAAGACGAACTGGAGCGGCACTTTTCTGAGTGCGGTACTGTTTGAAGTTGAAAGCTCAAATGGCGCCAGATTTAACTGGGAGGCATTTCAACGGCAAAACTGCACCGGGATTGTTGCCATGGTGCCTATCACTGTGGATGGCAGCGTCATAGTAGTGAAGCAGTTCAGGCCGCCGGTAGGAAAATATGTAATCGAATTTCCAGCCGGCCTAAGCGACAAAGGGGAGGAATCCCTGGCCGAAACGGCTAAAAGGGAGCTTCGCGAGGAGACCGGCTGCGTGGCCGGACGTTTAATTCCCATTGCCACAGGGCCACTGTCATCCGGGGCATCCACAGAGGTGCTTACCGTATATGCGGCGCTGGATGTGGTCTTC
>JAKOEO010000071.1:0-4961 GCA_022321325.1 Candidatus Magnetominusculus sp. LBB02 | reverse complement strand
CCGGCTTTTTGGCCAGATAGGCTTCAAACGCATTCATTTTGACCGTAAACCCGGAGACATCGTCCATGGCCTCGGCAATTGAGCGCCTCTGCCTCTCTCCGGCAAGGCAAAGCTCGCCAAAAAATCCCCCCGGCTCTACTAATCCCAGCGTAAATTTTCTGCCGTCATAACTTAGCTTGGACAGCCTGACAAGCCCCTGTCCAAGAAAATATATGGTATCTGAGGGGTCTCCATGCATAAAGATTACCTCGTCCTTTCGATGTTTAAAAGGACGGCGTCGTGCGCAAAGCGTCTCGGCCTCGGCACGGCCTAGTGGAGACAAAAGTACGTTACCGCTCATAAAGAAATCCATTTCAGTCATCAATCGCGCCCCTATACCTCATTTTAGGATATTATATCATAAATTCGTGGACTTGTTTTGAAAAATGAGTATATTATTTTGTGAAAAAAGGTATAATATGCGATATGAATAGGCGGGTGGAGACAATAATGCCAATGCCGAAACGGAATAATATGAAGGCGGCCTGGCTGTCAATTCTGTTATTAGCCTCCGTCTTGTGCATGGTCTGTCAGAACAATGCCTTTGGCGAACAAGACAAGGCAGGCAGCGCCTCAACAGGGGTTGTCTTTGTCGTTGAGACCAGCTCAGCGGTGGCAAAGGTTGACCAGCGCGGCCTGGTCGCACATGCGATTAAATTGACCGCCTCCTTGCTTGGCCCAAAAGATGAGTTCGGATTAATAAAATTCGACGGCAAGGCCGCCTCGGTGGTAAAAGGAATAACCACCGTCGGCCAGAAAGACGCCATATTCAAGGCCATAGACTCAATGGCCAAGCCATCCTTAGACAACATCACCTCTTTAAATCCCTTCAATGCCTTATCGCTGGCCCTTGGCGAATTTTCCAATGACAACTCAACGGCCACAGACCGTGTCATAGTCTTTATAGGCACATCTAAGACCTACGGCGACTCCGCTGAACAAGACAAGAAGATTCGCTCCTCTATAATGAACCAGCTTGTACCGTCGCTTAAAGATAAGGGCGTAAGGGTCTTTACTGTGTCGCTTGGGGTTGCCTCGGACAAGGATTTTATGGATGACTTATCGGCAAACACCGGGGGGTTTTCCTTCTTTAGTCCTCTGCCGACCACGTTGAACACCACGCTTGCCCGGATTTATGATACAATAAAATCCCCTGATAGAATCCCGGCAGGCTCAGGCCATTTTGTAGCGGATGAGTCAATAGAGCAGCTCACCATAGTTCTGTCGAAGAAGACGCCGGAGTCTAAGCCAGTCCTGCAAGGCCCTGATGGCGAGAACTACAACTCTGATAAGAGCCGTGCCGGTGTAAGCTGGACTAAATTTTACAACTTCGATTTAGTTAAAATATCTTCCCCCGCCTCAGGGGTGTGGAACATACTCAATGTTGACGATGAGAATAACAGGATTTATGCGTCAACGCAGCTTAAAGTCCGTACCAACTTTAAGAGCTCCTATCAAGAGGTGAATACGCCGGTAAAGATTGACGCATGGCTGTCGCTTGACAACCTTATCATTGATATAGGACAACTGCCAGAAATTGGCTTAACTGTGGATATTACGGAACCTGACGGAGAAACATCTTCTAAACTCGTGCTTAAGGCCCAAGGCGTCAGTAACGATAAGAAAGGCGCCGATAAAGAGAAAACAAAGGCCGATAAAGAGAAAAAAGACCCCGCTAAGGCAAGCAACATATTCTCTGACTCTTTTACGCCAAAGACCTCAGGGCTTTATAGGTTGACAATCTCAGTTAAAAGCAAGTCTATCGAAAGAAGCAGATCTTTTCTGATTGCAGCCATAGACAAGGACAGACGAAAGTACGCCGCCACAGCAGAAACTGCCGCGCGGGTGGAAGAGAAGACCGAAGCGTCAGAAAAAGAAAAAACCGATGCAGAAGACCCTGCGGTTGAAGACCATATGTCCCCCAACAAGCAATCCTCATCCGAAAAGACAATAAAAAAGACAACATGGCTCAATAAATATGTAAGGCAGTCCAAGTCAGACTTAAAACATGCGCTTATATGGTTTATAACTATTAATATAGTTTTATTTTTAGCGATTTTATTGTATATTAAGAGGGATGTCGTGGCTAAGATAAAGTTTTCTGAGATGAGGCTGCCTAAGATGAGGCTGCCTAAGGTGAGACTGCCTAAGATAAAAATGCCCGATATTGGAATACTATTAAAATATTTTAAAAGGCCTAAAGAGACTCATGACCAAGATTAACACGCTGTTATTGTTATTTATGCTGGAGGCTATGGCAGTCCTCATCGGGCTGTCTGTATACCTGTTTATCAAAGGCAGGAAGAAGACCGGAGGCGGCGGTGCTGCTGCCTCCGTCTCGACCAAGAACTTAAATGCCGCCCTTGATGACGAGGCCTCAAGGCTTGAAACAGAAAACAACGCCATAGGCCATGACGCTATGGTTTCAGAGGAAGTTCTTATCAAGAAGGAGATTATATGCGCGAAACTTCATGCGGTGAAAGTTGCGGTTGAGGCGCTGAAGGGGATTAATTCAGACGAGGCAGTGTTTTGGAATTACTTTTACAACGATTTCGACATCATGCTTGGTAAACATTTTACGGAACTCATGGAGGTAACAAGGGAGACTATGGCCAGCGCCCAGGGTTCAAACAAGGACTCGCAAGAAGAAGCCATAAGACAGGCCCAGGCTGCCGCTACCGCACAGAAAATGCATAAAATTGAACTGCTCGGATGTAAGGAGTTATTTGAGGAAATGGCAATGGAGTTTTCCAGAATAAAGGAAACCAATGAAAAAGTGATGGCCGCCGTCGAGGAGTTAGCTATAGAGTCAGAGGTGATTCAGCAGGCATATATGGATCTAGACAAGCTGAACAAGAAAGTAGACAAATGTATAGGCGTAGTTAACAATGGCAGCGAGTCTCTGAAACGCAAGATGTCGTAATATGAAACGCCGCCTTCCTCGGGTAAGTCTATGATTAAGGCGGCGCATATCTGTTTAGCGTTGCTGCGCCATGAAGCCCCCGCCTCTTATATCAGCCAATGAAATTAAACGATGGGCAAGTCATAGGGCAGCGTTTCCCTGCCCTTTACGTAAGAGACTACAGGCTTTTCTTTATCGGCCAGACGATCTCTCTGGTGGGGACATGGATGCAGCAAACCGCGCTGGGCTGGCTCGTTTACTCTATTACAAAGTCATCTTTTTATCTGGGGCTTTTGGGGATGGCTCTTTCGCTTCCGGTGTTATTTTTTTCCCTGTTTGGCGGAGTCTTTGCCGACCGCTTTAATAAACGCAACCTGCTGATAGCCACGCAGGCCAGTTCCATCATACCGGCCATTGTCCTTGCCCTTCTCACAGGCTTTCATTGCCTTAACGTTTGGGCGATACTCTGCGTGGCGGCGTTTCTGGGCACAGTCAATTCCCTCGACATCCCTGTCAGGCAATCCTATATGATAGAGATATCGGGCAGGGAAAATCTGCTTAACGCGGTGGCGCTTAATTCAACGTCCTTTCATGGGGCAAGGGTGCTTGGCCCGTCAATTGCCGGGATGATTATCAGCCTTTATGGAATGTCCGCATGTTTTTATATCAATGCCGTTAGTTTTATCCCTGTCATTTACCTGCTCTTTCGAATATCAAACCGCGGCAAACCAAAAGGAGGGGCTTACGAAGGGGTTTTCACCGGAATAAAAGGAGGAATAGACTTCATATTAGGACACAGGCGCATCTTATTTATAATAATTACAATAAGCATCTTCAGCCTCTTTGGGATTCCCTACGCGCAGTTCATGCCTATTTTTGCCGACAAGGTCTATGGTGTGGGCGCCATTGGGCTTGGCTATATGATGTCCAGCGTCGGGGCTGGTTCAGTGCTTGCCGGCGTAATAATAGCCTTTAGGAGAGATATTAAAAACAAACTGCTTTTTATGTCTGTAACCGGTTTCTTATTCCCTGTGTCGCTATTGGCGTTTACGATAATAAACAATTATCATTTAGCCCTTGTGTTTCTCTCATTAGTAGGATTCAATCTGGTAGGTTTCCTTGCAACGGCCAATAGTTACATCCAACTGGAGGTGCCGGACGAGTTCAGAGGGCGCGTAATGAGCGTATATGCGGCGATGTTCTTAGGGACAGTGCCATTTGGGGCAGTGCTGGCAGGTACGCTTGGGCAAACTATCGGAATCAGGCCGACCATACTGTCCACCGCGGCTGCCTGCCTTGCGGGGTTTACAGTTTTCCAAAAGAAGTGGAAATAAACCGCCGCCCGGCCAGTCAGCAATGATGCCATCCCCTATAAATAACCGTTAAGGGCTAAGCCTTCGAATCCGGCGTTTTGTCCTTTGAAGGACTCTTGCTGATGGAGGCATACACACCTTTTACCGCCTCAAGGACGCCCCCAAAATAAGACATCATATCTTCATTGAGAGTAAGCCCTTTTTGGCGCAGTTCTTTGAGAAATACCTCGCCGTCGGTCTGATTCCATGCGCCTCTGGTCTTCTTTACGAAATCTGCGGTTTGAGAGGCCATTTCCATCATAACGTTCTTTATGCCGTCCATGTTTGTAGAGGCATTGTAAACCTTTTTCATAGTCTCAAGCACCAAACCAAGATAACGCTCCATCTCGCCTGTAAGCTCAATGCCTTTCTTTTGCACCTCTTCGAGAAAACCAAGCCATGCGGCATGGTCCCACATCCCCTTCTGGCGTTGTACGAAATCCCCGGCCAGATTTAGAATCTTATCGAAAGTCTCCGTCATTTTTTTAGTCATAAGAAAGTGTCCTCCTGTAATAATTTTAACGCTTGACGCCGCCATCATTTACAGCAACTATACAGCTAACCACTTATAATGCCATATTCAGAAAAAAAAAGCAACTATCCGAGCATTTATAACACGGTAATTTTGTTCTAACGAATAAAACAAGTTATCATGGGAATTTGCAGTG
>JAKOEO010000070.1 GCA_022321325.1 Candidatus Magnetominusculus sp. LBB02 | reverse complement strand
CTATCTAAGCGGCGTAGGCGCGGTTAAGACAAGCCCCGCCCGGCTTGTGCCATCGCCTAAGATTCCAAAACATCTGCCCAATTTTCTGTCTAAGGACGACACCTTTTTGATGATGGAAAAGGCCGAGGGCATAGGTTTTACGGCGGCGCGAAATAAGGCTATGCTGGAGCTGTTTTATTCAAGCGGCCTTCGCGTCAGCGAACTTGCCGGTGCTGATGTGGAATCAATCAACCTCAGGCAGGGTATGGTGAAAGTCCGCGGCAAGGGGAAAAAGGAGAGACTTGTGCCAATCGGCTCATACGCCCTTGAGGCATTGAAGACATATCTTGTGGAACGGCTGCTGATAAAGGAAGAGACTAAGCGTACCAAATCTAAGGCAGTCCAGGACCCTCAGGCGCTGTTTATAAACACATCGGGGCAGCGGCTTACTGACCGGCACATACGCCGGATTGTCGTGAAATTCGCCCGTTTGACCGGCATCGAAGGGGCTGTCGGCCCTCACACGCTGCGCCATACGTTTGCCTCGCATCTGCTTGCCTCCGGTGCAGACCTCCGCGTGATTCAGGAACTGCTTGGCCATGAATCGCTGTCAACTACTCAGAAATACACGCATCTTGACATCCAGCACCTGATGGATGTCTATGAGAAATGCCACCCGCTTGCCGAGTCTCATTCGTAGGGCATCACATCACGTATGATATGTACACGACGCCGGATGTGAGGATTTACCGTCAAGGTGTTCGTTCAGTATATCGCAGAGCGCCTTGCCTATGACGCAGCAGGGCGTTGGCGGCAGGTGCTCTACCGCAATGTAAGTGCCCATGATATTGAAAGAATACTCTATGTCTGAGGCAGCCAATACTAAAAAATCAGTTGCCCTTCTGGCGACATTGTCAACAATGCGCCCTATATTATTTACATGGGAATCAAGCTCTTCAAGCGTTCTATAGACCGGCACTGCCGAGTTGATTTGTTGTTCAGCCTCATCGTCAGGCAGTCTGCCAAAACATCCGCCTACGAGTTTTTTGAGGTCTTCGCTTAATTCAACCATGTTCGATAAATTTACTAAGACACGCGCCGGTGTGCGATGCGCTGCACTCAAGCAAGTCCTCAGGGCTTCCTTCAAAAAGCAGTTCGCCTCCGGCATCTCCGCCTTCCGGGCCAAGGTCAACCACCCAGTCTGCCTCTCTGATTATGTCTAAATTGTGCTCTATCACCACGATTGTATTGTTTAACGCCATGAGCCTTCTAAGGACGCTGATGAGTGCTTTTACATCGTGCATGTGCAGACCGATTGTCGGCTCATCAAGTATGTATAAATAGCCTTTATGGGCGGCAACTCCAAGCGCCGCACAGATTTTAAGACGCTGCGCCTCTCCGCCTGAGAGCGTGGTTGCCGGCTGCCCCAGCGTCAGGTAGCCAAGCCCGACATCTTTTAATAACTGAAGCCTCTTATGTATTGTCGGGTCATCTATAAATATCTCGGCCGCCTCGTCAACGCTGACGCTAAGCACATCGCTTATAGTAAGTCCCTTATATTTCACTCTAAGCGTCTCGGCTGAATATCTCTTGCCCGCACAGCCGGGGCATTTTACATATAAGTCTTCAAAAAAATACATCTCAAGTTTTTGATATCCCTCGCCTTTACATACCTCGCATCTGCCCCCTGTAACGTTAAACGAAAAATGGCCGGGGCCGTAACCATACAGTTTTGCCTCAGTTACCGCGGCGAATATTGTTCGTATCGAATCAAAGAATTTCAAATAAGTCGCCGGGTTTGACCGCGGAGACCGTCCAATTGGAGATTGGTCAACAAGGGAGACCCCCTTTAGCTTATCCAGCCCTGCGACAGCCTTATATTGGAGCGGCCTTATTGAGTTATTTTTATTGAAATGGGCTGCTGCTGCCTGATAGAGCGTATCAACGACGAGGCTGCTCTTGCCGGAGCCTGAGACGCCGGACACTACGGTAAGGCAGTTCAGAGGGATGCGCAGCGTTATATCTTTGAGATTATGTCCGGCGGCGCCGGTTAGCGTAATCACAGGCGCGTCCTGTTTGATTGTTTGCCCCGGCGACAGCCGAGTTCCCATTGAGTTGTTTAAGTATCTGGATGTTACTGTATCAGCCCTTTCAAAATCCGCAATGCCGCCGCTAAATACCACCTTCCCGCCCTTAGCCCCGCCTCCCGGACCAAGTTCCACTACCCAATCGGCAGCCCTGATTATCTCAGGGTCGTGCTCAACGACAAGGACAGTGTTTCCCTGTTTGGCAAGGCTAGAGATTATCTGCGTAATCCTCTGGTTGTCACGGCTGTGCAGGCCCACAGTAGGCTCATCGAGGACATAGAGCGCCCCTGCAAGGCTGCATGAGAGCTGATTGGCAATATTTACGCGCTGATACTCGCCGCCAGACAGAGTCATCGTCTGCCGCTCCAGCGTAAGATAGTCAAGCCCCACGCGGCTTAATAGCACCAGTTTCTGTTTGATATGCCTTATGGCCTCCTCAACCCCTTCACGGCCTCGCATGGACATGCCCTCAACAAATGTAGACAGCTCTTTTACTGTCATCGCGTTTATTGAGGCAATATCGAGGCCGTTTATTTTATAGGCAAGTACCTCGCTTTTCAACCTTGCGCCGTTACACTGGGTGCAGATGACAGGCTTTCTGTATCTGTTTAAGAATACTCTCAGGTGGAGTTTATGCCTTTCTTCGGACAGGTATTTAAAGAATGTGTTTAAACCATAGAAGGTCTTTGCAACCCCCTCATTGACCAGCCGCCAATGCTCCTCTGACAACTCCTCAACGGGTTTATAAATGTCTATGCCGACAGTCCCGGCCCCTTTCAGCATTTGGGACTTCCACCAATCGAAGGCCGGCTTGTCCCACGGGTCAATCGCCCCGTCTGCAAGCGATAAGCGGCGGTTTGGCACGATTAAATCCATGTCGCCCACGAGGACATTTCCAAATCCCTTACACGCCGGGCAGGCGCCTATGGGATGGTTATATGAAAATAACAGAGGCGTAGGCTCAGGCAGCGACGCCCCGCAGGCGTCGCATGAGCTGCCTTCTGTGAAGGACAAGGCCGTCTGTCCTGCCTCATCGAATATGATAACCTTAACCGCGCCGCCGCCCTCGCGCCATGCCAGCTCTATTGAGTCGGCAAGCCTTGTCTCGTCCCTGACTACAAGCCTGTCTATGAGCGCATCGCAGCTCTGGCCGAGGTCAGTCATGCCGAATGTCTCTATGAACTCTCCGCCTCTTGCAATTCTGTAAAAGCCGCGCTCTCTGAGGCTTGAAAGCGGTTCGTCAGTATGAAACAGCACTGCCGCCTTAGCGCCCGCGTGCTTTTCTAACAGGGCATTGTAGATGGCAGATGTGTCCCACCGCCTGATTTGCGCCCCGCACGCATGGCAAAACGGCTCTGCCGTACGGGCAAATACAACCCGTAGAAGGTCATAAATCTCTGTTACCGTGCCAACCGTAGAGCGTGAGGTCTTAACGGGATTGCGCTGGGCAAGGGCAATGGCAGGGCGGATGTTTCGCACCTGTTCAAGCTGCGGCCTGTCGAGTTTTTCAAGGAATAGCTTAGCGTAAGTTGACAGGGATTCAATAAAGCGCCACTGCCCCTCGGCAAATATTGTGTCAAAGGCCAGCGATGATTTCCCTGACCCGGATACGCCGGTGATTACCACAAACTTGTCGTGAGGTACCCTTATAGAGATATTCTGAAGGTTGTTCTGCTTAATTCCGGTAATTTCAAGCCATTTCAAGGCCGACATAATCCTTCTATGATTCGCCGTAGCTGTGCAGGCCGGAAAGAAACATGTTTACGCCCAGATATGTAAATATCACCGTGATAAATCCAATGGACGACAACACGGCTATCTTGTTGCCGCGCCAGCCGCGCAAATACCTCGCGTGAAGATAAAAGGCATAGACAAGCCATGTTATCAAAGACCATGTCTCCTTAGGGTCCCAGCTCCAGTAGACGCCCCAGGCCTGGTCTGCCCATATCGCCCCGAATATCAACCCGCCAAGCGTAAATATGGGAAACCCCACCGCCACTACCTTATAGTTGATGTCCTCAAGAAAGTCCAGCGTCATGCCAAAGGATGAGAGCATGCGCTTGAGCACATGACCATATCTCCACACAGAGAATATCACGGCAGCCGACGCTATAAAGCTTAACAGCGCCGCAGGCCCGCCGCCTCTGAAAGTCGCCCTGAATAGATAACTCTTAATAGTCTCAGGCGATGTCCCGATTACCTTAAATTTTAAAAAGTCCGCCCCCATTGCCGCCAATAAAATAAAAAAGACGCTCCCGGCAACCGTCCAGAATATATAAGACGGCTCTGTACGCTTCTCTGTGCTTAAAACCAGGTATAACATGCCCGTGGCAAATGCCAGCCCAAAGGCCGAGTACGATATAAAACTCATCGTCACATGTGCAAGCAGCCAGTTGCTCTGAAGGGCGGGCACAAGCGGCTCTATCTCTTTAGATATGCCGGTAAGGTCTATAAATCCAAGTGCAAGGCCGGCCAGCGGCGTTACAAACGCCCCAAATGTCCTGTTCTTGTATTTGAATTCTATTATGAGATAGCCAAGCATAAGGCACCAGACAAAAAATATCAGCGATTCGTAGAGATTCGTAAGCGGCGCCCTGCCAATGCCCATGCCGTAGGACTCCAGCCATCTAAATAACAGCGCCGCAGTCTGAGATAAAAAAGCCGCCACTGCCACTACCGTGGCAGCCACCCCCACAGCCTTGCCTTTAAATATGAAATACCCTATGTAGACCATCATAGCCACAAAGTATCCAACCTCAGCTATGCCAAAAAGTATCGGGCTTCCCATCTGCTGTCCTCCTCTGCTGCCGCAATCTAACGCGCTAACCGGTCAAAAACGCTGTTGATAACGCTCTCGTAACCGGTTTTGTTCTTATTTGTAAAGGCCGCAACTTTTACCTGAACCTTTGTCTTTTCAGGCTTTAAAAGCACCCAAATCTTCTTGTGGCTCAGGAAAAAAGCACAGTAAAGGCCAATGGCCATAAACAGGCACCCCGCATAGACAACCCAAACCCCCGGGTCCTTTCTGACCTGAAGCCCCGTATACTGGTATCCCCAGTTATCCACTAATTCCACAGCGCTGCCGTCGGGCAGTTTCCATGTCTGTGGATAGCGCTTGGCTATCCAGCCGGAGTATTTTCCTTTTTCTTCTGAGGTGAATTCTACATAAACTGCCGGGTTATTCATGTTCTCTGTATATGTATAAGGCTGGTCATTTTTATCGAACGCCAGGGCCGGGCTGAACGCAGACACCGTACCGGCAATGTCTGTCCCCGGTATCTTAAACGATTCCCCTACGGCAAGCGATATTTGTTCGGACTTGCCGCCTTTTGGCGTTACGTTTAATATAATCAGCGACTTTGCGTCTTTTTCCCGAACTACCCCATAGCCAGACTGGTAAAACGTATAGCCCTTATATTTCAGAGGGGAGTTTACCCCTATGGATTTTTTCAGCACCGTCTTGCCGTCTTCTATTATGGAGAGCCAGCTTGCGTAGTCCTTTGGCATGTCAGATGTACCATAGAATGAGACAGTAAAGGAGTCACAGCGAATTGAAAACCCAAGCGGGTGCTCATCCCCCTGCCGCGTGTAGGCAACGGCTGAGGTCTCCCCCTCGGGCAGACTCAAAAAACCGGTAAATCCAAACGTAGCGCCAAAAAAGGCGCCTAACAGGATAAGCACTATGCTAAGATGGATGACATATACGGCATAGCGCGTGTATCTGCCCTTGTGGGCGTAGAACTGCGTTGTGTGGTCTGCCGCTTCGGCAGTCATGCCAAGTTTCTTAATGGCCGTTAATGCCGCAGCCTTTGCAGTCTCGATATCGCCGTTGATAGTCAGTTCTTTTTTTATCCCGTATTTGTCGAATTCCGATATGTCAAGCGGTTTCAGAGGCTCATCTACGACGCGCTTTATGCGAGGCAGCCTGTCAATAGAGCATATTGTGAGATTTGCGCAGAAGCATACCAGCATAGCAGTAAACCACCACGAGTGGTACATGTCTGTAAGGCCAAGCGATGAGACTGTCTTATACGCCGTCTCGGCGTTTGCCGTGCCAAAGAGCTTTGCAAAGAGTTTTACATTCTTCTCAGGCAGTGCGTTCTGCTCTATTACCGTCCCTATTATTGAGGTCAGCGCTATGAGGGCAAAGAGCGCCACCGCCAACTTTACCGACGTAAAAAATGCCCACACCTTTGACGCTATTGTTTTATCTGCCATTGATTGCTGCCTCGGCCAATCCCATTAAACTCAGAGTTTGCCCCCTGTGTATTGACCAATTACAGAGGCCACAAGCGAAAGCGGTATGAATCTGTAGTCAAGATGTACAAGCGACCTCATCAGTATTACAAAGGGAATAGGCAGGTGTATATACAAAAACCACATGGGCGACCGGAACTTTTGGCGCGCCCTCAAATATCCAAAAGGCAGATTGAGCGCACAGGCAAAGACAAGCAATACCGCAATCGCTTGCGTTAATGACAAGTTTGAAAGGTGAAGCAGACCGCTTATCTCATTTATATAGGTGGCTATTCCCATTTTATCTATCTCATCAGGTGTAACTTTAGTCGTGAATTCTAACAAAATAAAACGCTGTTTGTAAAGCGCTGTTTTTTCTGCCGCGATAAAGTTAAAATATACCGCTATATGGAAGATATGAAGATTGCCTATATTCAGTGTGCATCCGGGGTAAGCGGGGATATGCTTGTCGGGGCGGCCATTGACGCAGGGGCGTCAATTGAATATCTCAGGGAGAGGCTTAGCGGCCTGCTAAGGCCGACTGACGCAGCGCCGCCTCTTGAGGCATTTACTATAACCTCGGAGCCGGTCTTTAAAGGCGGCTTCAGGGCGGTTAAGTTTGACGTGAAGACCTCTGAAAGCCATGTTCAGAGAAACTGGCAGGAAATCAAGGCGATTATAGAAGCCGCAGGCTTTGACGACGATATAAAGGCACAGGGCCTTACAATATTTCAGAGCATATTCGAGGCTGAGGCCGAGGCGCATGGAGAGCCGTTTGAACTCATCCACCTGCATGAACTTGGCGGGGCTGACTGTCTTGTTGATGTGTTTGGTTTTCTGCTGTCTATGAGCTATCTTGGAATTAAAAAGATCGTCTGTTCTTCAATAAATGTTGGTGGAGGAAGCGTAATAAGCGCCCACGGTATGCTGCCCGTGCCTGCACCGGCAACGGCGCATCTATTGAAAGGGCTGCCGGTTTACTCAAGCGGCGTGAATTATGAGCTGGCCACGCCCACCGGGGCTGCCATTATGAAGGCGATGGCAAGCGAGCTCGGCCCTTTGCCTGAGATGGCGGTTGACGTTATAGGCACAGGGGCTGGAGGGCGCGATATTGCCGGGGCGCCCAATATTCTTAGGATGTTCATTGGCCGGACGGCCTCCATAGGCGGCAACGCACAGGCTGACGACGTATTTATCGTCGAGACAAACATTGACGACATGTCGCCGGAGCTCTACGGCTACGTCATGGACAAACTATTTCAGGCAGGCGCCCTCGATGTCTATATTACCCCCATTATAATGAAAAAGTGCCGCCCCGCAGCCATGCTTACAACCATAGCCGCCCCCGGCGATATAGAGCCGCTTACGCAGATAATCTTACAAGAGACATCCTCGATAGGGCTTCGATACTACAGTACGCGGCGAAAGACGCTTCAGAGGCATATCGGCAAGATAAGCACGAAGTACGGTGAGATAAGCATAAAGACCGCTGTAAAAGACGGCAAGATTCTAAACATATCAGCCGAGTACGAGGACTGCAGAAGGGCGGCTGAGCAGTTTGCCGTTCCCATTAAAACAGTGATTAATGAGGCGCTGGCAAGGGCAAATGATTCCTGATTTTATAAGACGCCGCGGTAAACTCGCCATATGGGCGGCAGCTCTTGCCGCTTTCGTCTTATTAATTTTTGCCTACAATTATATAACGAAAAAACCGCCATACGAGATATTGGAAACAGCAAAGGCCGCATACTCAGACCTTGACAACATCGTCGTTGAAACAGGAATAATCAAGCCCCAGGTCGGCGCTATGATTAAAATCGGGGCGCGGGCAACGGGGGAAATCATGCAGATGTACATCAAGGTTGGCGACCCGGTAAAGAAAGGCCAGTTGATTGCAAAAATAGACGACAGAGACATTATAAAAGACATCGAAGAGCTTCGCATTGCTTTAAGCAAGGCGCAAAGCAGCCTCAACAAAATCGCCGTCACCTATCCTCAGAAAATAAGGGAGGCAGACCAGGACGCCATCTCAAGGCGCGCGAAGCTGAAAGTTGCCGGTCTTGAGATGCAAAGAAAACAGACGCTGCTGCAACAGGGCTACATCGCCCAAAACGACTTCGATAAGGCCGCCGCTGACTTCGCACAGGCAGAGGCCGACGCAAGAAAAAACGAAGAGACCGTAAGCCGTCTGAAAAATGAACTGATAAGCGACCGCAAGATGCAACAGGACGACATTGCCTCAATTAAATCCAACATAGAGAAAAACCAGATAAAACTCTCCTATACCAATATCGTCTCCCCTATAGACGGCGTAGTTGCCGAAATCCAGGGGCAGGCCGGCGAAACAGTGGTCACCGGCCTTCAGGTGGCCAATCTGGTTACGGTCATTGTGCCTGACAAACTTGAGATGTGGATATATGTGGATGAGAGCGACATAGGCTCGGTTAAAACCGGCCTCGATGTTCTCTACACGGTGGACACATATCAGGATAAGATTTTTAAGGGCATTATAAATCGAATTGACCCCCAGCCCTTTGTCAAGGACAACATCGTCTATTACAAGGCAATTGTCAACATCTCGCCGGATGACGCTAAGGCCGTCAGGGCGGAGATGACCACACACGTAAGTATTATTACCGAGAAAAAGAGCCATTGCCTCACCGTCCCAAACGCCGCCGTGAAATTTGAAAACGGCAAATACGCAGTCTATAAGATTGCCGCAAGAGGCAAGGTTGAGAAGGTTACGGTCAAAACGGGCATTAAAGGACAGGACAGGACTGAGATATTAAGCGGCCTTTCAGAAGGGGATGAGACGGCGGTTAAACTCATTATCAACACAACTAACTCACAGGACAAGGCAGGCCCCACCGGAGGTAAGCACAAATAAGCACGCCGGTGAAGTTAATTGAGCTGCGGCATCTTCGCAAGCAATTCATTGCTGGCGACGTGATGGTTGATGCCCTTAAAGACGTCAGCCTCACGGTAGAAAGAGGGGCATTTACGGCTATCATGGGGGCCTCCGGCTCTGGCAAAACAACCCTGATGAACATCATAGGGTGTCTCGATACCCCAACCAGCGGCACATATATCCTAAACGGCATGGATGTCTCCACAATGGACGACGACCAGCTCTCAGCCGTAAGAAACAAGACCATCGGCTTCGTATTTCAGAATTTCTTCCTGCTTCACTATGCCACAGTTTTAGAAAACGTGCTGCTACCCACGCTGTATGTTGATACCCTTCGGCACGACCTCAAGGACAAGGCGATGGAAATGCTGCAAATTGTCGGCCTTAAAGACAGGGCGCTTTTTAAACCGCGCCAGCTCTCTGGAGGTCAGCAGCAGCGCACCGCCATTGCACGCGCCCTGATTAACGACCCAGACCTGATCATATGCGACGAACCAACCGGCCAGCTTGACAGCAACACCGCCTCTGAAATTATGAAAATCCTCACCAAACTCAACGAAAAGGGAAAGACTATCATAGTCGTTACCCATGACGCCAATATCGCCGCATACGCGGGCAGCACCATTGTCATAAAAGACGGCCTGATAGAAGGCGGCTAATGGCAAGGCTTATTAATAACATAAGAAGCGCAGCGTATGCCGTGGCCTCGTTTAAGCTGCGGTCGGCGTTCTGTCTGTTTAGTGTGGCACTGGGGATAGCCTCGATAACCGTGATTGTGGCCTCTGTTGAGGGGGCATATAAGAAGGCGTATGATTTTGCAGAGATGTTTGGCCCTGAGACGGTGCTTGTCTTTGGAGGGTCTGAGGAGCAGCGGGCAAACGGCGAAAAGATGAAGGCGCTGACCCTGGGCGATATCAAGGCCATCGGCGAGGCATTCCCAACGGCCACTCTCGTCGTGCCAATTGCGATGAGAGGCGGCGTTGCAGTGTCATACCTCAACGTTAAGTCTCAGACCCTTATCATAGGCTCTACCGAGGACTATGCAAGGAGCTGGGCGTGGCCGGTTGAACAGGGGGTGGACCTATCGCCTGAGGATGCGGCGTTTGGTAGAGGCGTCTGTCTGCTTGGCCAGCAGGTAGCCTCAACGCTCTTTAAGGATACATCGCCTATTGGCAAGACCGTTCTTGTAAATACCAAAATACCGTGCAGGGTTACCGGCGTGCTGGCAGACAGGAGCGCCTCTGTGGCCGGCATAAATCTCAACGACAGGATAATCATGCCCATAGGCGTGATGATGAGAAAGTTGATGAACGACGCCAAGTACATAAGCGCGATAAAGATAAAATATCAACATGGCAGGCCGCTCATGCGCTCAATCGCGGAACTGCGTCTGTTTCTAAGGGACCGGCACCAGCTTCAGGAAGGCCAGAGCGATGATTTCACTATAATAAGCCCGGAGGAGATTATAAAATTCCTTGCCGCCCTGACCGGTTCGCTTGTGGTGTCGCTTGGCGTCTCAGGGATAGTGTCTTTGATTGTATCCGGCTTTGTGCTGGCCAATCTGTTTTTGCTCTCAGTAAAGGAGAGGACGCAGGAGATTGGGATACGTCGGGCGGTGGGCGCTAAAAAGCGGGATATCTTTCAGCAGTTTATAATAGAATCTGCCCTTTTGACCTCGGCTGGCGGCGTGCTGGGCTTCATATTAGGCTATGGCGGGTCTAAACTCCTGCCGCTTATTGCAGATTTCCCGATGTATTTTTCATGGAAGGCGTTCGTAATAGGATTAACCCTGTCAATAGCGACGGGGCTTATCTTTGGGGTAGCGCCTGCCCGTGCCGCGGCAAATCTAAATCCCATAGAGGCTGTTAGATAGTGGCGGCAAGGCATCTCTTTAAGTCAGGGTTTTTGCCGAAGAACTTGTATCTTAATCTGGCAGTTGCCGCCAAATCTCTTGGCAGTTTCAAAGGCAGGACATTTCTTGCTATAGCCGGTGTGGTGCTTGGCACACTTTCGTTAATCACCGTGGCTAATACATCGAAGGCGATGAGGCTAAAGACAATTGCCGACCTTGAGCGATTTGGGAAGAATCTCCTGATAGTAAAAAGCGGCCTTATGCAGGGGCATGGCAGCCTTGTTGGGCTTACTACGAGCATGAAGCTCACACTTGCAGATGCGGCGGCAATAAAAGAATCTCTGCCGCAAGTTAAAATCACAGCCCCTGCGGTAACTAAGACATTCCCCGTTAGATACAGAAACACCACGGTAACGGGCACGACAATAATGGGGATTCCGATGGAGTTTTTGCAGCTAAAGAAGATGCCCGCATCTGGGCGCGGCAGGCTATTCACTGATGACGATAAGCGGCGAAAGGCCGCTATTGCCGGGGCTAATGCCGCCGTAAAACTTTTTAAGGGCGATGACCCCATTGGCAAGTCTATATTCGTTAATCAGTCGGCCTTCGAGGTGGTTGAGGCCCTTGAGCCTATGGCGATTGATCTGTCGGGCATGAACGAGGACAACATAATCTACGTGCCGCTTGCAACGTTTTTAAGCAGGCTGTCAAGTACGCCAAACACCATAAATCTCATATATATCGAGGCGGTGTCAGAGTCGGCGATGGCCTCGCTCAAAGGCGGGATTGAGACGCTTCTAAGGCAGCGCCACAACATCAAAAAAGGAGAGCGTGACGACTTCAGCGTAACTGACCTCAAAGACGTCAACTCCATTCAGACCAAGACCATGAGTATAGTGGTAACGCTTGGCATGATTACCTCGGCGATATCGTTTACGATAAGTTCGATAGGGATTTTGTCTATAATGATATTGATGGTGGATGAGAGGAAGATAGAGATAGGGATACGGCGGGCGGTAGGGGCAAGTAAGCAGGACATTGCCCTACAGTTTATGACCGAGGCGTCGTTCATATCGCTTGCGGGCGCCGCGGCAGGGCTGATAACGGGCATAGCGCTAAGTTTGGGCATATCGTGGCTTGCAAACATACCATTTGCGGTATCGCTTCCCGGCCTGTTGATATCATGTATAGCGGCGATAGTAACGGGGATAGCCTCCGGCATATATCCCTCGATAAAGGCGGTAAGGATTCAGCCGGTTAATATACTAAGGAGCTGAGACAGCCCTGGGCGCGGCAGCCTTCCAAAATGTAACCCATTTGTAACTTTTGTTATGGTATAATGCTTTGGAGAGCGCTGGATTGATGAGGAGGCTGTATGGTATCTTTCATAATATCGTTAGTCTCGGTCGTTGTTCATCTTGCAGCCATGTTCATGGCCTTAAGGCTGATAAAAGTCACTGAGAATAGTTCCGCTTGGGTCATAATTTCCGCCTCTATTTCTCTGATGACGTTGAGAAGATTAGAAAATCTCTATAATTTTGTGTACTCTGCCGCCAAGATGAACCCGGTTAGTTACGAAGTTATTGGGCTTGCAATCTCAGTTTTACTGCTTGTTGGAATGTTTAAGATTGCGCCGGTTTTTCTTTCAATAAAATCATCCCGCGATGAGGTCAGAAAATCACTCTCAGAAAAAGAGATAGTCTTACGCGAATTGGATCAGACAAAGCAGCTGTTAGAGGTTGTGGCAAATGGAATAACCGATGAGATCATGCTTATTTCAAAAGATTTTAAGGTATTATGGGTAAACGATGCAGTAATGCGCTGCCATAAAGGCGACCACAATGAACTGATTGGAGTGCATTGCTATAGACTAACCCACCATGTTGATGTTCCCTGTCAACCGCCTGATGACGTATGCCCTATTATGGAACACGAGGCAGGTAGACATACCGTAGTTCAACATACTCATACCGCCGACGATGGTTCAGTGGCAATCGTTGAGATTTCGGTCTATCCTATCAGAGGCAGCAACGGAGATGTTGACAGATTTATCCACGTATCAAAGGATATTACCGCAAGGGTAAGGCAGGAAGAGGAAATACGCAATCTTAATAAATTATTAGAACAAAAGGTCAGGGAAGAGGTCTCTTTGCGCGAAGAAGAAAGGAAACTCCTATTTCAACAGTCGAAAATGGCGGCTATGGGTGAGATGATTGGCGCTATCGCCCATCAATGGAGACAGCCTTTAAACGCGATATCACTAATATCGCAGGAGATACATGATGCATACAGATACAACGAAATGACTGAAGAGTACATGAAAGAGACGATAGGCACTATTTTGAAACAAATAGATTTCATGTCTAAGACCATTAACGATTTCAGGAATCTCCTGAATCCATCAAAGACAGCAACGGCCTTCTTTATAGACGAGGCGATAGAAGACATTTTATTTATGTTTAGCGATATGTTAAGTAAATCCAATATAGTGGTTACGTTTGAGAAAGATGACCTTACCGATAATTGTGTAGCAGTAGGGCAGCCAAACGAATTTAAGCATGTTGTCTTAAATTTGATAAATAACTCGAAGGACGCCATATGTTCACAGTGGGATAATCATATTCTTAGCGAAGATATGAAGGGAATGATAAATATTCGCCTTTCAAGAGTTGATGGCAAGGCGTTGGTAACTATTAGCGATAACGGCGGGGGTATCCCTGATGAGATTATAGATAAAATATTTAGCCCTCATTTTACAACCAAGCCAGATGACAAAGGCACTGGTATAGGCTTGTATATTAGCAAGACGATAATTGACGGCATGGGCAGCCGTCTGTCAGTGAGAAACGCCAATGGAGGCGCTGAGTTTACCATTAGTTTAGATGCAAAATGATACATCCCTGACATTGTAGAGCTGCCAGATGTTAAATCAAAAAGCACATCCAGAAAGACTGTCCCCAATATCTTAACCCTTGACTGGACGGCTGCATATTGACAATAGGGCTGCACTGCGTTTAGAATCAAATCAGAGATGAGTTACTTTAAATCAGGAAGGCGGGTGTTATGATAGGTTTCATTGGCGGCGGCAACATGGCCGAGGCCCTGATTAAGGGACTTATTGCCTCAAACAGAAAGGATATTTATGTATCTGAACCGACCGCAGACCGGCGTCTGTACATCAGCCAGCAATATACAGTCATCACAACCCAAGACAACGCGGCCCTTGCCTCAGCGGCTGATATAATTGTCATAGCCGTAAAGCCGCAGATCATAAGCGCAGTTGCCGCGGGGCTTAGTGATGTGGATTTCTCACAGAAAACTATCGTATCAATCGCCGCGGGCGTCTCGATTTCTTATCTCAAACACGCATTCAGGACGAATAATGTCGTCAGGGTGATGCCAAATACACCGGCATTGGTATTGAAAGGAATGTCCGTAATATCTGCGGCGGAGGCAATAGCACCGCAAACGATGGACAATGTAAAGGCCATATTTTCTTCAATTGGCAAGGTTGTCTTCCTGCCAGAGAAGCATATGGACGCGGTGACGGCGGTATCGGGAAGCGGGCCTGCGTTTATCTCATTTTTCGTAAAGAGTATAATTGAGGGCGGTGTGAAGCTGGGTCTTGACAGTGAGACGGCCTCGATGCTTGCGCTTCAGACGCTTGCCGGTACGTCAGAGCTTCTTGTCTCACGCAGCCCCGACGATGTCATAAAGATGGTATCATCACCGGGGGGGACGACGGTTGCCGGGCTTCAGGTCTTTACAGACAGAGACGGCGCGGGATTGATTGCCGATGTGCTAATGGCTGCGGCGCGTCGCAGCGCAGAGTTGAATATCAAAGAGTAGAAGGGGGGACGGAGATATGTTTGTCGTTGGAAATCTCATAGGGGCCATCGCAGAGTTAGCCGACATGATACTGGGGGCATACATGTGGATTATCATCGTCTCAGCCCTGATAAGCTGGGTAAACCCTGACCCGTATAACCCTATTGTGAGATTCCTGTATTTGGCGACTGAACCCTTGCTGCGGCCAATCAGAAGGCGTGTAGGCAGCCTCGGCGGCCTTGATATATCGCCTATGATATTGGTGTTGGCAATTGTATTTATCCGGTCGTTTTTGGTGCGAAGCCTGATGCAGGCAAGCCACGTCTTGCGCTGAATTTTGTGGAAGTTTAGGGGAATTATTTTAATAATATCGCCGGTGGCGCGACAATAAACTTACTTTAATCGCCGCTTTATGATATAATCATACCGTTTAATAAATTAAACGCTAAGCCGTTAGGACAGAAGGAGGCAGCATGAGGATTACGCCGCTGGATATTCAGCAAAAACAGTTCCCCGTAAAATTCAGAGGATTTGACGTCGAGGAGGTCTATGCCTTTTTGGAAGTCCTTCGCGAGGAGATGGAGGAGCTGCTTAGGGAAAACACATCGCTAAAAGAACAGATTCATATTATAGAGGGCCAGCTAAAAGAACACAAAAACATGGAGACTACATTAAGAGAGACCCTGATAACTGCCCAGCAGATGATAGAGGCTTACAAGAGCAACGCCAGAAAAGAGGCCGAGCTTATCACGCGCGAATCGGAGCTTAGGGCCGACGAGATAATCAAACGGGCGCAGGAGCGTGTCGTCAAAATCCACGAGGACATCGTTGACCTCAGAGGGATAAGACGGCATTTCAAGGAAGAGATAAAGCGCCTTGTCGAGAAACTTATGAGAGAGATTGAGTTTGACAAGGAAAGAGAAGGCGAAACTGACGAATGGGATGGCAGGCGAATAGGGGCAGACGACGGCATTGAGCACGTATAATACGCTAAAAGGGGTGCATGACATTTGTCCGCCCGATGTGTTCATATGGAACAAGATAGAAAGGACGGCAAGGGATTTATTTTATATATTCGGGTACGATGAGATAAAAATCCCCATCATAGAGTCCACAGAGATATTCACCCGTTCAATCGGCCAGTCCACAGACATCGTAGGCAAGGAGATGTACACGTTTACAGACAAAGGGGGAAGGTCCATAACGCTGCGCCCCGAGGGCACGGCCTCCGTTGTAAGGTGTTATGTACAAAATGGGCTAAAGTGGAAGCTTACCGCACCGCAGAAATTTTATTACATCGGGCCTATGTTTCGCTATGAACGCCCGCAAAAAGGACGTATGCGGCAGTTTTACCAACTCGGTGCCGAGTGCTTCGCAGCGGCAGGCCCTGAGGCCGATGCTGAAATGCTGTACATGATTAACGAGTTTTTCAACAAACTTCA
>JAKOEO010000006.1:64597-80753 GCA_022321325.1 Candidatus Magnetominusculus sp. LBB02 | reverse complement strand
ACGCCACCGGCTGCGCCGAGGCCGGAGCCGCCCAAAGTGGAAACTTATACCGCTCCCTCACTCTCAAATGTCTCAGATGCACAAATAGAAGCAGCCGTCAGGACGGCCTCAAAACCCACCGTTACTCAGGAAATGGCGACAGGGGCTGAACCTGAAAGCCCGTGGGGCCCGGTAGGGCTTGATGTCGGCACAAGCAATCTGGTCATGGCTCAGAATAAGGGCAACAAATTACAGATAATCAAGCAGCTTAACGCCTTTTACACCATACCTCAGTCCAAGTTTACCAAGCAGATACTGATGCAAAACAACGTAATGTTCTTTGAGCACAACAAACGTTATTATATTATAGGCTACTCCGCCGAGGGTTTTGCCAATATGTTTAACTCCAACACAAGGAAGTCTATGGAAAAGGGTCTTCTAAGCCCCCGCGAAGACGAGGCGGTCATCGTTATACAGGCGATAATCAATACGCTGATTCAAAAACCTAAGAAATTCGGCGAGATCATATGTTTCAGCGTCCCCGGCCAGCCTATGGGGAAGGAAGTCAACATCATCGGACATGAGTCCATAATCAAGATGTACCTTGAGGCGCTTGGCTATACGCCTATTTCGATAAACGAGGGCCTCGCCGTTGTAATGTCAGAACTGGCGGAGGAGAATTTCACGGGCATTGGGATAAGCATGGGCGGCGGAATGTGCAACGTATGCCTGTCCTATTTGTCAGTGCCGGTAATAACGTACAGCATTGAAAAGGGCGGCGATTATATTGACCAGATGTCAAGCATTGAAGTGGGAGAACCTGCCACAAAGATAAAGGTCATTAAGGAAGAATCTTTAGACCTGTCAGTTCTGCCTAAAAACAAGATTGAGCTTAGCATGCACCTTTACTATAACGACCTTATCAACCACCTTGTAAGGAGCATTCAGGACGTTATCGCGTCGTCTGAGAATATACCCAAGATTACCGAGCCAATCCCTATAGTGCTGAGCGGCGGCACTTCTATGCCGAAAGGATGCAGGGAGAAATTTGAAAAGGCCCTCAACGCAATAAGGCTGCCGATTGAGATCTCCTCGGTCAGAGTAGCCAGAGAGCCTCTCAATACTACAGCCAAAGGGGCGTTGGTGATGGCTATGGCAGAGTCGCGTTAATACCGACAACTGCCGATGTCTGCTAAGATAGTTATTTTTTCGGCTGACGCTATCAGGGGGAACATGATACAAAAGGCGCTTCAGAGATTGCTCAGCCAGCGTAATGATACGAGGCAGTCTGGCGTTGCAGCCCCCGGCAGTGCATACTTCGCTGATGTCGTGCCTGAGGCCGTTGTTCTTAAAAGCCTGTTCAATATAGTTGAAACCTTCAAACGCGAAATGCCGGCGGTCGTGGTATTGGACACTAAGGGATATTTTCACGGGGAGTTGCAGCAATTCAGCGACGGCTGCGCCCGGATGTTTAAAGAGGCCGCGCCATTTAAGGTATTAGCCATAGGAAACAAGGAACAAAAAGATTCGTTAACGACCATAGCAAGCGATTGGTGCGACGATAGTCCGTTTGACCCTGTGCTTATAGTACAGAGGGCAACGCTGCTGCTAAGTGCAAGCGGCCAAAGCGATACAGGGGTATCTGACACCGATGTCCTGCGTGATGACCTCATAGGATTTCTCAAAATAAAGTGATGATAACTCACAATTTTAATCACAGGAGCGTCTGACATGCCAAAGAAGGTTATAGCCATAGTAGGTCCTAAAGGAGGCGTTGGAAAGAGCACCATCTCGGCCAATCTCGCCATCGCCATAGCCGCATCGGGGAAAAAGACAATTGCCGTTGACCTAGACCTTGGCGGGGCCAACCTGCATGTTATACTTGGGGTAAGAAGTTATGAGTATTCGCTTGATGACTTCGTTCTGAAACATATAAAAAACCTTGAGAGCGCGCTGATTGAGACAGAGGTGCCAAATTTAAAACTTATTTGCGGCGGGTCGAAAATTCCGGATATAGCTAATATGCCGTTTCAGCAGAAGTTGAAGCTGATAGGGCATATTTCAAAACTCGACTGCGATGTGGTGATTCTGGATCTGTCGGCAGGGTCTGCGTTTAACGTAGTGGACTTTCTGTTCATAGCGCAAATAGGGCTTTTGGTTACGACGCCTGAGGTAACATCGCTGATGAAGGCGTATGGTTTTATTAAGACAGCGATATTTCGGCTATTGTCATTCCATTTTAAGACAAAACACGCTGAGAAGTTTATGGAACTGCTTGACAAGGCAAAGGATGTTGACGCTAATCCCGATTTAAACACGATAGAGAAGTTTCTCAAGGCCGCCGAACTAATAGATGCCGAACATGTGGCCGCGGCCCGTGAGAAAATCGCACGCTTTACTCCCAATTTTGTTATCAACATGGTTGCCTCGGCAAGGGATGTAAACACGGGCATGGTCATCCAAAATCTCGTTAAACAATACACGAATCTTAATGCGCAGGTTATATTGACGCTGCCAACCGATGAGTCGGTAAAACGCGCGTTATTTAAGACAAAACCGGTTATGCTTACCGAACCCATGTCGCCTTTTTCAATTGCCATCAAAGAGCTTGCATATAAATGCCTGAATACGATTTAATTTTACTTAACATGCGGCCCTATTGCAATGCGGCCTTGCCTGATGTTACTATAGCGCAGTGACACAGCTTCTGGTATCATGGTTGATTTTGACAGTGTCGGTGCTTGTGGCGGCCTATCTGCTGCCTGGCGTGAAGGTATCGAGCTTTGGAAGTGCGCTGATAGCCGCCCTTGCCATCGGGATTTTAAACGCGATTCTAAGGCCGGTGCTTGTTATCCTGACACTGCCTTTGACGGTGTTGACCTTAGGGCTGTTTTTACTGGTCATTAACGCAGTAATTATCTTAATTGTAGGAAGCATTATCAAGGGTTTCGAGGTACGAGGGTTTATTACCGCCGCACTCTTTAGCGTGATATTGACAATTGCGCACTGGGTATTGCGAGCCATTGTCCATACATAACAGCCAATCCAAACATACTTCCCCATAATGGCAATACAGGTAAATTACCTATTGTCCGTTATCAATAATCCTATACATAAGACTCTCTTTTATCTATATATTTGTGATTTTCATAAAACTATAATTATAATAGTACAGCGTGTTGACGCTGAGAGCTTAGTCTAACGCCGGGAGGTATGAATGAAACTGCGATATATTTTGTCCTTTCTATTTGTCATTTTGATCTCGGGAGCTGCCTTTGCCGGCGCCCCGCCGCCAGTAGTGGGTGTTCCTGTGTATAATCTGCAGGGTTCGCTTTTGACGGCGGCTGCGTTTGGCATTGTAGGACTGTTTGTGATTTTCAAAAAGAGAAGGTAGCTCCAGTTTGTTTAAGTTATTTTTAAGGATAATTAACTATGCCTGTGACACGAAGGGATTTTCTTAGACTGACAGTAGGTGGCGGCCTGCTGCTTGTATCAGCATATCTTTTCAAAGAGATATTTCGGCCTGCTCAGCTTTCAGCCGGCGAACAACGAACGCTTGACGCCCTTGTTGATTCGTTGATTCCAGAGGATGAGACGCCTGGGGCGCTGCGGCTTGGCGTGCCACAGGCGATAAAGCTAAAGGCGGCGGCAGACAGCCGCTACCGCTATCTGATAAAAAGAGGCTGCGCATGGCTTGATATGACGGCAAGGGGGCAAAATGCTGAGAGCTTTGAATCTCTCAAGGCTGAAGGCCGCGATGCCATTATTGGAAAGGCCATAAATAGTGAGGTGGAATCACTGCCCAAAATATATCTGTACCAAATGAGAAACGACGCATTCCATTACTATTATGGTCATAGGGAAAGCTGGGCTGTGCTGGGATATGACGGCCCGCCTCAGCCCTGCGGATTTCCTGATTATTATCTCGCCCCGCCTCATAGTACCTGATGACGCAGAGCGCTTTCGATGCAATTATCATAGGCTCTGGAGCGGGCGGCGGGGCAAGCGCATGGGGTCTTGCCAGTCATGGATTTAAATGCCTCGTGCTTGAGGCTGGGCCGTTTTATTCGCCATCTGAATACCAGCTCGCAAAAGAATCATGGGAACAAAACGATTTTCCTGACAGGGCAATTCACAGGGGCAGCTATTCATTCGGCAGAATGCAAAGACTAAGGCCGGAGCTGAAAGATTTACGCTCATGGAATCATCAGACAGGCTTAACCAATAATACAGACTACCGCGCCGCCGGAAAATACCACCACATGAGAGGGGTGGGCGGCTCTACGCTGATATACAGCGCTGAGGCGCATCGTCTGCACCCGGACTCAATGATGATGAGGAGCCGTTTTGGGGTTTCGGGCGATTGGCCTCTTTCATATTCAGAACTTGAGCCATATTACTGCAGCGCTGAGCGCATTATAGGGGTCAGCGGCCCCCCAGGCCACAGTGTGCGTTTTCGCAGCGAAAGCTACCCCCTTCCCCCCCACCGCCTTAGCTACGCCAGCACAAAGATTAAGGAAGGCTGTATAAAACTTGGATTGACCCTTGAAAGTAATCCAGTTGCGATTCTATCGCGGCCATATGACGGCCGCCCACAATGTAATTATTGCGCCAATTGCTACCGCGGCTGCCAGATGACTGACAAGGGCAGCGTGGATGTTACGTTCATCCGCAAGGCTATAGAGACGGGGCGGTGCGTTGTCAGAGATGACTGTCGGGTAACCAGGCTTGAGGCTGGAGACGCAGACAGAATTACAAGGGTTGAGTACATGAACTCCGACGGCAAGTTTCATGCCGTCTCGGGCCGGGTAATAGTCCTCTGTTGCGGCGCTATTGAGACGCCGCGTCTGCTTCTGACATCAAAAAATAATTACGCCCCTGACGGCGTGGGAAATGAATCGGGAGCTGTTGGCAGAAATTTTATGGAAACCATCTACTGGTACAGCAGCGCAACTCACAGCGAACCTCTTGGCAGCCACCGCGGTATCCCCGTAGACAGCGTCTGCTGGGATTTTAACGGCGCAGACTCAATACCCGGCGTAATAGGCGGCTGCCGTTTCTCTGCATCAGTGGCCGAGGCAGACCTTGTCGGCCCGATTAATTACGCAAAACGAGTTGCAACTGGCTGGGGAAAAGCCCATAAAGCAGCCATGAGGCGTCTCTTTGGCAAGGCCCTTGTTATCGTAGCGATGGGTGAGGCACTGCCTAACAAGTACTCTTATATTGAGCTGAATTCACAGGAAAAAGATGACGCAGGCATTCCCATAGCGCGCATAAATACATTTATTGACGACATGGACATTAGTCGTCTAAAATTTATGTCGAAAACCGCTAAAGAGATACTTATAGCCTCTGGCGCCACAGGCATATTCGAGGAATTCAGCGCCTATGACACGTTTAACTCAAGCCATGTTTTTGGTACATGCCGCATGGGTAGTTCCCCTGAGGATTCCGTTGTTGACAGATATTTAAGAAGTCACAGATGGAAAAATCTGTTTATAGCAGACAGCAGTGTGTTTCCAAGTTCAGGCGGCGGCGAGGCGCCATCGCTGACAATTGAGGCCCTTGCAATCAGAACAGCCAATCATATTGCCCGTCTGGCCAAAAAGGCAGAGCTATAGCCGGATTCCCCTCATAAGATTATACATGGCAAGTATAAAATATTTTAAGGATTGGATTATATTTGCCTTGTGGTGTTGAAATCTTTCATCCATATAAGTTATTATTCAACATATGTCAATTGAGAGGTGGAAGGTATCGTAGTTAATATTGAAGGAGAGGCGTTTGAACCGGGCAAAGGCCACAGCACTGAGGACGTACTCAAAAGGCTGAAGAAGGTTAACGCGATAGCCCTGAGGGCCCATGATGGCTATATATTCGACATCTCTTCTCTGTCCGGGCTGCCAGAAGGTGTCCATGAAGTTACAGCGGTTACTGCGAACTCCCCTGAGGGGCTTGCAATCTGCCGACATAGCGCCTCGCATGTAATGGCCCATGCCGTTAAAGACCTCTACCCGTCTGCAAAGGTAACAATCGGCCCTTCCACTGTGGACGGCTTCTACTATGATTTCGATGTCGCAACGCCGTTTACGCCTGAGGATTTATCTGCGATAGAAAAGGCTATGCAGAAGATTGTAAAACGAAACAATCCTTTCGTCAGAAAGACTATGTCTAAGGCCGACGCCATTGAATTGTTTAAGTCAATGGGCGAGGCATATAAAGTAGAGATAATCGAGGCGATTGAGGCCGATGAGGTCAGCCTGTATGAAGAGGGCGGTTTTATAGACCTCTGCCGCGGGCCGCATGTGCCGTCAACTGCCGCCATACCGGCCTTTAAGCTGCTTAAAACCGCAGGGGCATATTGGCGCGGCGATGAGAAGAATAAGATGTTACAGCGCATATATGGGACGGCCTTTGCCACGCAGGAAGAGCTGAAACACCATCTCGAATTTCTTGAAGAGGTCAAGCGGCGCGACCACAGAAGGCTAGGCAAAGAGCTGGACTTATTCAGCATACACGATGACATCGGTTCAGGTCTGATACTGTGGCACCCTAACGGGGCGATGATAAGAAAGACTATTGAGGATTTCTGGCGTGATAGGCACATAAAGGCAGGCTATAAGCTCCTGTTCACCCCTCACATAGCTAAAATAGACCTATGGAAAAAGAGCGGTCATCTGGACTTCTACCATGAAAACATGTACACCCCAATGGACATTGACGGCGCAGACTATGAGATTAAGCCGATGAACTGCCCGTTTCACATTGCGGTATATAAGAGCAACTTAAGAAGCTACCGCGACCTGCCAATTAAATATGCCGAACTTGGTACGGTATATCGCTACGAGCGTTCTGGCGTGCTGCACGGGCTTTTGCGCGTACGGGGGTTTACGCAGGACGACGCGCATATTTTCTGCCGCATTGACCAGATAGAGGCCGAGATTTTAGATGTCCTTGACTTCACTCTCTATGTGCTGCGGACATTTGGCTTTGAGAATTTTGACGTGTATCTCTCTACCAGACCGGAAAAATACGTGGGTTCTTTAGACAACTGGGAAATTGCCACTGAGGCCCTTAGAAAGGCGCTTGAAAATAAGGGGCTGAAATACGAAACCGACCCCGGCGAGGGGGTCTTCTATGGCCCTAAGATTGATATTAAGGTGAAGGATTCTCTGAACAGGCAGTGGCAGTGCAGCACCATTCAGGTGGATTTCAACCTTCCGGAGCGTTTCGATGTCACCTACCGCGCCTCTGATGACAAGGAGGCAATGCCTATAATGATTCACAGGGCGTTGATGGGTTCTCTGGAGCGGTTTTTTGGCATCCTGATTGAACACTACGCCGGGGCGTTTCCGCTTTGGCTAGCGCCTGTGCAGGTCTCTGTCCTTACAATATCTGAAAGGCAGGCCGATTACGCAAAGCAGACTGCCAACTCACTTGCAACGGTCGGCATAAGGGTTGAGACAGACTTTGGCGACGAGAAGATAGGTTACAAGATAAGGCAGTCGTCTCTGAAGAAAATCCCCTATGCCATAGTCATAGGAGATAAAGAGATGGACTCCGGTGCTTTGGCATTAAGAAAGAGAAACGGCGAAAACCTGAGTTTCTCAGATTTTAATAGTCTTCTTGGCTTTTTGCAGGAAGAGATAGAACAAAGGAGGTAGGGCCATAAATAAAAAAATCAGGATAAACGAACAAATCAAGGTCAACCAGATAAGGTTGATTGATGTAGAGGGCGAGCAGCTAGGTATTGTGGCAGTCAGAGATGCCATCAAATCAGCCAAAGAGAAAGGGCTTGACCTGGTTGAGGTTGCCCCAGGGGCGAATCCCCCCGTATGCAGAATTATGGATTTCGGCAAGTACAAGTACCAAATAAGCAAAAAGCACACGCACAAGAAGACCATAGACGTCAAAGAGGTAAAAATCAGGCCCCGAATCTCGGAACACGACCTTGAGAGGAAAGTAAATCAGGTGAGGTCATTTGTTGCCGACGGCAATAAGGCAAAGATCTCGATGTTTTTCCGAGGAAGGGAGATAGTGAGGCCAGAGCACGGCATGGCGGTGTTTGATAAGATTACGGAACAGCTTGACGGCATCTGTAATTTTGAGCTAAAACCAAAATTAGACGGCAAGAGCATCATTATGGTAGTTGCCCCGAAGTAAAACGATTATGAAATAGAACCGGCCGCTTCAAAAATAATTTCCTGATTTGATGGGATACGGCGTCTTAGGATTCTGACTGAAGTTCTATGGCGAACTCTGCGCCGCCGATAGTGTTTTTGGCCTTCAGCCTGCCGCCCATCCTGTTTTCGATTATAGTCATGGACATATATAAACCTATGCCGGTGCCCTCTTGCTCCGGCTTTGTAGTGAAATATGGCTCAAATATCTTGTCAATTAATGCAGGTGGGATGCCGCCGCCGTTGTCGCTTACCGTTATGATAATTATATTGTCATCTTTTTTGAGTCCGATGTCAATCTTGCCCCCGCAGTCTTTGTTCGAGGACAGTATGGCGTCACGGGCGTTATTCAGCAGGTTTAAGATTACATGTTTAAATTCATTGGGATATCCAGTTATTTCATAGTCGTCATCCTTTTCAAATACTACGGCAATGTCTTTTCTTCTTAACATAGCTTCATTAATGAAAACTGTCTCTTCTATCGCGGTTGATAAGCTAAAGCTGATTTTTTCTTTTGACGGCCTTAGGAAATTTCTGAAATCGTCAATTGTTTTAGTCATAAAATTTATTTGCTCAAAAACACTCTTTACCGCTCTGCCTAAATAATCATTGTCAAGGCCCTCATAGCCAAAGGCGTCTTCTATGTCCTGAATGATTAAAGCAATAACATTAAGAGGCTGCCTCCACTGATGCGCTATAACGGCAATCATCTCTCCCATTGTTGCCAACTTAGACTGTTGCACAAATATTTGCTCCCTTTTTAACTTATCTTTGATCTCCTCGTTTACCATGTTCTGGAGATTTGCCGCCGCCTCTTCCATCTGCTGCTGCGATTTTCTTAGCTCTTCCATCTCACGTTTTCGTGCCGTTATATCTCTGATAACTCCGGTTGAACCGCCGACGGCTGTTGTCTTAATCAGCCCCAAGGTGCCTATAAATTCTTTCTCCAGCGATATTTCATTGATTTCATAGACGCCGCTGCTATTTACCTCTCCAAGCATAGTATCAAGACTGCCGCTTTGGGTGGCGCCTTCCTTTTTTACAATATGGACTTCTAATCCGAACGTGCCTCTTTGGCCTGTCCTTCTTTCGTCAAACAGTTTAGCAGGCGTACCTGGCACAGTATTCGATAAGACGCCGTTACGGCTTACGGATAAGACATCCTCAGGCGATATTAACGTGCTGAAATGTTTCCCTATAAGCTCCTCAGGTTCATATCCAAAGAACCTGACCGCATTATTTACAATCAAAAAGATTCCATCTTTATCAATCATATAAACAATATCGGGAATTGTCTCTAAAAGGATTCTATATTTCTCCTCCGACGCCTGAAGTTTAAGCATACCCTCTTTTTGCCTCTTTGCGATTTCCCAATTAAAGATCTTCAAAATATTTATCATAGAAAAAACGATAATCAGAGCAACTCCAGCCCGCAATACCTGAACGGGAATCCCTACAACATGTAAAAACAAATCAGTGTTGAGAATATTTGCGGGAAAGAATTCCACCTTGCTGACAACCAACCCACCCAATATAGAATACAGGAAAAAAGCGCCGCTCGTTATAATAAAATACTTTTTGATATTTATCCTTGACAATAAATCCTTCTCACACCGATAGTACGAATAAAAACCATAGGCCGTTATAAATGAACCGGGAAATCCAAGTATATATCTTGCTGCCGCGCTATCGGCCGTTGAAAAATCTTCATACAGTGCAGCTATGGCAATGACTAAGACGACTGCCCCGGCAGTCGTCCACCAACCCAAATACTTGGCGGCTAATAATTTGCACGAAGGCGACTCCCCCGTTGAAATCCTGACAACCCGTCTTCCAAATTCAAATAAAAAGGCAAAAGAAGCTGTAAGAACAAACCATCCTACCAGTCCAAGGGCATGATTGCCTCCCTTAATAAGTATCCACATGTCAATCCATTCGTTTAGTCCATGGGTTAAACCGAAACCTGCCAGAAGCCAAAGACTCCCCGTCCATTTAAAAGCGCTGTCAAGCTTTGACTGAAACGCGATAGAAAAGCCAACCGTGACAAACGACAACCCATAGATGAATAACACAACATCCATGTTAGCGCCAATAACACGGGACAACTCTGACATGCCCTACCTCCTGTGAAGATAGGATGTCATAACTTTTATCACATTGTCAAATTATGAGAGCTATTTACGTCTGATATCGGCTATTGAATTAATTCAAAAAAAAAGTTGACGTGGTTGCGGCATTTTTACTACACTTATAGGTATCAGGCGGCCACGCTGATAATGGCGGCCTTGAGAGACAGTGTAGTTCCCGGCAAAAAAAAAGCAGCCGCAGCCGCAAAATAAAAGGAGGCAGAGGCATGACAGAACAACGCGCAGTAATAGAGACAGGACTTGGCAAGATTAGTTTAAAATTTTTTCCTGAGATCGCACCAAACCATGTCAATAATTTTATAGAGCTTGCAAAGAAGGGTTTCTATAACGGCACTACCTTCCATCGCGTGATTCCCGGCTTTATGATTCAGGGCGGCGACCCAAACACAAAAGGCAATGACAAATCAAATCATGGCACGGGAGGCCCTGGCTATACAGTAAAGGCCGAGTTCAGCGATAAAAGGCACAAGCGAGGGATTCTCTCAATGGCGCGTTCACAGCACCCAGACTCAGCCGGGTCGCAGTTTTTTATCTGCGCGGCGGACGCCCTCTTTCTCGATGGACAATATACAGTGTTCGGCGAGGTGGTTGACGGCCTCGACGTGGTTGATAAGATCGTCTCAGCGCCCAGAGACCAGCGAGACAACCCTGATGAACGGGTCGAGATGACTGTAGAAATAGTTTCAGTTGAACTATGAGACATCAGCTTGAAAAATAAATTAGAGGAAAGGATATTTTGTGCGGCGGAGACAGCAATGCCACTGCCGCCTATGGACATCTATGAAACCGCTGACATGCTGGTCTTTGACATTGACCTGCCAGGCGTGGACATTGCCGATATGTCTTTGAAAGTCTACGATGAGATAGTCGTAATAGAAGGGATAAGAAGCGCATTGTCAATAGATAACTGCCGATTTCTCTGCATGGAAAGGACTCATGAGACGTTTCGCAGGATGATAAAACTGCCGGTGAGGGTCAATGCACAATCGGCAAAGGCGGTTTATAAGGACGGGGTTATGACGCTTAGTTTTCCAAAAATAAAGGACAGAGTATTTCAAATCAGAATCGAAGAGGGGTGACAATGGCTGAAACTGAAAAAAAAGATGAGAAAGAAATAGAGATTCCAGATACACTGCCGATACTTCCGGTTCGCGACATTGTGGTCTTTCCATATATGATACTGCCCCTGTTTGTAGGCAGGGAGAAGTCCATTAGCGCCATAGATTATTCATTGAATACAAACAGGATGATAATGCTCCTGACGCAGAAGGATTTAAACGTTGAAAATCCTGATATAGATGACCTATTTAGCATTGGAACGGTCGGCCTGATTATGAGGATGTTAAAACTTCCCGACGGAAGGGTGAAGATACTCGTTCAGGGCCTTGCCAAGGCCAGATGCAATAACATACTCGAAAAGGACGGCATATACGTGGCCTCTATAGAGAAGATTGAGGAGCGCAAACCTGACGTCATCACCCTTGAAATAGAGGCGCTGATACGCAATGTCAAAGAGCAAATTGACAAGACGCTCTCGCTTGGAAAGACCATCCTTCCAGACATCATGATAGTAATTGAAAACCTCGACGACCCGGGCCGGCTTGGCGACCTTGTTGCCTCAAACATCGGGCTTAAAACAGACCAGGCACAGCGCATCCTTGAAATAGACGACCCCGTGGAAAGGTTAAGGAAGGTCAGCGAAATCCTTAACCGCGAAATAGAACTTCTGATTGTACAGCAGAAGATTCAGACAGAGGCCAGAGGGGAGATAGACAAGACGCAGCGCGAATATTTCCTCAGAGAACAGCTCAAGGCGATACAAAAAGAACTCGGCGATATAGACGAGAAAATGGAGGAAATCCGCGAATTCAGAAAGAAAATACTTGAGGCCAAGATGCCTGAAAAGGTTCTGACTGAAGCGGAGAAGCAGCTGAAACGCCTTGAGAAGATGCACCCTGACAGTGCCGAGGCCGCCACAGTGCGCACATACCTTGACTGGTTGGTAGAGCTGCCCTGGTCAAAATCCACAAAGGATAACTTAAACATAAAGGTTGCAAAAAAGGTACTCAATGAAGACCACTACGACCTTGAAAAAATAAAAGAGAGAATATTGGAGTATCTAAGCGTAAGAAAATTAAACCCAAAGATGAAAGGCCCGATACTGTGCTTCATAGGCCCGCCCGGCGTGGGCAAGACGTCATTAGGGAAGTCCATAGCGCGGTCACTGGGGCGCGAGTTTGTGCGTATCTCCTTAGGAGGCGTCAGAGACGAGGCCGAGATAAGGGGACACAGGCGCACGTATGTCGGGGCGCTTCCAGGGCGCATTATTCAGGGTATCAAACAGGCCGGTATGAACAACCCCGTGTTTATGCTTGACGAAGTGGACAAGATTGGCACAGATTTCAGGGGCGACCCCTCGTCAGCGCTTTTAGAGGTGCTCGACCCTGAGCAGAACAATTCATTCGTTGACCATTATCTTGCCGTGCCGTTTGATCTGACGCATGTCATGTTTATAACAACCGGAAATATTTCCGACACAATACCAAGCCCTCTTCGCGACAGAATGGAAGTCATTCACCTTTCCGGCTATACGTCTGAGGAGAAGGTCGGCATTGCGGGCAACTATCTCATCCCTAAACAGTTCAGTGAGCATGGCATTGGAAAACATGTAATGAAAATCTCAGGCCCTGCCCTGCTCATGCTGATATCGCAATATACGCGGGAGGCTGGAGTAAGAAACCTTGAGCGCTCAATTGCGACATTGTGCCGCAAGGTAGCAAAGCAGATTGCCGAGGGGAAGAAGAAGAAATTTGTCATATCCAATAAGAACTTGCATAAGTTTATGGGTCCGCCGCGCTTCCTTCCTGAGGAAGAGATGAAAAAGGACGAGGTAGGCGTTGCCACAGGGCTGGCGTGGACAGAGGCCGGCGGCGATATCATATACGTAGAGGCCATCACGATGAAGGGCAAGGGAAGTCTGACCATCACAGGGCAGCTTGGCGACGTGATGAAGGAATCGGCTCAGGCAGCCCTTTCCTACGTGAGGTCGCGGGCAAAGGAACTCGACATCAGCGACGACTTATTCTCTAAGAAAGATGTCCATATTCACGTCCCCGCCGGGGCTATTCCAAAAGACGGCCCATCGGCAGGTATAACCCTTACAACGGCTATTGCCTCCGCACTTACAGGAAAGCCGATTCATAAAAACATTGCCATGACTGGAGAGGTTACGCTTCGCGGCACCGTCCTGGCCATAGGCGGTCTCAAGGAAAAATCCCTCGCCGCCGACGTGATGAAGGAATCGGCTCAGGCAGCCCTTTCCTACGTGAGGTCGCGGGCAAAGGAACTCGACATCAGCGACGACTTATTCTCTAAGAAAGATGTCCATATTCACGTCCCCGCCGGGGCTATTCCAAAAGACGGCCCATCGGCAGGTATAACCCTTACAACGGCTATTGCCTCCGCACTTACAGGAAAGCCGATTCATAAAAACATTGCCATGACTGGAGAGGTTACGCTTCGCGGCACCGTCCTGGCCATAGGCGGTCTCAAGGAAAAATCCCTCGCCGCCGACGTGATGAAGGAATCGGCTCAGGCAGCCCTTTCCTACGTGAGGTCGCGGGCAAAGGAACTCGACATCAGCGACGACTTATTCTCTAAGAAAGATGTCCATATTCACGTCCCCGCCGGGGCTATTCCAAAAGACGGCCCATCGGCAGGTATAACCCTTACAACGGCTATTGCCTCCGCACTTACAGGAAAGCCGATTCATAAAAACATTGCCATGACTGGAGAGGTTACGCTTCGCGGCACCGTCCTGGCCATAGGCGGTCTCAAGGAAAAATCCCTCGCCGCCGACGTGATGAAGGAATCGGCTCAGGCAGCCCTTTCCTACGTGAGGTCGCGGGCAAAGGAACTCGACATCAGCGACGACTTATTCTCTAAGAAAGATGTCCATATTCACGTCCCCGCCGGGGCTATTCCAAAAGACGGCCCATCGGCAGGTATAACCCTTACAACGGCTATTGCCTCCGCACTTACAGGAAAGCCGATTCATAAAAACATTGCCATGACTGGAGAGGTTACGCTTCGCGGCACCGTCCTGGCCATAGGCGGTCTCAAGGAAAAATCCCTCGCCGCCGACGTGATGAAGGAATCGGCTCAGGCAGCCCTTTCCTACGTGAGGTCGCGGGCAAAGGAACTCGACATCAGCGACGACTTATTCTCTAAGAAAGATGTCCATATTCACGTCCCCGCCGGGGCTATTCCAAAAGACGGCCCATCGGCAGGTATAACCCTTACAACGGCTATTGCCTCCGCACTTACAGGAAAGCCGATTCATAAAAACATTGCCATGACTGGAGAGGTTACGCTTCGCGGCACCGTCCTGGCCATAGGCGGTCTCAAGGAAAAATCCCTCGCCGCCGACGTGATGAAGGAATCGGCTCAGGCAGCCCTTTCCTACGTGAGGTCGCGGGCAAAGGAACTCGACATCAGCGACGACTTATTCTCTAAGAAAGATGTCCATATTCACGTCCCCGCCGGGGCTATTCCAAAAGACGGCCCATCGGCAGGTATAACCCTTACAACGGCTATTGCCTCCGCACTTACAGGAAAGCCGATTCATAAAAACATTGCCATGACTGGAGAGGTTACGCTTCGCGGCACCGTCCTGGCCATAGGCGGTCTCAAGGAAAAATCCCTCGCCGCCGACGTGATGAAGGAATCGGCTCAGGCAGCCCTTTCCTACGTGAGGTCGCGGGCAAAGGAACTCGACATCAGCGACGACTTATTCTCTAAGAAAGATGTCCATATTCACGTCCCCGCCGGGGCTATTCCAAAAGACGGCCCATCGGCAGGTATAACCCTTACAACGGCTATTGCCTCCGCACTTACAGGAAAGCCGATTCATAAAAACATTGCCATGACTGGAGAGGTTACGCTTCGCGGCACCGTCCTGGCCATAGGCGGTCTCAAGGAAAAATCCCTCGCCGCCGACGTGATGAAGGAATCGGCTCAGGCAGCCCTTTCCTACGTGAGGTCGCGGGCAAAGGAACTCGACATCAGCGACGACTTATTCTCTAAGAAAGATGTCCATATTCACGTCCCCGCCGGGGCTATTCCAAAAGACGGCCCATCGGCAGGTATAACCCTTACAACGGCTATTGCCTCCGCACTTACAGGAAAGCCGATTCATAAAAACATTGCCATGACTGGAGAGGTTACGCTTCGCGGCACCGTCCTGGCCATAGGCGGTCTCAAGGAAAAATCCCTCGCCGCCGACGTGATGAAGGAATCGGCTCAGGCAGCCCTTTCCTACGTGAGGTCGCGGGCAAAGGAACTCGACATCAGCGACGACTTATTCTCTAAGAAAGATGTCCATATTCACGTCCCCGCCGGGGCTATTCCAAAAGACGGCCCATCGGCAGGTATAACCCTTACAACGGCTATTGCCTCCGCACTTACAGGAAAGCCGATTCATAAAAACATTGCCATGACTGGAGAGGTTACGCTTCGCGGCACCGTCCTGGCCATAGGCGGTCTCAAGGAAAAATCCCTCGCCGCCGACGTGATGAAGGAATCGGCTCAGGCAGCCCTTTCCTACGTGAGGTCGCGGGCAAAGGAACTCGACATCAGCGACGACTTATTCTCTAAGAAAGATGTCCATATTCACGTCCCCGCCGGGGCTATTCCAAAAGACGGCCCATCGGCAGGTATAACCCTTACAACGGCTATTGCCTCCGCACTTACAGGAAAGCCGATTCATAAAAACATTGCCATGACTGGAGAGGTTACGCTTCGCGGCACCGTCCTGGCCATAGGCGGTCTCAAGGAAAAATCCCTCGCCGC
>JAKOEO010000006.1:25500-64497 GCA_022321325.1 Candidatus Magnetominusculus sp. LBB02 | reverse complement strand
CGCTTCGCGGCACCGTCCTGGCCATAGGCGGTCTCAAGGAAAAATCCCTCGCCGCAAAACGCATGGGAATAAAAAAGATAATTGTCCCTAAGAGAAATGAAAAAGACCTTGAGGATATTCCGAAATATATCAAGAAAGACATGGAGTTCATATTTGTAGACACTATGGATCAGGTTCTGGCTATCGCCCTGAAAAATGGCAACGCTAAGGGAGGACAGTCCACGAAGGCTGAACCCAAAAACACCAAACTATGACTGTCTCTGACAGTGCTGTCAAAATTGGAGAGCTTTCGCTTATAAGGCACATACGCAGTGAGTTCTCCTCAGCTTTATTAAAAGATGTGGCGATAGGCATTGGCGACGACGCCGCCGTGCTGCGGGTTGGCGGCAGAGAGGGTTTGCTTATCAGCGCTGATACGATGTGCGAAGGGATACATTTCGACATGACCTTTGCCACGGCATATCAGGTTGGATTTAAACTGGTTTCAGTTAACGTAAGCGATATATATGCGATGGGCGGCACGCCAAACTGGTTCTTACTAACCGCTGCATTTGCACCTGATACCTCAGAGAAATTTGCCAAAGAATTTTTATCGGGCGTAAAAGACGCCTTAGACCTCTATGGCGCGGGGCTTGTCGGCGGTGATATTACATCCTCCAAATCAGGCATTGTGGTAACAGGCATAGTAATGGGTTTTGCCGAGAAACCCATTACAAGAAGCGGCGCCCGCGTCGGCGATAAGATATACGTTACCGGGGCGCTTGGGGATTCGGCCTGCGGCCTTGAGCTTCTCAGGCATATTATGGCGCCGGTTGAGCTTGACAAGGACAATGGGCCTGACAGGCCCATGCCGTGGCCTGCGATGAGACCGCTTATTCACAGGCACCTTATGCCTATAGTTCTAAAGCCAAGCTTAGGAGCGTCGGCGGCAAGCGCAATGATGGATATAAGCGACGGCCTTGCGCTTGACCTCAGACGGCTCTGTGCAGAGAGCGGCGTTGGCGCCGTAATTTACGAAAATAAACTTCCAATGTCCTCCCACATGCTTGCCGCATCAGAATTATTAGACAAAGACCCCCTTCACTTCAGCCTTTGCGGCGGCGAAGACTACGAGTACCTGTTTACCAGCGCAGAGGATATAGACACAGCCCGCTATATTGGAGACATAACAGACACCGGGCTTGTTATGATTGACAAAAACAATGACGCAAAGGATTTGGCGGACTGCGGCTACGTGCATTTTATTTAAGTATGATCATTTCAAAATTTAAGGATATGTTTAACTCCCTGATGGGGCAAAACGACACGCCGACAATGATGGCTCTGTCATTTGGCGTTGGGACGATGATAGGCATGTCGCCGCTCTTTGGGATACATACGCCTTTGGGCATTTTAGCGGCATGGCTTTTCAGACTGAATAAGCCCGCTACGATTACGGGCGTTTATATTACCAATCCATTGACCATGGTGCCGATTTATACGTTTAGCACATGGGTCGGGATAAAGCTGCTCGGCAGTGACCTGTGCATCATTGAGTTTAATTTCAAGCATCTTACGTTTTCTAATGTAGTTGATGAGTTAAATGCCTTTCTGCTGCCTTTTTTTGTAGGTTCAACAGTGGTTGCGTTAATCGGCGGTATTTTGAGTTACTATATAATGCTCTATGTCTTCAGGTACAGACAGAGAAAGAGACTTCGCGAAACCACGGCATGAGGCCCCCCCTGTCAATAATTACGCTTGGCTGTCCTAAAAATCAGGTTGATAGCAGCCACCTTGCTGCCGCATTTACAGCCGAGGGGTTTACGTGTACCGAGACGCCTGATGAGGCCAAAGTTATACTCATAAACACATGCGGGTTTATCGAAGACGCAAAGCGGCAATCCATTGACGAAATCCTGGCACTTGCCACGCTGAAAACCGATGGAACAAGGCTCATAGTCTTTGGATGTCTCGCACAGAGGTATAAGGAAGAGTTGATAAGAGAAATACCGGAAATAGACGCTATTTTCGGCATAGGGCAAGACAGGGCGATAGTTGAGTATTGTAAGAGTATTGAATATAACGGGCCTGCCATAACGCCGGCAAATCAAACCACGGCGCACCAACCATACGCATACCTGAAGATAGCCGAGGGATGTAACAGGGGCTGCCGCTTCTGCGCCATACCGTCAATCCGCGGGCGCTTTAAGAGCGCCACCTTAGACAGCATAATAGAAGAGGCAAAGACACACCTTGGTGTCGGCAAGAAAGAGCTGATACTTGTAGCCCAGGACAGCGCCTCTTTTGGCACTGACACGGGCGGTGACCTCGTTTCACTCATAGACGCCCTCGCCTCTTTAGACGGGGATTTCTGGATACGCATGCTGTATTTATATCCAACTTCGGTAACCGGCGGGCTGATTGACTGCATCAAGCGGCACGACAAGGTGGTGAAATATCTCGATATTCCAATTCAGCACTCTGAGGAGGGCATACTGCGGGCGATGGGACGTTCGGGGTCGCGCGCTGGTTATATTGAGTTATTTGAGAGGATACGGCGTCATCTGCCTGATGTATGTCTTAGAACCACGCTGATGGCCGGATTTCCCGGCGAGGGCGCGAGGGATTTTAAGGCGCTCTTGTCATTTATAGAAGAGGTGAGATTTGACAGGTTAGGCGTCTTTGCCTATTCGGACGAAGAGGGAACTGCCGCCTGTGCAATGCCTGAGAAAGTTACAAAAAAGACCGCGCAGCGCCGTGTAGAGGAGCTTATGTCCTTGCAGGCTGAAATTCACTACGAAAAGAACTGTGCGTTAGTTGGAATGCAGTTTAAGGCTCTGGTTGACGAAGTTCATGAGGGCACAGCAGCCGCCCGCTTATACTGCCATGCCCCGGAAATAGACGGCTGCGTATTTATCGAAAAGCTCCCCGATGGTTTCAGCGCAGACGATTTTGTTACCGTTCAAATAACGGGCGCCGAGGAATATGACCTCACAGGCGAAATAATTTATTAAACCCGCGCCGTGCGATTAATGTTAAAATTAACCAGTTATGCCAGAAGAGACTGACGTTACATATAATAGCGCCGAGCAGCAAGGTAGCCCTTTGCAGGGGCTTACGCCTCTTCAAGTGGTCTTATTCATTGCAACTATGTTGACTACGCTCTTTGCCGGGATGATGCAAAAGGGGATTAATCCATTTGAGGAGCCAGGGCGGTTTTACGAGGGGCTGCCGTTTTCGCTGACGCTCCTGACAATTTTGATGACGCATGAGTTGGCCCACTACTATGCGTCAATAAGGCATCGCACGCTGGCTACGCTGCCATATTTTATCCCTGCCCCGCTTTCGCCAATTGGGACGTTTGGGGCGTTTATCAAGATGAAATCTCCTATTCTCACGCGTACTGCGCTTACAGACATAGGGGCATCGGGGCCGATTGCCGGTTTTGTCGTCTCGTTTATAGCGGTTGTAGGCGGGCTGTTCTACTCAAGGATTGGAGTTGCTGACGCTCAGGCGGGGATGGTCTTAGGGGATAGCCTGTTATTTTCATTTCTGGCAAAGCTCATAGTGGGAAGTCCTCATGAGGGGCAGGACGTAATATTGAGTTCGGTTGCGTTTGCCGGTTGGATAGGTTTTTTTGTCACATCGCTAAACCTTCTGCCTATTGGTCAGCTTGACGGCGGGCATATCATGTACGCCGTTACAGGTAAGAGGCATTTCTGGATTTCAAGGGTACTTGTCTTATGCCTTGCCTTAATGGGAATGGAGTTTTGGAATGGCTGGCTGTTCTGGGCGGCATTGATGACTATTTTAGGGTTAAGACACCCGCCGGTAATTTATAGCGAGATAGAGTTAGAGGCATCGAGAAAGAAGGTGGCGGCGGCTGCCCTTGCCATATTTATCTTAACGTTTATACCAGTGCCGTTTAGGATTATGCAATGAATCTGCGCAAACGAGATAAGACATTTATGCTGCCGGGGGCGGCGTTGATGGGGGCGGCGCTGATGGGGCGGCGTGGAAATGGTAGGCGGAACAGGGCTCGAACCTGTGACCCCAGCCTTGTAAGGGCTGTGCTCTCCCAACTGAGCTACCCGCCCACGTCGCAGTAACTATTAAGTCATATTTTAATGGCGTTTGTCAAGCGATAAAACCGTCTTTTTAGTCACTGCCGCCCTACCCTCCCTCATTTTTTCCCATAAACTTGAAATAAAGGACAAAGCCCATGATAAACGGCTCTAACCTCAGCAGAAGCTCATCTGTGAAGTTATACAACAGCATGTGGACATTCATCTCTATGAATCCTACGTCGCGCAGGTTTTTTTCATATAAGGTACGGGTCAATGCAAGCGTCTCTAAACTATAGAGATATAATAAATGGACGCAAAGCAGCACAGCGAGGACGGCGGCAATGGCCTTTCTTTTATTGTCAATGCGGGTTAAAAGCACGGCGGTTATTGCAAGGCTTAGCGGGAAATTAAATGTATAACGCGAGGTTGCAATTGTGATGGTGCATGGCGCCATGTATTTTTTGAGAGTAAGTTTAACGCGTATCGCGCCGTCAAGGCGCTCCATCATATCAAAAGATGCGCCCTTAGTCATGGCCGCGGCAGGCGCAGAGACATAAACCAGCAGAGCGGCGTAGTAGTCCTTTATTGGCAGCCACATAGCGAAACATACCAGATAGGAAACAATAAATATAGCAGTTGCCCGCCCTATGCCGATTTCTCCTCTGCCGCATATCTTCTGACATAAATAACAAACATGGCAAGCGATACCACTATCATAACGCTCTGAGAGAAATATGTGTGGAAGTAAAAGAACAAACCCTTATAATGGATAGAGACAAATACAAGCGCTAAGAGCCTGATAATATTAAGTATTTGTATAACAACAAAACCTGCGGCAATTGCCTTGAGCTTGTTTAGCCACGCCGCGGGAAAAGACACAACGGCAAAGACGTACATAATCACCGCCTCAAGCCCGTTACAGCCAAACTTTACATTGAGAGAAATCGTGGGAAGGTTTATAACCGTACCATCATCAAGCCGGTAGTATGAAGAGCTTATCCCAAAGATTTTAAGAATCTTAGACAAGAGGATGACAATAGCCTTAGAATACCCGCCTTTTATGTCTAACAACCGCTCGAAGAAGTTCAGGTTTGCCAAATTAAAAAAAACAAACATCAGCACTATATAGACTATGATAAAACGCGCAAGGACACTCTTCTTCTCTTTATCTATTGCCATCTAACGGATAGAAAATACCACAACCTATAAACGGAAGTCAACTGCTATTCCATCTGGAAAGTAACCCGAAACAACGGCATTTTGGTACACTGGCGATGATAAAAAAACGATATCATCAGAAGACTGTAGGAGCGTAGGAAAGGGCTGCCCCCAGCAAGGGCAGCCCTCAGTTGTTATCTTAGCTTGCCCACTTAATGGCTTCTACCGGACATGTGTCTATGGCTTCCTGAACGTCGCACGTATTGCACTTATCTGGCGAGGCCACAAAGGCATGGTCTCCCTGCATTACAAATACTTCAGGACAAAGGGATACGCATGTCTCACATCCCGTACAAAGGTCAGTCTCTACATATGGAACCTTCATCTTATACTCCTCCTGCAACAGTTTGATTGAGTGCCAAACGCACCCGTTGTAATTATTATTTTACGGCGTATTTATCTTAACGGCTATTTATGATAAACTAATATTACTATTTTTGCAAGCAAAATTTTTTAATGGAGCGCTATGAAAGATGATACGCACATAACAATACCCGTAACCGGCATGACATGTGCCGTCTGCGCACAGTCGGTTGAGAAGGCTATACGAAAAAACGCCTCAGTGACCGCGGCATCGGTCAACTTCGCCTCTGAAAAGGCCATCGTTACGACTTCTGGCAGCCCTGCCGATATTAACGCTATCGTAAATTTGATTAAAGAAGAGGGCTACGGGGTGTTAACCACGAAGGCGACAATCTCAGTCTCAGATATGAGCTGTGCCGCGTGTGTGGCCGCAGTCGAGGGCGCAATCAGCGCCGTAAGCGGCGTTACCGCGGCCTCTGTAAATCTTGCCACAGAAACCGCAACGGTTGAATATATCCCCACGATTACCGGCCTTGACGAGATAATCAGGGCGGTAAACGCAGCAGGCTATAAGGCAAAGGCCGCCGATGAGATTGTCAAAGATACTGAAAGGCATGAAAGACAGAGGCAATATGCCTCACTCAAGAGGACTTTCATAGGCAGCGCCGTTATGTCAGCCATAATCATGGCCGCCTCGATGGTTGATATCCCAATACTGTCAAATCCATATGCGCTTTTTGCCCTTGCAGCACCCGTTCAGTTTATTGCGGGGATGAGATTTTACCGTGCGGCAATTGCCGCCATTAGACATCTGTCAACCAATATGAACACGCTGGTTGTCGTGGGTACGTCTGCGGCATTTTTCTATAGCGCATTTGCCGTGTTTTTCCCTGACAGGGTTACGCACGACGGGATGGCGCCTCATTTGTACTTTGACACATCGGCGGTTATCATAACGCTGATACTGTTTGGACGGCTGCTTGAGCTGCGGGCAAAGGGGCAGACCTCGGAGGCGATAAAAAAGCTCATCGGCCTGCAGGCAAAGACCGCCTCAATTCTTAGAGACAACGTTGAGACCGCCGTCGCTATTGATGACGTAGCGGTTGGGGACATTGTGATAGTGCGCCCGGGGGAGCGCATTCCCGTTGACGGGACTTTAATTGAGGGAAACTCAAGTGTGGATGAGTCAACGATTACTGGCGAAGGCATACCGGTTGACAAGGCAAAGGGCGATATTGTCTATGGCGGGACGGTGAATTTATATGGGGCTTTTAAGATGACGGCCTCGCGCATCGGCAAGGCCTCCATGCTTGGGTCAATCATACGGCTTATCGAAGAGGCGCAGGCTACGAAGGCACCCATTCAAAGGCTTGCCGATAGGGCGGCCTCGGTGTTTGTGCCGGTGGTTATGGCAATTGCGTCACTCACGTTTTTATTGTGGTATTTCTTGGGTGCGGCACCCTCGTTCAACCGCGCTATGATGAGTTTTATCGCCGTCCTGATAATCGCGTGTCCATGCGCGTTGGGATTGGCAACGCCGACAGCGGTCATGGTCGGCACTGGAAAAGGGGCGCAGAGGGGAATCCTGATAAAAGGCGCTGAGGCCCTTGAGACCGCGCACAAAATACAGGTCGTAGCCCTGGACAAGACCGGAACGCTGACAGAGGGAAGGCCGGCGCTTACCGGCATTGAGCTATTAAACGGCAGCTTGAGCGAGCAAGAGGCTCTAAGGACAGCCGCCTCGGCAGAGAACAACTCTGCCCACCCAATAGCCAGGTCAATTGTGGCGGCGGCTCATGGCATAGCGCTCTTTGAGCTTGACTCATTTGTCTCCATAACGGGAGGCGGCGTTAAGGGGCAGTACAAAGGCAGCGATATAATTGTAGGAAGTGCCAGATTTCTCCGTGACGAGGGCATTAATGTCGAAGAGAAAGACAATGTTGGCACGACGGTTTACCTTGCGATAGATAGAAAATTACAGGCGGCCTTTTCCATATCTGACGCGATAAAGGGGCAGGCGAAGGCGGCGGTTGCGAAGCTTAAATCAATGGGGATAGAGACCATAATGCTTACGGGCGACAACCGCCATGCGGCGGAGGCGATAGCGCGCGAGGCTGGAATTGATAAGGTCTATGCGCAGCTCCTGCCAAACGAGAAGCTCGCGATAATCAAAAAACTGAAAAGCGAAAACAAGATAACGGCGATGGTAGGAGACGGCATAAACGACGCCCCTGCCCTTGCCGAGGCCGACGTGGGGATAGCGCTTGGGACGGGAATGGACATTGCGATGGAGGCGGCGGATATAACGCTGGTCAAGGGTGATCTGATGGCAGTGGCTGACGCGATTAAGCTGTCGAGGCTTACAATCGGGACGATAAAGGAAAACCTGTTCTGGGCGTTTTTCTATAACATTGTAGGGATACCAGTTGCCGCCGGGGTATTGACGCTATTTGGAGGCCCGTCGTTAAACCCAATGATAGCCTCATTGGCGATGGCCTTTAGTTCTGTAAGCGTAGTAAGCAATTCGCTGCGGCTAAAGAAGAAGCGGCTGTAACGCCAAAACGGCGAGCTTGTGACATAAGTTACAACTATTTACGATAACGCCATTTACAACATATTAGCAGATAAGATAGAATTAAACCATGTCACAGTGAGGCTGGCAATGTCATGGCGTTATGACAACATTGCCTAAAAGGAGTGGTAACGTTGGAAACACGAGATAAGAGAATAAATGAACTCTTAGAAGAGTTAAACAAAGCAAATGAGCAACTGAAGACAGAGAAAACGGAACGTCAGCGGGCAGAGGCTGAGACTGCAGCTCTGTTAAAAGGTACGCAGGCGGTTTTAGAGTATAAAGATTTTGCAGAGTCGGCAAGAAAGATATTTGACGCTTGTAAGGATATTATAGGGGCCACGGCAGGCTATGTAGCGCTGCTAACGCCTGATGGCTCTGAAAACGAAGTTCTGTTTTTAGAGGCAGGGGGAATGCCTTGTACAGTGGATCCGGACTTGCCAATGCCGATAAGAGGATTACGTGAGGTCTCATATAGAACTGGCAAGGCGGTATACGATAACGATTTTGGTAACAGTGCATGGATGGATTTCATGCCTGATGGCCATGTTCAACTTAACAATGTTATGTTTTCTCCTCTGATTTTGGACGAAAAGGCTGTCGGTTTAATAGGTTTAGCCAATAAACAAGGGGATTTTACCGATAGAGACGCTAATTTAGCGTTAGCCTTTGGTAAATATGCTGCAATAGCGTTACGCAATAGCAGAGCCAGAGAGTTACTTGAAATCCATGAGATGAAACTACAATCTATAGTGGACACAGCCGCAGACGCCATTATAACAATAGACGGCAGTCAAAAGATAATCTATTGGAATAAGGCATCAGAGAAGATATTCGGCTACTCTGAACCTGAGGCATTGAACAAGGATATATCAATAATAATTCCTGAAAGATATAGGCAGAGACACATAGAAGGCGTAAAAAGAGTGACCCAAACAGGGCATTCAGATTTGATCGGAAAAACGTTTGAGATGTCAGGATTAAGGAGAAATGGCGAGGAATTCCCTGTGGAACTATCCCTGGCTAAGTGGAAAGCAAAGGAAGATGATTATTTCACGGGCATTATAAGAGACATAACTGAACGTAAGGAAGCGCAAGAGCAGATACGCAGGGCAAAAGACGACCTGGAAGTTTTAGTCCAGGTACGTACAAGTGAACTTTCAAAGGCCATTGCGCAAATGCAAGAAAGCAATAATGATTTATTAAGGCAAAAGGAAATATCAGATAAGATTACAAAGGATGATAAAATAATAAAAATAGCACTTTTAATATCGTTGTCGCATGATTCATTTAAAGAAAAACTGCGAATGATATTGGATGCTCTATTTATTTTTTCGCATACTTCATACCAATCGAAAGGTTGTATATTTATTTGTGGCGAAAAGACTAAGACGCTTCAAATGGCAGCGTGTCATGGTTTTAGTAAGGGAATGGCATCTATGTGCCATAATCTACCCTATGCTAAATGCTTGTGCTGGTTGTCATCCACTAAAAAGGTAGTATTGTCATCGGATTGTAACGAAGTCAAGAATACAAGCACACCTGAAGACCCTACAGGGCATGTACATTACTGCGTACCTATCATGTCATCTACCGGATTACTGGGAGTAATGAGTATCTATATAAAAGCAGGAAATGAACGCAATGATGCAGATGAGGAATTATTAATGAGTATCGCGCACGTTCTTGCCGGACTAATTCAACTCAACAATGAAATAAGGATTTTGGAGATGGACAGGGCGGAAAGCGTTACCACCCTGGCGGCGGGAATATCGCATGAGATCAACAATCCCTTATCGTTCATCAAATCCTCTATAAGCACATTTAATAAATATCTTGTCAAAATTGAATCCTTTATAAGGCATTCTCAGATATCTCCCACACCAGAGTCCTTATCGGAGAAACAAATAGAAGCAATTCCAAAAGACAAGATACTTGATATGGTTTCTATGATGAATAATAAAATCAATTCGTCCAACAGGGGCATCGAGAGGATTGCGGAGGTCGTCAATGGGTTAAAGCAATTTTCTCATCTCAACAGAGCAGAAATTATGGATGTTGACATTAACAAGTGTATTGATGAGACATTGTCAATACTGATAACTGAGACTTGTAAAGTGAATGTCGTCACAAAATATTCGGAGCTGCCGCCATATAGTTGTGAACCAAGGTCAATAAACCAGTGTTTCTATCACATACTGGACAACGCCATCCAATCTACTAAGAATATCGGTAACATAATAATAACCACTTTGCATATGTGTCCTATAGATGAGGTGCATGGCGAAGCAATACAAATCAAGATATGTGATGATGGAATAGGCATGTCCGAAGAAACATTGAAGCGCGCTTTCACTCCTTTTTTCACAACAAGAGAAGTGGGTTCAGGAAAGGGATTGGGACTATCCATAGTTGCCGGGATAATAAAACGCCATAATGGTAAAATTAATATAGAAAGTAGAGTTGGCAAGGGGACATCGGTAACGATAGATCTGCCTCTTGAGCAGTCGCCTTTTCTTACTCATTCTTGAAATAACTGCGTTTTGTTTGAGAATTTATCGAAAACCATCAGATGTATATTGAATGCCGCTCTCAGGATGAATAGCCACAGGGTTACGTCTCCCTATAGCCCAATGAACGCCCGTTGAAAATAGCCCGTTGTTTTACTTATAATACCTATCACCTTATGAGTCCCCGCGGGAAAAATATTTGTATCGCGCTTCTTTTGGCTGCCATCGCTTTTGGCGTTTACTGGACTGTCAGAGACAATTCATTTGTCAATATTGACGACCCTCAGTATGTTACCGAAAACCCTTTCGTCAAACAGGGGCTGACCTCTAAAAGCGTGATGTGGGCTATGCGCACTACATTCTTTTTCAACTGGCACCCGCTGGCGTGGCTTTCTCATATGACAGATGTTGAGCTTTTCGGACTTAACCCGCGGGGACATCATCTGACAAGCCTCATTATTCATATCATCAACACTGTCCTGTTATTTTTTCTCTTAAACCGCCTGACATTAACCGCATGGCAGAGTGCGTTTGTTGCGGTTGTGTTTGCCGTGCATCCTCTGGCGGTTGAGTCTGTTGCCTGGGTATCTGAACGAAAAAATGTGTTAAGCACGTTGTTTTGGTTTATTGGGATATGGGCATATGTTGGATATAGGGAAAGGCCGGGCTCTATCAGATACACCGCAGTGTGTTTATCTCTTGCTCTGGGGCTAGCGGCAAAGCCGATGCTTGTCACATTTCCTATTACGCTCTTGCTTTTGGATTTCTGGCCGCTAAACAGATTTACGGCGGTAGAAGGCGGCAGTAATTCTTCGCGTGGTGTAATGCGATTACTTATTCGCGCGGTGATAGAGAAATTGCCGCTGTTTGCCCTTTCTCTGGCCTCGGCCCTGGTAACATATATAGTTCAGGTTAAGTCATTTGCGGTTGCGCCATTGACCGAACTGCCGCTTAGCCGACGCCTTGCAACAGCCGCAATTTCATATGTCCAGTACCTCAGAAAGATGGCGCTTCCCTATGACCTTGCCATTCCATATCCATATCCTGAGACGCTGCCTGCGCTTAAAATATCTATATCAGTACTGCTGCTTGTCATAGTAACCATAGCGGCCATACGTCTTAGGCGCAGCAAGCCGTATGTGTTATTTGGATGGGGCTTCTATCTTATAGTCCTCTTGCCGGTAATAAGATTCGTTCAGACGGGCAGGGATGCAATTGCAGACAGATATACATATGTGCCGATTATCGGGATTTCTATAATCATGGCGATGGCTGCCACTGATGTCATGTCAGGGAATCGTCTCAGAAGATATTGCCTGACTATCGCAGCCGCCATAGTTGTCATATCGCTTGCCGCCGTTACGTGGGTTCAAATCGGCTACTGGCAAGACTCATATACACTGTTTAGCCATTCTATTAAGACTATCAAGGGAAATTACATGGCCTATAACAACTACGCCATGGCCTTTTTTGAAGACAAACAAACGGACAAGGCGGTGGAATTTTTAAACAAGGGCCTTCAAATCAAGCCTGACAGTTCGGAACTTAACTACAACATGGGCGAGGCCCTCACAAGGCAGGGCAAGTATGACCAGGCCATTACATATTACGCACGCTCCTCGGCGCTCATGTTCTTTGACGGCGAGGCCGTTTTGAACAAGCGCTACGGCATAGTGTCTCTCAAGGAAAAGGACTATGCAGGGGCAGTCTCATATTTTAGGATTTCGCTGGCTGCTCATCCCATGGATACCGAGGTGCTGAATAATATGGGGATTGCCCTTATGGGACTTGGCAAACCGGACGAGGCGCTTGAGGCGTTTTCGCGCGGCGTTGCGGTGAAGCCTGACAGCGCCACCTTACGTTTTAACAAGGGCCTGGCCCTAAAGACGGCAGGCAGGCTGCAAGAGGCTGTTGCAGAGTTTGAAGAGGCCGCCCGTCTAAATCCCGCCTCAGAGACAGTGCGCAAGACGCTTGAGGCGGCAAGGGGGCAGGTCCCTTGAAAGACGCCTCTACACGCAATTACATTACGATGTTCTTCCTTGCAGCCGCTGTGTTTATTGCATATATGCCGCTTAAAGACAGCGGCTTTGTAAGCCTTGATGACCTGAACTATGTTACCCTCAATTCATATATCAAAGACGGTGTGACGCTGAAAAATATTCAGTGGGCATTTACGAGTACCTATTTTGCGAACTGGCACCCTGTGACGTGGGCTTCGCACATGACCGACATCAGCCTATACGGTCTGAGTCCGATGGGACATCATCTGATGAGCGTGGTGTTTCATGCCTTTAATACTGTCATATTATTTGAACTGTTGCGTCTGATGACCGGCAAGAATTTAGAGAGCGCTCTGGCTGCCGCGTTATTTGCCCTACATCCGCTTGCCGTTGAGAGTGTGGCGTGGGTGTCGGAGAGGAAAAACGTACTTAGCACATTCTTTTGGCTGCTATCAATTGCCGCCTACGTGTATTATGTGAAAAGACCGACCGCTGCCAGATATGAGGCGGCGTTATTGTCATTTGCCTTGTCCCTGATGTCAAAACCGATGGCCGTAACACTGCCCTTTACGCTGTTGCTTGTAGATTATTGGCCGCTTGGAAGGTTTCAAACGGGGCGGCAAAATATAGCTAAGATTATTACAGAGAAGCTCCCCTTTATTCTTTTATCAATTATCAGCGGCATAATCACCATATTGGTTCAGCAAAAGGACGGGGCAATTATCTCGCTTCAGAGTGTGCCCATAGGCAGTCGTCTCATAAATGCCGTGACCGCGTACTGGGACTATTTAGAAAAGATGGCATATCCGGCGGCACTTGCAGTGTTCTATCCTCAGGCTGCGGCGTTATCAGTGAAAGAGGCGGCCCTTAAGGGCGCTGCGCTGTTGTCTATTACCGTTTCAGCATATATATTAAGAAAGAGGGCGCCCCATCTGCTGATGGGATGGCTATGGTATGTTGTGACACTCTTGCCGGTGATTCAGATTATACAGGTTGGCGGGGCGGCAATGGCAGACCGGTATGCGTATGTGCCGTTGATAGGGATTTATGTGATGATATGCTTTGGTGTTGGTTCAGTGCGTCAACAGACGATTAAACGGCTATTGGTTGCGGCGTTTGCAGTGGTGATAGTTGTCTTTGCGGGAATGACGTGGCGGCAGGCATGGGTCTGGAAAAACTCCGGGACGCTATTTAAACACGCCACCCTTGTAACCAAGGGCAATTATGTCGCCTATAACGAATATGGGATGTATCTGGTAAATGAAGGACGGCTTGATGAGGCAATTGAGGCGTTTACGAAGGGGCTTGAGGCGGCGCCTGATAACTCGCTTTTAAATTTCAACATGTGGGAGGCCCTAACCGCCAAAGGACTGAAGGATGAGGCAAAGAGATATTATGCGGCAGCCGTAGCGCGCACAAACCCCTCTGAGCCATCGCTGTTTAAAGCGCGCGGCATTGAACTAATGAGAGCAAAAAACTTCGACAAGGCATCACAGTATTTATTAATTGCCCTGCAGGCTGCCCCAAACGATGCGGAGATTTATAATTATCTGGGGCTGCTGCTTGGTGCACAGAGGAAATACGAAGCGGCGCTTGAGTGCTTTAACAATGGCATAAAGATAATGCCATCCTCGTGGGAACTCCATTTCCACAGGGGGTTAGTACTAAAAGAGATGGGCAAGGAGGCCGAGGCAGTACAGAGTTTCAGAGAAAGCCAGCGCCTGAATCCCGATGCGCCGATAGTTGGTATGATGTTGAAAAAGATGTAAAAGTAAGAAAACATTAGAAAGCCGCTATATGCTAAGAGTTTTCAGCGCATCGTCTAAAATGCCGTAAAACGCCTTGAGCGACGGCGACTCCGCCGGGATTTCGGCAACCGGCCTGCCGTTTAGGTCTGCATTGAAAACCGTCTCGTCATCAGGTATAGTGCCCGCCACGGTGAGTCCAAGTTCCTCCGCATAAGCCTTGAGTTTAGCCGCATCGTCAGTTCCTTTGACCCTGTTGATAATTAAAAGCAGCTTGCCGGTCTGAAGGGATAGCTCTTTAATCAGGTCGTATATTCGTTTTGCGGTTCTAACTCCTTTTACAGTTGCGTCACTTACGGTAAACATGACATCAACGCCGCTGCTTGTCCGTCTGCTTAAATGCTCCATGCCGGCCTCGTTATCAATTACGACATAGGAGTAGTCATCTGCTAATTTGTCAGTATATTTTCTGATAATATTGTTAGCGGCGCAGTAGCAGCCCTGCCCTTCCGGGCGTCCCATAACAAGCAGATCATAGCCTGTGGCCTCGACGATTGTTTGTTTAATCTGATAATCAAAAATCTCCTCAGTGGTGAGGCCGCCTGGACGGTTTCCTAAGCGTATTGCCTCAAGGGCGGTCTCTCTGATGCCGCCAATTGTGGCATGAACGTCAACTCCAAGGGCCAGATTGAGGCAGGAGTTGCTGTCAGCGTCAACGCCAAGGACAAGACTGCCGGTTCTCTCGATTAAATATCGAATGGCAAGCCCTGCAAGTGTGGTCTTGCCCGTACCGCCCTTCCCTGAGAATGCTATAATATGTGCCATATCAACCTTTCCTTACCGCCTCAACCAAAATAATGGCAAACGTGTCATGTTCAAATGGATGGACATCGGGATATTTCGAGTAGAGCCAGCCCTTGAAGAGTTCCTTATCAGTGTCTGAGATAACGACATTGACGGCGGGATTATTCAGCTCCGCGCTGACTGATGTAATAGTATGTGAGTCCATCTTGAAATCAGGCAGGAACACGGTTGGCTTTATGGTAATTGACGTACCGGCAACTGTGTATTCAGAGCCGAGTTGGACGGTGACAGTTTGAGTCTTATCGGCCTTCTTATCACGAATAGAAAATTTAACAGCCTGCCACTTATCCCTTACATTTTCAGGGACAACGATATCAAGTTGATGCTTTTCGCCGGTTTCCTGATGTGGGGAGGGTCGTTCGTTTGAGATGTCGGGACGATTGACAGGATGTTGAGCCTCCTGCTTTTGCTTAGCAAGCGTATCCTGATTAATGCTGACCTCAGGTGCAGGCGCCTGCTTATCAGAACACGCGACAAGCACCGCAAAGGCACATCCAATCAACGTAACCATGAAATATTTTACCATATAATTATCCTTACCCTAACCTATCCATTGTTGCACTAATGCCGCGATATTGTCAAGGGCACCCTGCACTGCCATTGCATTAAACATACGACATCTGTATAATAGCCATATGTCATTTACCTCAATAGTAGACATGCCGCTTAGGCGATAGATGGGTTGTAACTACCGGTACCGCGTTATTTATAAATTAGCGGTCGCTATGTTAGCGGCGGCTCTTTTAATTTCTATGAGCGGCTGCCTCGTTCAGTCCCTGCACGGGATAGCGGCTGAGGACGGGTCTAATTTTGTATATAATAAATTGCTATACGGCCAATGGATTAATGAAACCAACATTTACAATATTTATTATAATCCGAACAACAAGACCTCATATTATTGGGTTGTAGAGGAAAATGAAAAGACTAATCATAATGTAGAGATTATTGAGTTTAATCTTGTTAATATAGCGGGTTCATATTATATTGATATGATGTTAACAGAGTACAAAGGAAAGAAGGTGCATAATATATTAAGAATAGACTTTATAGATGAGAGCACAATGTACGTTTATACGTTTAATTTAGACAAGGACTATCTGCAAAGGCACAGCAAAGAGATAAGTTATGAAAACGCAAAAGGGGCAGCCGATGCCGATGAGTTTATTCTTACTTCAGATACAAAACAATTGCAGCAATTCATAAGTAAACATGAAGAACTATTTGAAGGAAACCCTCTGGTATTCAGAAAGGTAAAAGACACAAATAACGACACAATAAGACGCCTGCTAAAGACTGAGACAGAGACCACATACAAAGACAAACTACGCTAAACATTGACAGGCTGTTCAATGTTGTGTTATGGTAATGAAGGTGATTGGAAGATGACAGGATTTTCAAATAATATCAGGCAGGTGCGCTGATGGCGTTACCATTTCCGTTAAGCGTCAACTATGCTAATAGACTTAGGCAGCATACCTCTGAAGAGGAGTTGCGTTCGTTGGTCTTAGAACTCACCGACTATATAGAGAAAAATCCTAAAGATTTGATTGACTCTATGATACTGCTGATAAAATGCTATTATCTGTTAGATGATATAGAAAATGCTGAAATAATATTCGGAAAGTGTTCTGAGATGCTTAATGGAGAACTGCCTTTTGAATTAGCCATGCTCAAAACGACAATTGAAGCAAGTAAGGGTAATTCGGAAGCGGCTTTAGAGATTTTAAGGCATTTACTCAAAAATGCAACGACTGAATACGAGAAGGCATATGTTCTATCACACCTTGCTACGTCATATGCAAACATGTCATATTATGAAGAAATGTATCAAGCCATATTGGAGCTGTGGAATATGGTAAACCACAATTATGAAATAGACTTTGATGATAATGTATTCTATGCCAAGATATCACAATATTTTGATCCTCGGCCATTAATCAGTATTATGACTAAAGTTAAATCCTACTTAAATGGGAAGGCTCTATTGAAAAATAAAATGTATTCAGACATTTATGAATATGTTAAAGAGTCACTGAAGGATAATCAGGCGGTATATGAAATATTTTCATTTGAGGACATAGATATAGAATTTCCGGATGAAAAATATTTCTCATTAAAAATAATTGCAAAGCCGATGTCAATTGAAGAACAGTTCAATTTAGAGATATATATTTATAAACTAATCATATCTAAATATCCTGGCATATTAGTATTGGTTAGAGTTTTAGGCAGGTGATGTGTTTCCGATTGATCAGTTTAAGATAATGGCTGAGGAACTGCCATATATCAAATATATAGATAAGAGTATAACTCATGCTATGTGTAGGACGGTAATTGGCAGGTATTATTATTACATATTTCTTAAATATAGGGAAACCTTATTTCATATGATAACTGTTGAAAATGGATTTGATGTTTATAAGATACGAAATATACATATATTAATTCAAAGGACAATGACATATTATGATAGAACTGACATATCGGGATATCTTCAGATATTAAAGGACTATCGTAATTCATCTGATTATGATTTGACTTCGGTTATTGATAATAATACAATCAATGCGGCTAAACTCGCGGTATTCTATTTAGAAAAAGAAATAAGCTCAATAGTAGCAGGCGATAAATTAAATGACGCCTTTAATAAGGCGTTAAAAGAAGTACGGGGCGTTAAGTGAAGTAAGCGCTTCACCCCACCGGCAGATATGCCTTTGGATTTAAGCTGAAACCGTCGAATTCGCCTTTTAGAAATTGCGCGTGGGCGGCTGCTGCTATCATGGCGGCGTTGTCTGTGCAGAGCGGTTTGGGAGGTACATAGGTCTTAACTCCTTTGAGTTGTCCTAATCTTTCGCGAAGGGCGTCGTTGGCTGCTACGCCGCCAGAGAGCGCCACTGCCGCGATATTTTCTTTTTCTATTGCCCATTCGATTTTCCTTATCAGGACGTCTATTACCGCAGCCTGAAATGAGGCGCATATGTCCTCAACGGCAAACGTATTATTTGCTATATAACTCCTGACCGATGTCTTCAGGCCGCTGAAGCTGAAGTCCAACGTGTGAGGCATATAAGCGCGCGGAAATGGCACGGCCTTTGCGTTACCGGCCTTAGCAAGACAGTCAATCGCCGGACCTCCGGGAAACCCCAGTCCCAGCATCTTTGCCACCTTGTCATATGCCTCCCCTGCGGCATCGTCACGGGATCTGCCAAGCTCTCTGTATTGCCCCAGTCCGTCTACCCTGTAGAGGCTTGTGTGGCCTCCTGAGACTACAAGAGAGATAAACGGCAGTGTAGGAGGCTGGCCTTCTTTTAGGAACGCAGAGCAGATATGCCCCTCAAGGTGATTTACTCCTATAAACGGCAGCCTGTGAACATAGGCAAGGCTCTTGGCAAAGGCAGTCCCCACAATCAAAGAGCCAACAAGGCCGGGGCCTTTACACACAGCAATGGCGCTCACAGAGGAAAGCAATATAGAGGCCGCCCTCAGCGCCTCGTCAACGACATCTGCTATGATTTCAAGGTGCCGCCGTGAGGCAAGCTCCGGCACTATGCCGCCAAACCGCTCATGAACCTGATTTTGCCCCGATACGATGCTCGAAATTATCTGCCTTCCGCCCTCTACAACGGCAGCAGACGTATCGTCGCATGACGTATCAATGGCAAGTATTATATCTTCTGGCATCAAGCGTACGTTCTGAAATCAGTTGTTGATGATCTCAGCGTCCTTGGGCGGCGTAAATATAAATAACTCATCTGAGAGGCCGGAGTTTGTCTTCACGCCCTGTAAGGTTATCTCAACGGTGTTGTCGTTATTGTCGAAGAGGACAATCTTCTTTATAGGAAACGCGTCCTTCGATGGATAGACATCGAAATATTTGACCTTATTTGATGAGTTTTTAGGCGTCAGGCGCATGACATTGTTCTTTTCCGTAACATCGTAGTCTCTTTCAATATCTGCGATGCCCCTTAAAAGAGCCAGCGGCGTTTGGGCTATGGCCGCTTCGTCAATATTAGAGCGGACGGCCTGGTTGAGCTTCTTTTTGTATATTGTTATGGCGTCGCCGTTTATGAAAACCTCTTGTTCGTTATCGCCCTCGTACTTCCATGACATCTTTGACGGTGGCTTGAGGCGGAATGCGCCCTCGTAGGCCATTTCCTTATTGAGTTCCTTTATCTTGCTTACCTGTGAAAACCTGCCGCTTATATCCTTAAACGTGCTATAGGCAGAGGTGATTCTCTCAAAGATTGTGGCAGCAGGCGCCGCACCAATTAATAGCAGAGCCAATGACAACATTATCGCACTCAGCGCATGAAACCTTCTCATTCTAACGTACCCCCTTCATAAATAATACTACCTTAATGGTTCTTAAAAGGATAAACAAGTCAAGCCCTAAAGACCAGTTCATCATATACCAGATGTCAAGCCTGATTCTGTTTTCATAAGTCGTAGAACTCCTGCCCGATACCTGCCAAAGCCCTGTGATTCCTGGCGGCACTTTTGTGATGTCTCCAATGTCGTTTGCAATTGCATACATCTCTCTTGGAAGATATGGGCGCGGCCCGATGAGGCTCATCTCTCCTTTGAGGACGTTAAAGATCTGAGGAAGCTCGTCAAGCGAGGTCTTTCTCAGAAACATCCCGATCTTTGTAACACGCGGATCTTTGCTTAATTTCCAGTGTTTCTCCCACTCATCTTTCATATCGCTGTTACTTTGTAGCAGCTCGTCTAAGATTTTCTCAGAGTCTTCGACCATTGTCCTAAACTTATAACAGTTAAAAGGCCGCCCGCCCGTTCCTATTCTTTCCTGCTTATATATGACCGGACCTGGTGACGACAGTTTTGTAATAATGCCTATTACAGCCACCGCAAACAGTACAAAGGGCAGCAGCGATATTGCCCACGCAAGGTCGAAAAATCTTTTCATTATCATGTTGTACATGGATTTCAGGTTATTTCTGACCTTTAGAAGGAATATCTCTTCGTAAAACAAATGCAGAAGTTCTGTGTTTAAAAGAGCGATGCCGTAGAGATTGGGGACAATCAGCGTGTTTTTTACTTTTTGTTGTATTTCAAAGGCCAGAGAAGATATCTTCTCAGGGCCCAGGGACGGCATTGCTATGATGATGGTCTGGATTTGCAGTTCTTTGATGAAACGCGTGTAGTGCCTGACCTGGCCAAACACCTTTTTCCCGTCAATGAATGTGCCGATTCTCTCTACATCGTCATCCAGATAACCGATGACTTCATAGCCGATGTGCCGTTCTCTTTCAAGCCATTGGGAGATTATCTTGCCTGTCTTGCCGGCGCCAAGAACGAGGACCTTTTCTTTGGTGATACCCAATATAAAGAGCAGTTTCTTACCATAGAGATGAAAGATAGGGAAAATAAAAATTGCAAACACCCACAACGCCGATATTACGGCGCGCGAAACCATGCCCTGAATCTTGCCTAGCATTACGACGGCCATAAGTACCATAAAAGATAATGTATTGGCGTGTATCAGCTTTTTCGTTTCGTCCCATAGGGGGGTTCTGCCCGTATAGATGTTATTGTAGGCTATGAAGAATAAGAAAATTGCAGGCATCCACAAAAGCCCTGAGTAATACGCAAAGGAATAGTTCGGCGTCAAAGGCGTATAAAACAAGGGGATTGCCTTTTCCCTAAAGTACCACGCGCCGTACAGGGACACATAGTACGCCGCGATGTCTATAGTAATGAGCGATAATAACTGTATAAATTTCTTCATAGATAATTCATTTCCACTGCGTTTTCTTTGAACAACACACAGGGTTGTAAAAAAACACGCTATATCTGTTATAATACAAAGCGTCCATAAAGTTCAAGTTAATTGCCGGGGCGGCAGGCTTTGGGCGGCAGGCTTTGGGCGGCAGCTCCGGGCTGCTACGTGTCAGGATAATGATAAAGGATAGAAAAAAATGAAAAAGGCGCTGATACTAAGCGGCGGGCAAGGTACGAGGCTGCGGCCCTTGACCCATACTATAGCAAAGCAGTTGGTGCCTGTTGCCGGCAAACCTATACTTGGTTATGTCTTTGACCATATATGCGAGGCAAAGATAAAAAATGCCGGTATTATTATCTCCCCCGAAACTGGACAGGACGTCAGGGATTATTTGAGAGAAGGAAAACCGTGGGACATTAAGACGCGCTATATTGTGCAGAAAAAACCGCTTGGCCTTGCCCATGCCGTCCTCTCGGCGCGGTCATTCCTGAAGGATGACGATTTTGTCATGTATCTTGGCGACAATCTTCTCAGTTCAGGTGTACGTACCGCTATTGCGCGTTTTAAGAAAAATAAATCCGATGCGATGATTTTTCTCAAGGAGGTCGAAGACCCGCGGCGTTTTGGCGTGGCGCGGCTGGATTCTGACGGCAAGGTAATCGAGCTTATGGAAAAGCCCCAGAATCCTCCTTCAAATCTTGCCCTTGTCGGGGTCTATATATTTACAAAAAGGATATTTGACGCCATCGCCCGCATCAAACCCTCACAACGCGGAGAACTGGAGATAACCGACGCCATTCAGGAACTTATCAACATGGGCTATGCCGTGGACAGCGAGATTTTAGACGGCTGGTGGCTTGATACCGGCAAAAAAGACGACCTGCTTCAGGCTAATTGTATCGTCCTCGATGAGTATATCAAAAATGACATCAAAGGGAAAATGGACGCAAACAGCCGCACAATTGGCAGGGTGACAATCGAAGCCGGCTCTGTTGTAACAAACAGCAACATTCGCGGCCCTGTTAAAATAGGAAAGAACTCTATTATAGAAAATACATTTATAGGTTCATTTACCAGCATTGGAGATAACGTTACCATTAAAAACTCCGCAATAGAACACTCGGTTATTTTGGACAATGCCTGCATTGACGGCATTGAGCGCCTTGAGGACAGCCTTATCGGCAGGGGGGCCAGGGTGATTAAAAGCGCCCATCAACATAAGGCATTGCGTCTTATGATTAGCGACGATTCAATTGTTGAGGTATGATTAGGAGACTGCGGTGAAGATTCTTGTTACAGGATGTTGCGGTTTTATAGGCTCTAATTTTGTCAGATATATGCTTCAGAAGTACCCTGAATATGAAATATTTAATCTGGATGCCTTGACATATGCCGGTAATTTGGACAATTTGGAAGGCGTTGACTCGGGCCGATACCATTTCATACGCGGCTCTATCGGGGATGAGCAGACGGTCGCCCAACTCATCAGACAGGTAGACGGCGTTATTAATTTTGCAGCCGAGAGCCATGTTGACCGCTCGATTGAAAACTCACGCCCTTTTTTGGAAACTAACGTCATTGGCCTTCAGGTGCTTCTCGATGCGGCGCTAAAGGCAAAGGTTTCAAGGTTTGTCCATGTCTCCACAGACGAGGTCTATGGAAGCCTTGAAACGGGGGACGGGAAATTTACCGAGACCACACCGTTTGACCCGAACTCGCCATATGCCGCCTCGAAGGCCGCAGGCGATTTACTCATTAAGGCATTCTTTAAGACATACGGGTTTCCTGTTATCACCGTCAGACCGTCAAATAACTATGGGCCTTACCAATATCCAGAGAAATTCATCCCGCTGATGATAACCAATCTGCTCACCGGCAAGCCCGTCCCCGTCTACGGACAGGGCACTAATGTCAGAGACTGGCTCTATGTCGGTGATAACTGTAAGGCCATTGATGTGGTATTTCACAAAGGCAGAGAGGGGCAGGCCTATAACATTGGCGGCAACAGCGAACAGAGAAATCTCGATATATTAAATATGGTCGTTGCGATGATGGGAAAGTTAGGGGTTGCGAAACTCACGGGGGAGGCCGCCTTTAAATATGTGAAAGACCGCCCAGGGCATGACTTTCGCTATGCGCTCGATAACTCAAAGATTACGGCTGAGCTTGGCTGGCAGCCGCAAATGAAAATAGAGGAGGGGCTTGCCGCAACAATCAAGTGGTATATTGAAAATGAGATATGGTGGCAGACCCTGAAAAAACGGCTTGCCGCCGAGAGCGAGGGGTTCTGGAAATGAAAATCTTAGTTGTAGGCGCAGGCGGTATGCTCTCCACTGACATAATACCCGTACTCTCCACGGGCCACACATGCTTTGGGGCTACGGTAGACGAGATGGACATCACATCGCTTGAGTTAGTCCGCAGCGTGGTTAATGTGCACTCCCCGGATATAATCATAAACTGTGCGGCATACACAAACGTTGACTGCGCTGAAAAAGAACGCGATACCGCTATGCTTGTAAACGCAACCGGCACCCAGCATCTGGCTTTAGTGTGTGCCGAGCGCGATATACCGCTCTGTCACGTCAGCACAGACTATGTCTTCAACGGTCAAAACAGCGTCCCCTACACGCCGTTTGACAATACTGACCCCGTTAATTTCTATGGCTTTAGTAAACTTGCAGGCGAGAAATATGTGAAGTGGCTGTTAAGAAAATTCTATATTGTAAGGACAAGCTGGCTCTATGGCCATTACGGCAAGAATTTCGTAAAGACAATCCTTGATTTAAGCGGCAAGATGGACACATTAAGAGTGGTTAACGACCAGAAAGGCTCGCCCACCTGGACAGTAAGCCTCTCACACGGCATAAAGGCCATCATAGAAAGCGGCAAGTACGGGATATACCACGTAACAGACGCCACTGACGGCAGGCTTAGTTGGTATGATTTCACCGTGGAAATCCTGAAATTAAGCGGCAAGAACAACAAGGTTATTCCTGTGACGACTGATGAGTTTCCAAGGCCGGCCAAAAGACCGGCATACTCTGTGCTTGATCTTTCGACATTGATATATTCCACGCCGTTTAAAATCCGCCAGTGGGATGAGGCTCTGGCTGAATATCTAAAGTCGGAGGCTGCCGGGGCGTGAAATATGATTATCTGGTAGTTGGTTCTGGGTTTGCCGGTGCGGTAGTATGCGAACGCCTCGCCTCTCAATTAGATAAGAAGGTACTGCTGGTTGAGAAACGCCCTCACACAGGCGGCAATGCCTATGACTATTATGACGAAGCCGGAATTTTGGTTCATAAGTACGGGGCGCACATATTTCATACCAACCACGACGACGTCTGGCAGTATGTAAACCAGTTTTCAAGCTGGAACGGCTATGTACATAGGGTGCTGGCCTATGTGGACGGCCTTAAGCTCCCTATCCCTATTAATTTGACCACGGTAAACACTCTCCTAAAGAAGAACTTTGATGAGCAGGGCCTTAGAGACTACCTTGCCGCGGTGCGAGTCAATATTGCAAATATTAAAGACTCAAGGGATGTCGTTCTGTCGCAAGTCGGGGAATTTTTCTACGAAAAATTCTTTAAAAATTACACATATAAGCAGTGGGGCGTATATCCTGAGGAACTCTCTCCTGAGGTAACGCGGCGAATCCCATTGAGATTCAATACCGATGACAGATATTTTGGCGACAAGTACGAGGGGCTTCCGGTTGACGGCTTTTACAAACTCTTTGATAACATGCTTGACCATAAAAATATAACTGTTGCGCTTGAGACAGACTACAAAAAAATAATCGGCGACGTGAAGTTTGACTACCTTATTTATACCGGCCCTGTTGACTACTTCTTTGACAACATGCACGGAGAGCTTCCCTACAGGAGCCAGAGTTTTGAGTTTGAGACTTTGGATGTCGAATACTATCAGGAAGCTGCGGTAATAAACTATCCCAATGACAACAGATTTACGAAGATAACCGAAAGCAAGCATTTCACGAAACAGAAGCACCCGCGCACGACGATTGTGCGCGAGTTCCCTGAGGCCGTGGGCGAACCCTACTATCCTGTGCCGATGGCCAGTGCCGCCGCAATATATGAAAAGTACAAAAAAGAGGCTGACAAATTGAAAACCGTTTATTTTGCAGGGCGTCTTGCCGAATATAAATACTACAACATGGACCAGGCGGTAAAGAGGGCGTTGGATCTGTTCAGCACCATTGCCGCGGGAAAGGGACAACGATGAGAATATTAGTAACAGGCGGCGCGGGCTTTATAGGTTCAAACGTTGTAGATGGGTTTATAGCGGCTGGCCACGACGTGATTATCGTAGATAACATGTTTACCGGCAAGTGGGAAAATATCAATAAAAAGGCTAAATTTTACCTCATGGACGTGCGCTCTGATGAGCTAAAGAAGGTCTTCGAGATGGAAAGGCCGGATGTGATTGACCACCATGCCGCCCAGATGTCAGTGCCGGCCTCTGTGGCTGACCCGCACTTTGACGCACAGGTAAATGTGCTTGGGGCGGTAAATATACTTCAGTGCGCAGTCAGGTATGGCACAAAAAAAATAATATTCGCCTCCACAGGAGGCGCAATATATGGCGAGGCCGATGTAATTCCCACGGCTGAGACATATCATGGAAACCCTCTCTCTCCCTACGCGATTACAAAACAAACGACCGAGATGTATCTGCATTTCTACGCCGCCCACTATGGGTTGAACTATACCGTGCTTAGGTATGCCAATGTCTACGGACCGCGGCAGGTGCCACACGCCGAGGCCGGGGTCGTGGCGATTTTTATGGAGAAGATTATCTCTGGCGGCCTTCCGACAATATACCATTATGAGAATGATCCGGATGGCATGACGCGCGACTATTGTTGCGTAAAAGATGTAGTACGGGCAAACCTGCTGGCTTTGGCTGCCGGGGACTCACAGATTATTAATATAAGCACCGGTGTAGAGACAAGCACAGGGCAGCTTTACAGGACTACACTTGAGGTGCTAAGAGAAAAAGGAAATGCCAAAGACGCCATGTTTGATGCCCCGCACAAAGGACCGGCGCGAGCCGGAGACATCAGGCGAAGCTGTCTGGATAACTCAAAGGCCTCAAGGACGCTGAACTGGCACCCTGAATTTGATCTCAAAAAAGGGATTGCCGTAACGGTGGAACACTTCATGGCTTAGTATAACGTACGGTCTTTCAGGTATGATAAGCGTCCAAGTATAACGTGCAGCCTTTCGGGTATGACGTGCAGCCTTTCTGTTATAACGTATGGTCTTTCAGGTATGACAAGCGGCCAAGTATAACGTGCAGCCTTTCGGCAGGTCAGTGCAGTCCTAAAAGTTTGTAAATCATGTCCATCGAAGGCGGCGAACTTAGAAGGACTATAATCAGAAGGAGCAGGAAATAAATCCTCACTCTGCGCTGCAGGGATTTGACTTTTGCCTTTATTCTTGCCTTTTCTTCGTCGAGTTCGCGTTCATAGAGGTCTTTTAGTCTCAGATATTCAGTCTTGAGCGACGTATATTCGTCTTTAATGTGGTGATATGAATCTTTCAGAGTGAAATAGTCGTCTTTTAAATCAAAGTAATCATCTTTCAAGCCGTAGAAATCGTCTTTTAAATCAGAGAAGTCTTCTCTGACCGGCTTGCGGTCATCATTGAGGGCGGCAAGGCCGTCTGAGTTATCGGTTTTGATTGTGACGGCTGTATCGGATAGTTCTCTGAAGACATTGGCAACCTCTCTTGCAGCCTTTTCGTTGAAGTCGCCTGCCTTATACCGCGCAAACAGCTTTATCATATCTAAAGAGGGCCGCCGCGCGTCACCGTCTCCGTCACGGCCTTCTTTATGGCCGCCATTGCCCGGGTCATCGTCCAACGGGTCTCTGTCAACAGCTTCACTGCCCATAGACTATACTATATCAACTCAACTAAAAAATGCAAAGTTTTTTTAGCGGCGCCATCATAATCTTTATGATTACCGTCATGTAATTTATCGCCGCAGAAATATTATAATGTTATAATCAACAAAACGATGAGGTGATTTTATGAAAGAAAGTTGTCCAGGAAGCAGCGAGATAAGAAACCCATACCCGGAGGAGCTAAAATGTTATTCCTGCGGGCATTTTAATGAAATCTGGTCTGATGAGACAGAAACTCAATGTAAAGAGTGCAATAAGACAATCAGCAGAGAAATGAAGCCGACATGTCTGGATTGGTGTCCTGCGGCGAAGGAGTGCGTAGGCATTGAGAAATATAACAGGCTCAAAAAGCTGCCGGAGCAAGATGGCAATTGAGCTGATTATCTTTGATCTTGACGGCACGCTGGTTGATTCTATCGGGGACATTGCCGGTGCTGTGAATTATGCCCTGCGTGAGATTGGCTTGAAATCTCTTACGGTTGATGAGATAAGGGGGCTTGTGGGCGCGGGCGTTGAAAATCTTTTGCTGAAGGCGGCAGGCATAGAGGAATTTGACACAGCAAGGAAAGACCTGTTGAAGGGCCATTTCCTTGAGCATTACACATCCCATATAGCCGACAAATCAAGGCCGTATGAGAACGTCTTAGAGACGCTTGATGACTTGTCTAAGATGAAAAAGGGCGTGGTCAGCAATAAACTGCAATCTCTGTCAAGGCTGCTGCTTGAGAAACTCTCCATGCTTCGCTATTTTGAGGCTGTTTATGGATATGACACATGTGGAGGGCGTAAGCCATCGCCCGTACCTATTATTAAGATGATGGAAGAGCTGAGGGCTGACCCCACCGGCACGATAATCGTAGGCGACAGCGCCACAGATATAGAGGCAGGTCATGCCGCAGGCATAAAGGCCGTCGCAGTAAGCTATGGCTACAGGGCGGTTAGTACGCTAAGTCAGGCAGACTATATCATAGACGACATCAGTGAGATAATTCCGATAATCGGGACGCTGTCGTAGCTCAATGTCAGAGCCGCAGTCATACAGCAGTGCCTACTATGCCGCACGCGGTCAGAACGGCGGACGTCTTGCCCTGTGGTTTTACTCCCGAGTAGCGAGAAGTTATGTAAGGCGTGGCGCTATACTTGATTACGGCTGTGGCTGCGGGCATTTCCTGAAATATTTTAGCAGGCAGCGCTATGATACATATGGATTTGACACATCTGCTGACGCCCTCGATATAGCTAAAGAAACCGCCCTGCCGGGGCATTTATTCAGCAGTATAGAGGAAATTCCAACTTCAAGTTTTGATTTAATATGTGCGATACATGTCCTTGAACACATTGAAAGGCCGCTTGATGCGTTGCAGATGCTAAGGGGGCTTCTGCGCCCGCAGGGCATATTGATGTATGTCGTGCCGAATCTCTCCGGCATTGGCCATACGCTTAAAAAGCGCAATTGGATTGGGTATGGCGACCCGGCGCATGTGGCGTTATATCCGGCACAGAGGTGGTTGACGTTGACAGAGGCAGCTGGATTTACAATTGTCAAAACGGCTGCTGACGGGCTTTGGGATGTACCGTATATAGACTGGATGCCATTATCGCTGCAAAAGTTGATATTTTATCCTGCCCCGGCCTTACAGGTCTTGACCGGACGTTTGATCATTCCAACGCGATGGGGTGAGTCTCTGGTCACTGTAGCGCGTGTCAATTAAAGTTAAAGTTTACTCTTGACAAGTACCGGTGTAGATAGAGTATGATACTACATGGCTATAATACATTGTAACGAAAACCACAAACTGGAGGTATGTCTATGAACAATGTGTTGAGGAAGATGTTGATGTTGTTGCTGCCGGTTATTGCTTTGGCATTTACCGGTTGTGCAGGTATGGAGTTTGCCCCAAAGCGTACAGTCTGGTATTATCATCAGGAACTGCCTGCTGCCGACAGGGCAATAGCAAAGGCGCAAGCAGAGGGTAAGGACAAGGCATGCCCGGCAGAGTTTAACGCAGCGGCAAAGATGAGAGACGATGCGTACAATGTATATCTAAGCTGCAGGACGCAGGAAGGTATAGATATGGCGAAGAAGGCCGCTGAGATGGCCGGCGCACTATGTCCAAAGCCACCGGCCCCGCCAGTAGCAGAGGCGCCAAAGCCTGAGCCTGCCGCTCCTAAAGAAGTGGCCGTTATCAGAATCGTCAACTTCGATTTCGATAAATACAACATCAAGGCTGTCTATAAGCCGGAGCTGGATATGGCGGCTGATATTATCAAGAAGTATCCAAACCCTGACGTAACGATTGACGGTTATACAGATAACAAGGGAAGTTTTAAGTATAACATGAGATTATCGTTAAGAAGGGCAGAGGCCGCAAAGGCAGCGCTCGTGAAAAAAGGCGTAGACGCGGCAAAGGTTAAGACCGTAGGCCACAGCTACAACGACCCTATTGCCGATAACAAGACTGATGCCGGCAGGGCGAAAAACAGACGCGCTGAGATTCATATAATAGCTAAATAGATACACTGAACCTTAAGCTGAGCAGACTGCAATGGCGGCGATAAGCAGCCGTTGCAGTCCTCTTTTTTTTCTATTGAAAATGATGAGACGCCCTGAATTATGAATACAAATAAGTTCCCCCCGATAGTTGTCCAATACATTGTTCCCGCTGTAATTAACATAATCTATATTATTGTCATGTTATCAAATGGGACAACCGCGTTTAACCTACAAATGCCGGAGGGTCAGTTTACTAAGAATGCAATGAACGGCACAGACGTGATGACCTATGTCGAGCCGGCGAGGAATTTTCTTACATATGGCGTGTTTGGAAAGGGCACGGTGCCTGATCATGTCAGGACTATCGGCTACCCGATGTTTTTATCTTTAATTATGGCCGTTTTTGGCGGGAACTGGCTCTATGCGGTGTTTTTTGTACAGGCGCTTTTGTTTGCCGCCATATATCCAGCGCTTTTTATTATCAACAGGGACTTTCTTGGCGGCGGGGATAGGGGTTTCTACAGGGCGTCGATATTTTTAACCGCGACGGGATGTTTTATCGTAACAGCGCCCGTTGTACTTACAGATATGTTTTTTGCCGTGGTTTTTACGTGTGGGTTGTGTCTAGGCATCCTCTCGATAGTGAGGCAGCGCCTTCTTTATCTCATAATGTACATCATATTAATAGGATATGCGGCAGAGGTCAGGCCGACGCTTGGGCTATATCCAGTTTTAAACGCGGCAGTGTTGGTTATTGCGGCACGAAAGGCGGGCGTTATTAACACAAAAAAAATAAGGTCATGGATAGCGGCCTCAACGCTTATTCTGATGGTTGTCTGCAGCGGCCCTGCTATCAGAAATTATATAAATCACGGGCTTTTTGAATTTACTGATATTGCGGCGATAAATTTGTATGACTACCTGATGGTAGAGGTGTTGTTTTTAGAGGACAAAATGGACGTATATCATAAGACAAATCAAGAGATTGCCAGGATACCCAACCTTGAAGACCAGATAAAAAAGAAGAAGGAAACAGCGTTAAGGGTCTTCCTGCAATATCCTGCGACAACGGTGGGGAAACTTGTGACGCACGCCGAGGCGATAGTGTTGAAGCTGCCGTGGTTAGACACAGCGGCCCTTGCCGGAGTAGATCTATCGCCGACTGCGGCTGCAAAGCTGACGCCAAGGCAGCGCATGATTGACAAGGCGCTTGCAATGCTGATTACGCTATGTTACGTATTTATTTACAGCCTGTTTGCCTCGTACATAATCAGGCAATTACGGGAAGGGAGGTTGTTATACGGCCTGACAATCATAGGCGTCATAGTATATTTTTTGTTACCGCCATTAATAGCCGGAGGAGGGTTCAGAATGACCCTGTCGGTAATAGGACTAATAGCGCTCTGCGCATTTGAAGAGCTGGGCAGATATTTCGACAATCCCACGCCCGTATAAGTGTAGGCTGCCTTCTTTCAGAACGAGAGGGGATAGCCGCTACTCGCCAGGCGATACCGATATCTATTTCAGTACCACTGCTTCCCTTCGCTTTCTCAGTATTGATACAGTTTGTTAAACAGTCTCCCACCCCCATGATATTGCCAATAGCATGGGGGTGGTCTATCTCTTCATCACACAAATCCTACGGGCATAGCTACTTAACTGCCGCCTGCTTGATATCAGACATACCCTGCTTTACAGTTTTTTCTTTGATGAAATTCTCTATTGCCTCTCTCAACAAATTGGCTATCGGCCTCTTTTCTGTATACGCAAAATAACGCAACGCTTCATGCTGTGACTCCTCTACAACCGTAGTAATGTGTACCGGTTTCTTTAATCTCCTCGGTGCTGCCATGTTAGCCTCCTGTTACTATATAACTATCTATTGATTTATAACTGCTTACGATTATGAACTCATAAATCACCTCAGGCCATAATTTAATCTCTCTGTGATCATCCTTTTCAACCCAACTTATCTTTATCCTAAAATAAGGATTCATATATTTCCTCTCGGATTGGAAAAAGCATCATATTAAAGGCATTTCCCTTGATTGAGTAATGTAAATTTTGATCTGTTGTAGTCTGTCCTCTAACATTTTCCCAAAATTTATAAACCATTGATCATTTTCCTTGGTATCATAAGTTGTAATGCTAACCCTATAACTTTTGTCGTAGTAAACAATACCGTCACTTTCCCATATTCCTTACTACCATTGTCCATGAGCACTCACTAAACTTTGTTCTTATATCTCCAAAAGTTTGGTTGATTTTATCCTTTTCTATCCTCTTTCCGTTATTGTATTTCATCGGAATTACTAGATTATACGTCTTCATTTTAATCCTATTAGATTTCCCCATTCTTCCTCCTTACCGACTGCCAGACCTGCGATACAATTTAAATAACATCTGATTAATATTCCAAACATAGGCACCTCCACATACCAAGCTGGTACTCTTTCTTACTGCCTCTTAAAAAAACTTCCACTAATATTAATATTTACCCTCACTGACGACCCTTTTCACTTAATCATCCAACCCTCCTCTGCCAACATTCTCAGAACCGACTACAATACATATTTACTTAATTATACCATTACCTATTGTGATAGTCAAGAGTTATTTTTTTAATGCAAAAAAATTTCAGACTATGGCCTCAGCGGCTTGTCGCGCAGGTGGTTTACTATGCAGAAAAAACCAAATGGCCCGTCTTTGCCGTCGTTGCTTAGCTGGTGCACATGGAGCGGCGGTACATAGGCAACGTCTAATGGGCGCAGCGTGTACGCGATGCCGTTACAATGCAGCGTGCCCTTCCCTCTTACGCATATGATTACGTGGACATGGACGTGTTTCTCTAACGAAGAAAAGCCGCCCTCTTCTATCTGAAAATATCGCAAGTCAAAGTCGGCCCCCTCTTCGTTTGTTCCTATCAGCTCATGCCTTGTAACCGCTTTAAAATCCAATTGCCCCCCCGTCTTATAGACCTTAGGGGTAACGCCGTCCCATCGGAAATCTTCGTTGAAGGCCATATGTATCTTTGGCACGCTTACATGATTGACACTGCCTGCGTTTATATCGCATGACGATACCGCGGCGTTGGAATTAGCAGCCGGTGTTTCTACGCGTTCGCTGAAAAAACCGCGTATCTTATCCATAAATACGCGACTGCCCAAAGATAGGTCTTTGTCATAGCCGTGGAGCGCCCCGCCAATCAGGTAAATCGTATCAGGGCCATATAGCGCCGCCATTTCAGCGATATTAGCGAGGGACATGCCGCCTGCCGGTGCCGGGAACGATGGCCTAAGGCCGCCAAGTCCGCCCCTTAGCGCTTTGTTTAGACGGCTGCACTCATCCAGAGTAAAACTAAACCTGCCGCCAACGTTTGGATAGACGCAGATGTCAGCACCGGCAAGGCGAAATAGCGTGCCCAGCAGCACAGAGGGCGTAATGCCGTGACGCGGGGCCTGGAAATTCGTCCCAGTAAGGGCCGGGTGCGCCATTATGGCTATTGGATAGCGAACGGCCAATGACCTCACCGTATCGAGGCCGACAATATATGGCGAGATTAATATGCCGGGTGCGCCGTGAGATAATGCAAACTCCACCTGCCGTTCAATAACGCCAACCTCGGCAAGGACATTCGGGAAATAGAGGCATCTCCTGCCGGTCTTATCAGCCGCCCTTTCAACGGCCTCAATGCATCTGATAACGCGGTCTTTAAAGCCGCAGAAGCTGTGGTCAACAAGTCCGTGGTCGTCCTTTACAATGTCGCCGCCGCCCGCAGCAAAGGCATAGGCAATTGCGGCAAGTTCAGAGGGGGAGGCCCCCATAGGTTTTAGCGCCGTTGCCAGAAGCGGTCTGCCATAGACGCCGGTCAGCGCCCTGACGCCTTCAATCCCATAGTTTGGCCCCTTAAAATTATCGAGAAATTGCGCGGGGAATTCAACTCCCGTAAGTTTAATATTATTCTTGATAGAGATATTGCCATAGAGGACATTCAGGAGCTGCGGTATCTGCCCACCGGTTATCTCTGCGGCATAGGCAATCTCTGCGGCATAGAGACCGTCGCCTATCTGCCTGACCTGCCTTATCACGCCGATTATGCGCGTTGTGATTTCCTCATTCAGTGGAAAGTCAACGGGCAGTTCTACCGTCTGTTCATAGGCAATAGCCACGGCGGCCATTTGCGCCTCTTCCGCATCTTTGCAGGCCAGTTCATATGTTACGACAATTGCGTTATCCACATTATACTAATACCAAAATGCGGCAATGGAAGTAAAGATGGCTAAGCTGTCTTTAGCGACAGGGATAACAAGGCGCGCGAGGCATATTGCGTTTTTATATTTCTTTATGGTAGAATAGCACTTATACATGTAAATTTCGATGTAGCGTCAGCGTTCATAAGGCCGTCTGACCTAACATTGATGGTGGGCCAAGGTGGGCAAAGGGGGGGCATATCGGTGAGTCTGACAAATCAGCGCATTCAACAGGATGGGAAGCTCCTGAAGTCTTTGACGGGAATAAAGGGACTTGATGAGGTCACATTTGGCGGGCTTCCAGCGGGGCGTCCAACGCTCGTCTGCGGCAACCCAGGGTGCGGTAAAACACTTTTAACAGTAGAGTTTCTTGTGAGAGGGGCTATAGAATATAACGAGCCCGGCGTCTTTATATCTTTCGATGAGAATAAGGAAGACATCGCTATAAACGCTGCCTCCATCGGTTTTGATCTTGCCGACTTATCGAAAAAAGGCAAAATATTTGTTGATTCCATCAGTATTGATCACAATCAAGTTGGAGTATCGGGGGGATATGACCTCGAAGGTCTGTTTATCAGACTCGATTATGCAGTAAACGCAATTGGGGCAAAGAGAGTAGGCATTGATTCCATAGATTCTCTTTTTTCAGGACTGACGCAGCATAATTTACTAAGGTCTGAGTTTAAAAGGCTGTTAAATTGGCTGAAGGAAAAAGGCTTAACAGCCATTGTCACTGCTGAAAGGGGCGAGCGCGCACTCACAAGAAACAGACTCGAAGAGTATATTGCCGACTGTGTAATCCTCATAGACCACAGGGTGGAAAGGCAGATCTTAACCCGGCGTCTGTGCGTCACAAAGTATCGCGGATCGAGTCACGGCACAAACGAATATCCATTTCTCTTAGACTCAAACGGTATCTCGGTACTGCCTGTCACATCCATTGGGCTTGAATACAAGGTGTCTGATGAGCATATTTCTACCGGCATTGCCCATCTCGATACGATGTTGGACGAAAAGGGCTATTTCTGTGGCAGCACGGTGCTTGTCTCAGGCACTGCAGGCACAGGAAAGACAAGCGTTGCTTTACACTTAGCTAATGCAACCTGTGCGCGCGGGCAGAGATGTCTCTATCTTGCATCTGAGGAATCTCCGCATCAGGTAATCAGGAATGCCAGATCAATAGGCATGGACCTTGAGCCTTTTGTTAAACAGGGTGCTTTAAGACTTGTCGCAAGCAGGCCCACCTCCTTCGGCATAGAGACTCACCTTGTCGCCACACACAGGCTTATTAATGAATTCGCGCCATCTGTGATTATCATGGACCCGATTACAAATTATAGCGATATTGGCAGTGAAAATGAAATAAAGATGCTTATGATGAGGCTTATAGACCTAATGAAAGCAAGTAACATCACATCACTTTACACCACTCTTAACGGGTCTGACGAGAGCCTCTACACCTCTTCCATGGGTATTTCTTCGCTGATGGATACATGGATATTTCTAACAAACAATGAATATAGCGGAGAGCGTACAAGAGGGCTTTCTATAATCAAGTCAAGGGGGATGTCTCATTCAAATCAGACAAGAGATTTTTTGATCACAGACAAGGGTATCAAAATTCTCGACGCTTACACAGGCTCAGGAATAACAACAAAAGGAGGAACTTACCAGTGGATGACGTTGATGAGAAAAATGTTGGGAGATCCAATGAGCCAGTGGCGCAAGAGACTGAATCAATAGGTAACCATACGACATGGCAGCTAAGGCTTTATGTGGCTGGTCAGACTCTTAAATCAGTCACCGCTATCTCTAATCTCAACGAGATATGTGAAAAACACCTTAATTCCAAATATAAAATTGAAGTGGTAGACCTCAGGAGAGAACCACAGCTTGCACTACAAGACGATATAGTGGCAATCCCGACTCTGGTAAAAACCCTTCCCATGCCGTTGAGGAAAATACTAGGAGACCTCTCTGACACCGATAATGTACTTGTGGGGCTTGATATAGAGAAAATTACTAAAACGCACGATGAGAGCAAATGAGCTTATACTATGGCTGAACAAATAGAAGAAGTAAATTTAATTAAAAAAATAGAAGACCTTCAAAAACGTCTCGACGAGGCAAACGACATTCTCAACGCACTGCGTAGTGGAGTGGTGGACGCCATCGTTGTTACCAAAAAAGACGGCACTAAGATATATCACATTGAAGATGCGGCGTATGTTTATCAGGCGCTCGTGGAATCAATGAATGAAGGGGCTGTAACGCTTACAAAAGAAGGCGTTATCCTTTACTGTAACAAGGCGTTTGCCGATATGATGCTTATAGATTACAGGAATTTAGTAGGGGTAAAGCTTGTGAGTCTGATCTCTCAGGAAGATATAAAGAAATTTGAATCGCTCTGGCAAAACGCGCTCGTTGGCAGCGGCAAAGCTGAACTTCGACTGCAATATTATGGTGTCACACTCCCTGTTTCTATGTCTTGTAACACTCATGCGACAAATAGAGAGCCGTCTTATGTTTTTGCCATTGTCTCAGATATTTCGGAGACTAAGAGGGCGGAGGAGGCCCTGAAACAATCCCGCGATGAGCTTGAGAATAAGGTTATAGAGCGGACGGCAGAGCTGCAAAAAGTAAATGCAAGAATAAATAAGTTAAACCAAACCCTTGAACAGCGTGTAGTTGAGGAAACTAACAGGCGTATGCTGCAGGAACATATGTTGCTTCAGCAATCGAAAATGGCGGCTATGGGCGAGATGATAGCAGCCATAGCGCACCAATGGAAACAGCCTCTTAACGCCCTCGGCCTTATTGTGCAGAACATGCAGGATGCATACCAGCATGGAGAGCTTGACAACGCCTATTTCGATTCAGCCGTAAAAGAAACGATGTCGCAGGTCATGTTTATGTCGGAAACTGTAGATGATTTCAGCAACTTCTTGAAGCCTTCCATGGAAAAGGAACGGTTCGATTTAATTGCAATTACATCTGAAGTCTTAAAATTTCTTGAGCCGCAGCTGAGTAAAAACTTGATATCATACAGCATTAACTGCAAAACTCATAACAAGACATTCAGAAGCATTGCCGAAATCATACCCTGCGATGCAACGTTAATAACGACAAATAAAAGCCATTTAGCACATATTGTTCTTAATATTTTAAATAACGCTAAAGAGGCAATTATCGCCAGGAAACTATCCGGTTTGCTTGATGCAAAGGCTGCTGGCACCATAGACATTGATGTATACAAGGAAGGAGAAACACTAAAATTAACGATTAGTGACAATGGGGGCGGGATTGCTGAGCAGTTAATTGATAAGATATTTGACCCGTACTTCACAACCAAATCGAAAGACCATGGAACAGGCATAGGACTTTACATATCTAAAGTAATCATGGAAGATAAGTTAGGCGGTAAAATTTACGTAAGAAATATTCAGGACGGCGCAGAGTTCACAATAGAACTACCGTGCTGACAAACATCACGCACGGGAATGGTTAACTAACCTGTATGTCAAGCCCCGCTTTGGCCATTAAACCGTAGGGACCTTTCTTCGATGAGGATAGCATGCTGTGTGATAGTCTGGCAGCAATTTCTCATCGGCTGAACCCACTGTCAGCGGCCATAGACCGTCCAAGTTGATCCTCGCCGTCACATGTCAATATAATCAATAAGGTCTGGGATTTGTTCTTTTATCTGCTTGTTAGTCTTTTTCACCGCACGCTCGAAAAAGCGCTTCAATAGCAGCTTTCCTCCGGCGTCCTCTATATCGTATTTCAGATAATCTGTGATAAGTTCGACGGTTGAGCGGTACTGTATCGGGTCCTTTTCTTTGTCTATGCCGCGCAGTATGCCTATGAACTGGGCAATGGCCTCAACGGCGGCAAGGGCTGCGGCAAGCTGCACCTTGGGGGGTGACTTAGTTTCGTCAGCAGAGCCAAAGTTGAGCTCACCACTAAGCAGCTCCTCTTTTAACAGCGAAAGAGTAATCTTTTCGGTAAGCCGCTCTTTGATATGCGGCGCGGCAAGCATTATAAACCTGTAATATTCGTTAGCCAGTGTATTTGCCAGAGCGCGGGGAATGTCGTTAAGCGTAGCTATCTCGGTCTTGATAAGCTCCTTACAGAGCGGCAGAAGCTGTTCGTCAGGTACAATTTTCTTTGTCATCACACTATCCTCGTTAATTCTATTATAACATAAATTGGACGCCGCAATGTGAGCCAACTTGCCGAAAGTTACGCTGACGGCGCTATGGCCTCTTCAATGATTTCAATTAAGTGGTAGATGGGTTTGTCCTGAATCGCCTTGCTTAGTTGGAATATGCAGTTTGGGCAGCCTGTGATTACGGCCTCTGCCCCAGTTTTGTCCAACGCCTTTACGGTTTCACTTAGTATGAAGTTTGACATGTCCTGAAAAAATACGCTAAACGTACCGCCAAAACCACAGCATGACTGTTTGGCCGGCTCAAGCAGCTCTATGTTGTACTGTGCGGTCTGGTCTTCACTTTGAAGTTGGCGTATCAGGTTTTTTGTATTGGCGCCATTTTTCAGTTCGTTTCGCTGATGGCAAGACTCATGAAATACCGCTTTCAGATTAACCGGCTTACGCATAGCGGGGCCACTTTCCTCAATCATGGACATGTCTATCTTGCCGCACAGGAAATCAGATATGTCATAGACATTTTCAAGCTCTTTATTTATTAACACAGGATAGTGTTTTTTGAGCGCAACCACACACGTCGGGCAAAGCGATACAATGGCGTCAACCTTTAGCCTGATAAAGGTCTCATAGTTTTTCTGTGCATATGACACCGCCATTGCCTCCTGCCCAAGCGACCTGAATGGGGCACCGCAGCAGACCTCCGTCGTAGGAAATACCACCTCGTAGCGCAGCGCGTTAAATACCCTTGCCGCCGAGAACATCAGCTCCGGATAGACATGCTTTATCGTACAACCGGCAAATATCGCTACGCGCCCTATCTTATTTTTGACCATGAATATGCCGGTCTTTTTGAACTGGTTGTCTGTGAACTGGACATTAGCCGGGATTAATTTCTTTCTGGCGAGCCTGCTGTTTATCAGCTTCTGAAACGGTTTAAACAGATTAACAGTCCTGTCAGTGTTCTTAAACGCGAGCTTACTCAAAAACCCCGCGGCAGCCATTATGCTGTCATGGTCTTTGATTATTGTCCTTGCGTGATAGAACACCTCCATCAGGTCAATGTTCAGCGGACAGTGGTTTGCGCATGAGCCGCAGAGGACACAGCTTCTAAGCCTTTCGTTAAACCTCTTTGTCGGCTTTGCCTTGCCC